>PMOV01000100.1:1849-2748 GCA_003161195.1 Acidobacteriota bacterium | reverse complement strand
GAAGCGGTCTCGGCCGGCGCCAATGGCCACCGCAACATGTCGCAAATGCATTTCGCGCGCCAGGGCATCGTCACAGAGGATATGCAGTTTGCCGCGCAGCGCGAGAAACTCGATCCCGAAGTGCTGCGCAGTGAAATCGCGCGCGGCCGGGCCATCGTCCCCGCCAACATTCACCATCGTAACCTGCAACCGATGGCCATCGGCATCGCCAGCAAGTGCAAAATCAACGCCAATATTGGCAACTCTTCGACCAATTCCAACATCGACGAAGAACTAAAGAAGCTGCATCACGCGGTGCACTATGGCGCAGACACGGTCATGGACCTCTCGACGGGCGGCGACATCCCCAACATCCGCAAAGCCATCATCGAAGCCTCGCCCGTTCCCGTCGGCACGGTGCCCGTCTATGAAGCCATCTCTCGCGTGCGCCGGCCAGAGGACCTCACGCTTAGCCTGATGCTGGAAGTTATCGAAGAGCAGGCCGAACAGGGCGTCGACTACATGACCATCCATGCCGGCGTGCTGCGCCAGCACGTACCGCTCGTGCGCAAACGCATTACCGGAATCGTCAGCCGCGGCGGCTCGCTGATGGCACATTGGATGGAGCACCACAAGAAGCAGAATTTTCTTTATGAAAACATCGAAGACATCTGCAAGATTTTTAAAAAGCACGACGTTAGCTTCTCGTTCGGCGACGGCCTGCGCCCCGGCTGCATCGCAGACGCGAGCGACGAAGCGCAATTTGCCGAACTGAAAGTCCTTGGCGAACTCACCACGAAGGCCTGGGAACACGATGTGCAAGTGATGATCGAAGGCCCCGGCCACGTACCACTCGACAAGATCAAGGAGCAAGTCGACAAGGAAATGGAATGGTGCCACGAAGCGCCGTTCTATACGCT
>PMOV01000100.1:1354-1779 GCA_003161195.1 Acidobacteriota bacterium | reverse complement strand
GCCCTCAGCTATGCGCGCTTCCTTTTTGATTGGAACAAGCAATTCGAGCTTTCACTCGATCCACCCACCGCCAAAGCCATGCATGACGAAAATCTTCCCGACGATTTCTACAAAGAAGCCAAGTTCTGCTCCATGTGCGGACCGAAGTTCTGCTCCATGAACATTACGCAACTGGCCGATGCCGAAGGCGGGCACGACCAGACAGAACGCAAGCAGAAGTTCGTGGAACTCTTGGCGAAAGTCGAGGGCGCGCAGGTGACGCCACAGGTGACCTCGCCCGTCGACATAACGCTACCCATTGACGCAACCTCTCACGCAACCCCGCACGTACCTGTGCAAGGAGATTAGTCCTCGAACATGGCCTTCGTACACGCAGCCAAAATCGCCGAAATCGCGCCCGGAACCATCCGCGAACTGGAAGTGGC
>PMOV01000100.1:0-1249 GCA_003161195.1 Acidobacteriota bacterium | reverse complement strand
TGAAACTTGCCGCTATATTCCAGCAACCGATGCGCAGGTGGCACTTTTGCACCGTTTTCCACTCTCGCTCGTCTCATAGGTTGTACATTTCATTTGGCTTTACCAGACACCTTGTGTATATTGCTGCGGACCTGAGCCTCGATGGCCACTCCTATACCGCAACGCCACTATTGGATATTTACCGCCGATCCCCATCATTATCATTGGGATACGCTGTTTGTGAAAGGCAAAGAGATGTGGCATGGTGCCAATTCCAAGCCCGACGCCATTCGCGCCCTCAAGCAGGTACGTAAAGGCGACCGCGTGCTCTGCTACCACACCGCGCCNNGAGAAGCTGCCCCGCCAAGTGACCCTGGCCGAGATGCGCGCGGCCGGCACCCTGAAAAAGGTAAAAATGTTGAAAAACGTGCGACTCATCATTTCGCCGGTCACCGACGCGGAGTATCAAGACATTTTGCGCATGGCGGGTATCACGGCGGCTCCCGGCATCCCAATGCTGTAATGCCGGGCGGAACCTGCGGCCATCGCAGCGCAAGTTGGTTATGCTGCAAATCGTGTGGAATATTCAGCGCCATTCTCGAGTGATCGCTCTTCGCAAATCCGCCGCGAAACTATTTGGCACGAGGCTCAAGATGTGGGTTGGACTATGCTTGGGAGCTTTTTTAGTCTGCGCCGCTGCCGCAATGAACATGCCTGCACGCCCCCAAGATACCTCGCCTAAAGCATTGCCAGCCGCTCTGCCCGGCGGAATGACGCGCATTGTGGACTTGAGTTACGCCATTAACGATAAATTGGTTGCTTGGCCGGGAGATGAGCGCGTCTTCGAAGCGAAGCCTAACGCCACCCTCGAGAAAGATGGCTACTTCACGCGCAGCTTCTGGATGCTCGAGCACTATGGCACGCACCTGGACGCTCCGGTACACTTTCCGCCTGGGAAAACGACGGTGGACCGAATCTCTGCGGAGAAACTCCTCGGTCCGGCGGTAGTGATCGATGTTCAAGCGGAGAGCGCCAAGGATGCGGACTACCGGCTGACCGTCGAGCGCATCGCGCGATGGGAGAAGCAGCACGGCACGATTCCGGCTCATGCGATTGTGCTGCTGAGCACCGGTTGGTCATCGCGCTGGCCGGAGGCAGCGAAATACCGCAATCAGGACGCTGCTGGAAAGATGCACTTCCCCGGATTTTCGCTGGAAGCGGCTACACTATTGATCGAACGCGGCGTGAATGGTTTGGGGTGCGACACGTT
>PMOV01000262.1 GCA_003161195.1 Acidobacteriota bacterium | reverse complement strand
TTAAGCCTTACCGCCGCGCGGTGTTGCAAGAGGCGCTCGCCGCCGCACTCGATGGCGCTCCTCAACCGGCCGCGGTGGCCTCAACCGCACCGCTCTTGGAACGGCAAGCACCTCTGCGCATCCTGCTGGCGGAAGACAACCTCATCAATCAACGCCTCATCGCGCGTCTGCTGGAAAAAATGGGGCACCGCGTTGCCATCGCGAGCGATGGCGCCATCGCGATGCGTTTGCTGGCCGAGCAGCAGTTCGACCTGGTGGCGATGGACATGCAAATGCCCGTCATGGACGGGCTCGAAGCCACCGAGCGCATCCGCGCCGGCGAACGTTCTTCCGGCGTCCATTTGCCCATTGTGGCTATGACCGCGAATGCCTTCGAGGAGGATCGCGAGCGCTGTCTGCAAGCGGGCATGGATGGATTCGTCACCAAACCGGTGACCACCAAAGCTATCGAAACGGAAATCGCGCGCGTCCTGGCGCTGCAGAAAAGTCTCTTGCAGGAAGTTCCTCGAGGTTGAAGCGCACGCGTACCGCACACATGATATAGTCTCGCGGTTTGCTCGCAGGGAGCGTGCGCCTTTTGCCGGCGCAGGCTGTGCAGATCGGCGTCCCGCGCCATCCAACATTGGAGTGATTCGTGTCCAATCGCCCGCGCATCGCGGTGATCGGCAGCGCCAACGTGGACCTCACCACCTTCGCCGACGCATTTCCGCGTCCCGGTGAAACCATCTTCGGGAAATCTTTCCATCTGGGATTCGGCGGGAAAGGCGCCAATCAGGCGGTAGCGGCGCGTTCTTGCGGCGCTGAGGTGGTGATGGTTGCAAAAGTAGGCAACGATCTCTTCGGCGAGGCCACGGTAAAGAATTTTGCCTCGCGCGGGATCGACACCAGCCTGGTGCAAATCGTGGACGGCGTCTCGAGCGGCGTGGCGCCCATCTTTGTCGAGCCCAACGGCCAGAATCGGATCATCGTGGTCAAGGGCGCGAATGACACGCTTTCGCCTGCCGATGTGGATGCCGCCGAGGCAACCCTGTGCAGCGTCGATGCCGTCATCCTGCAATTTGAAATTCCGCTGGACACCATCTATCACGCGGTACACTTTGCCAAAACCCATAACATCCGCTGCATCGTGAATCCGGCGCCCGCGCAACAAGCCGACCTTGTTCGTCTGCAGAACGCCGACTATCTCATCCCCAACGAAACGGAAGCCGAAGCCATCTCCGGCGTTTCCGCGAAGTCGCCAGACGAAGCCAAAGCCTGCGCTGCCGCTTTGCTGCAGAGCGGCTTCCGCCGCGTGGTGCTTACCCTCGCGGAACGCGGCGCTCTACTGGCCAGCAGTGAAGGAATGGAACTGATCTCGCCCTTCGCCGTACAACCCGTGGACACCACCGGCGCGGGCGACGCCTTCATCGGCAGCTTCGCCGTCTTTCTCGCCGAGGGCTTGCCGGAAAAGTCCGCGCTCTCTCGCGCCAATCTGTACGCGGCGATATCCACCACCAGAGTGGGAACGCAAAAATCCTATCCCTCGCGGGAAGAATTTGATGCTGCCTGGCAGCGGCAAGCGGTCAGCATGTCACGATAATCCCAGGGCGAGAGTTGCGCACAAGGGAGCCAGATGTTTCTACTGCAAACCTATTCGCAAGCGGTCATTTTCACCATCATCACCATGTTCTGCTGGGGCTCCTGGGCCAATACGCAGAAGCTGGCGAAAAAGGACTGGCGCTTTGAGCTGTTTTACTGGGACTACACCATCGGCGTTCTGCTGCTGAGCCTTATCCTCGGCCTGACTCTAGGCAGTCACGGCAGCGAAGGCCGCCCATTTCTGGCGGACCTTGAGCAAGCTTCGCGATCCAGTGTTCTATCCGCGCTGCTCGGCGGGGCGATCTTCAATGCTGCAAACATCTTGCTCGTGGCGGCCATCGATATTGCCGGCATGGCGGTGGCGTTTCCCGTGGGCATCGGCCTCGCGCTGGTGCTCGGCGTTGCGGGAAACTATCTCGAACATCCGGTGGGCAATGTGCCGCTCCTCGGCGGCGGCGTGTTGCTGGTCGTCCTCGCTATCGTGCTGGACGCCCTGGCCTATCGCAAAATCCCCGGCCCCGCCGCCGGCGTGAGCACCAAAGGACTTGTCCTCTCGGTTGCGTGCGGATTGCTTATGGGTTTTTTCTATCGCTTTGTCGCGGCCGCTATGTTTCCGGATTTCACGCGCCCTGAGCCGGGCAAGGTCGGTCCCTACGCCGCGGTGTTCATCTTCGCCGTCGGCATTTTTGTCAGCAATCTCCTGTTGAACTCCCTGGTGATGAAAAAACCTTTCCGCGGTGGGCCCGTTACGTACGCGGAATATTTCCACGGCGGTTTCGGCACGCACCTCACGGGCATCCTCGGCGGCATCATCTGGGGCGTCGGCATGTCCTTCAACATCATCGCCAGTGGCCGCGCGGGATTCGCGATCTCCTACGGCCTGGGGCAAGGCGCCACCATGGTCGCAGCGTTCTGGGGCGTCTTCATCTGGCGGGAATTTCGTACCGCCCCATCTGGTACATCGAGGCTCATCGCCGCCATGTTTATCTGCTTCCTTGTCGGTTTGAGCCTCATCATTTTTGCGCGCACAAGTTAACCATTCACCGCGCATGCCAGGACTCGACCCTTTTCTTGCGGAGAACTCGCCGGCAATTCCATTTTGGAAAATTTACGCGTGTCTTTTTCCTTTTTTGAATCGTTTACAGTGAAATTTTAGCAGCCACTTTTGTCTTGACACTTCTCTCCGCGGAACACTAACCTGTCCTCAACTTTTATAGGGGTGAGCACTGCATAGCAAACAGCTTCTAGATTTCCCTCTCATTCGAGGGGGAGAGTAAATGCGTATTTCTTCGGCGTTCGCTTCTCAATCCGCGGCGGAACGGGTCAGCTTGCGTATTCGCTTATTCGTGGGCCTCCTACTTTGCGCGGTCTTCGGTCTTTCGTTCGCGGCCAGTTCGCGTGGCGCGGTTCGCCAGGTCATCATTGACACGGACCCCGGCACCGACGACGCCATGGCCATCATGCTGGCGCTGACTTCCCCGGAGCTTGACGTTCGGGCCATCACCGTAGTCCCCGGAAACGTCACCGCGGCGCAAGGCCTGGAAAATGCGTTGCGCATGGTCTCGCTGGCCGATCGCTGCGATATTCCCGTGGCTGGCGGCGCGCAGCATCCGCTGTTTCAAAAGCTCGTCACCGCGGAATTCTGGCACGGCAAAAATGGCCTTGCCAACATCGAGCTGCCCCACAGCAAGTGCAAAGCCGACCCCCGCTTCGGACCCGACCTGATCATCGAACTCGTCCGCGCGCATCCCCACGAAATCACCCTGGTTCCAGTAGGCCCGCTCACCAACATCGCTCTGGCGCTGCAAAAGGATCCCTCCATCGCTTCGCTGGTAAAAGAGGTGATCATCATGGGCGGCTCCATCAAGGGCGGCAACGTGAACGCCGCAGCGGAAGCCAACATCTACAACGACCCGGAAGCCGCGCAAATCGTCTTTCAGGCCGGCTGGCCGCTCACCATGGTGGGCCTGGATGTAGGCGACAAAACGCTTTTTGGCCGCAAGCAACTCGAGCAACTCGGCCAAACGCATGGCGCCATCAACGACTTCATCTACGGCGTGGCCAAATTCCTCGTGGAGCTGTCCGAAAAGTACGGCGATACCGGCTCGCCCATGTACGATCCGCTGGCCGTCGGCGTAGCCATCGACGCCACGCTGGTCACCGCCCCGCTGATGCACGTGGACGTGGAAACTCGCGGTGAATTTACCCGCGGCGAAACCGTGGCCAACCGCCGCAACGAAATCGAACGCAACGTGCTGCGTCATTTTCCAGAGGGCGACCGCTACGTCATCGAAGGCCTGGACCACGTAACGCCAAACGCCAAAGTCTGTATCGATGTGCAGGCCGACAAGTTTTTGCAATTGTTTGTTTCACGAATTCAGGGTAAGTAACGCCGCGCACTGCGGCGCTGACGAAAGGGGCGTTTAACGATGGACCGCAGAACACAGCAAGGCACATGCACTGGCGTTGTCAGGCTACTCGCCGCCGCTCTGCCACAGCGTCTGATTTGGCTAGTGCTGGCTTGCACCCTCGCCATGGCCGTAGCTCCGGCGATGCACGCGCAGGCCACTGGAAGCTTTTCCGGCAACGTGCTGGATAAATCCGGCTCGAGCATTTCCGGTGCCACCGTTACAGTGACCTCGCAGAACACCGGGGCCACGCGCGAAGGCCGGACCGACGATAGCGGTCATTACCTCGTGCCATTGCTTCCTGTGGGTATCTACACCGTGAAGGTCGACTTCTCGGGCTTCCAGAGTGGCATCTCGAAAGACCTCCGGCTGCAGGTGGACGAAGCGCGCGAAGTCGATTTCACGCTGGCGCCCACCACGGTGGCTTCCACGATCGAAGTGTCCGCCGAAGCTGTCGCCGTGGAAACCACCAATCCCACGCTCGGCCAGGTGATCACCGGGCAGGAGGTTGCGCAATTGCCGTTGAACGGCCGCGATTTCGTGCAACTCGCCACGCTCACTGCCGGCGCCGTCGCCGAGTCCAATCCCAACAGCTTCTTCACCTCCGCCGCCAGCAGCGAAGTGGCAGCGCGCGGCTCTTTTTCTTTGTCCGTCGGCGGCTCGCGGCCGAACAGCACCGATTGGCTGCTCGACGGCGTGGACAACAATGAACTCACGGCCGGCGGCATCGGCACCTTCTCTTCCATCGACGATATTCAGGAATTCAAAGTCTTGACCTACAGCTACTCCGCGCAATACGGCTCTCGCGCTGGACCCACCGTCCTCGTCACCACCAAGTCCGGCTCCAACGATTTCCATGGTTCGCTCTTTGAATTTTTTCGTAACACCGATCTCGATGCCAAAAGTTTCTTCGTCTCCACGGCCGAAAAATTCAACCTAAATCAGTTCGGCGGCTCCGTTGGCGGCCCTATCCAGAAGGACAAGACGTTCTTCTTCGTCGATGGCGAGCAAAAAGACCAGCTGCACGCCATCCCCTTCGAAGGTTTGGTGCCCGCCGCGGCCTGGCATACCAGCGCAGCACAGCCCTACGCAGATTTTAGTGTCGACACTTCAGGCAATCCGATCGCCGGTTCCGGAGTCGGCGGAGCGACGCAGGCCATCACCAATCCCTACTTGGTCGGTGCGGCAAACCCCGATTTCCAATGCAACGCTGTCACCGGTCTGCCGACCGCCGTCAATCCCAACGGCAGCCAGGTCGCCGGAGCGAATTGCTCCAAAATTCCCGCCGCGCTGATCAATCCCATCGGTGCGGGCTTGATTAATCTGTTCCCGCTGCCGAATGCCGACTTGCCTGGCGCGAATTTCATCAGCGAGCCGGTGCGCAGCTTGAATGAAACCAAGTTTGACATCCGCCTGGACCATAATTTCTCCGGTGCGGACAATGCCTTCGCGCGCTTCAGTTACGATAACGCGGTCTCGTACGTTCCGGGCGGCGGCGGGCCTGGCGCGCTCGTCGAAGCGAACGCCTTCGGCAGCAACCAGGGCATCATCAATCACGCCCGCAACGCGGCTATCGGTGAAACCCACGTCTTCTCGCCCACGACGGTCAATCAATTCAGCTTCGGCTACAATCGCATCTTCGACTACATCACCTCCCAGGGTACGGGCAGTTGCGATTCCGCGAACTTTGTAGGCGTTGGCATTCCGGGCGCCAACCTCGGATGTACTGGCGCGGTCGGCAGCGCCACCTGCATAAAAGGCGCTTATAGCTGCGGCCTCGTCTCCACGTTGATCAACCCACCCTACTTTTCTGCCGGTGATCGCGGGTACTCCCCTTTTCAAGGCGGCACCAACATTTTCAGCTTCGCCGATTCTCTGGACTTGATTCGCGGCAAGCACGATCTGCATGTCGGAATCGATCTTCGCGCCAACCAAATGAACGTCGGTACCGAAGCGTTCCAGGATGGCTTCTGGATTCCTCTCGGCATTTATTCTGGAAACCCGATCGCCGATCTGAGCCTCGGCTACGTCAGCATCTCGGAACATGATCAGACCTTTAACGGTCCGGTCACCGGGCGCCGCTGGAAGATCATTCGTCCTTATGTCCAGGATGATTGGCGCATCACCAAAAATCTAACCCTCAATCTCGGTTTTGCGTACGACCTGACGACTCCGATCACGGATTCTGCCGGTCGCCAGGCAGACTACATTCCTCCTCCGCTCTCCACCAACCCCTTAGGCGAGCTCCTCGTCGCCAATCAGAACGGCATCGGGGGCTCCGCCGGTGTCCACATGGATTGGACGGGCGTCGAACCGCGTGTCGGCCTCGCGTATAAGCTTTTTGGCAGCGACAAGACCGTCCTGCGGGCGGGCGGCTCGATCTATCACGATTCCGCGTGGAGTCAGGGCGCACAGGGTCTCTGGCAGAATCCGCCATTTTTGGCCGAAGGCGATGTCTTCCAGTTCGGCGGTTGCCCGGCCGTTACGCCCTTCGGTGTTACCCCCGCTTGCGGACCCGGCGGCACTACCACAAGCATCTCCAACGGTTTCGAGCTATTTAGCGCCCCGCCCACACTCTCGAATTTCAGCGGAACGTATTACTACCAGCCGCGAGACTTCAAGCACGGGCGTGTGTACCAATACAACGCCAACGTCGAGCATCAGTTGCCCGGCAACGTCGTTCTCACGGTGGGCTACGCCGGTTCTCACGGCTCGCACATTCTGGTTGCCGGCAATGCCATCGATACCGACGGACCAAGCGCTTGCGGTAACATTCCAGGTTACACCCTGGGTTGCGCTCCCGGCGGCGGCCAATTCATATCCCCCTACACCCCTACGAATTTCAATGCTATTTTGGAATTCGGGGATCTTGGCAGAACCAGCTATAACTCCCTGCAGATCAAGGCGGAGACCAAGTCCACCAGGCACGGTCTCTACGCCCTCGTCGCCTACACCTACTCCCATACGTACGACAACGGCCTTTCCGACGGCCTCGGCTCCGAGCTGAGCGCCCCGTACTTCCCACTCCCCAATTGGCAGAAGCTGGATTGGGCTCCTTCGCAGATTGACCTGCATAACAACTTCACCGCCAGCGTCCTCTATGACCTGCCGTTCGGCCAAGGCAAGCAGTTTGGCCATGATTGGAATAACCTCACCAATACGCTTCTCGGCGGCTGGCAACTCACTTTGATCGAGCGGATCGCTTCCGGCTTTGCCGTTCCGCTGATCGATAGCGGCAACGATTCCGGCGTGTCATTCAACACTGGCGGCAACGGCAACGAGTTCGATCGTCCGGATCAGGTTGCCGGCTGCAATCCATACGCCGGCCAAACCAAAACCCAATACATCAACGCTGCTTGCTTTCCGCGGTCCGCTATGAACGAGCTTGGCGATGCCAGCCGCGTCCCAGTGTACGGCCCGGATTTTGTGAATACGGACTTCTCCATCATCAAACAATTCAAGCTGCCTTGGGAAAACATGGGCTTGAATTTCCGCACAGAGTTTTTCAATCTTTTCAACCACGCGCAATTTGGGCAGCCCGTTAACGACATCAACGCCCCAGGTTTCGGCTTCGTCAACTCCACCGTCAACAACCCGCGCCTTGTCCAGTTCGCGCTGAAGCTGACCTTCTAGCTTCATCGTTCAGCTTTGTTCCGGGGCACTCCGTCATTGCGGACTGCCCCGTTTTTTTTGGATTCCAAGCGCCACAAAAACACCTTTTAACCCGTGGAGCCGGCCGCTCGGGGCGAAATTCGCTCCGTTCGCTGTAGAGAGCTTGATATAGGACCACGCTTGTCGTATATTGCTTTCTGCAAGGCAGTTGCAACGACGCTGTGGACGATGCTCCGAGACTCAGGTTAACGATGCGTTGCTAGTGCTGACCTCCCGGGGAACAGGAATCAGGATGTGCATTAAACTGCCTAAATATACGACCAAATTAGTCGTATATTTACTTGCAACTCTGTTGCAAGAACATCCCTATAGACATGATGTCGCAATCGCGTCGCGCGTGGTGAAGCGAAAGACCGGTAGCAAACTTGAGAGACGGGGAGAATTCTTTGTGAACGTTCGGTTTCCAGTTTGCGGTGAAGTAGCTTCCACGCAGCGGCGCTCGGCGGTTGCCCAATATTTACGGTGGATGTCCAGCGCGATACCGATGGCTGCAAAGCTGGTGGCCGCGATCCTGATGGTCTTGTGTGCCTCGATTCCCGTGTGGGCGGGGGCCGGCCCGGGCGGCAGCATCTCTGGAAATGTGCTGGATGCCAGCGGACTGGCGGTGGCAAAGGCCGGCGTGACGGTGACCAATCGCGCCACCGGCGTCCAGCGCAGCAGCACCACCGACGACCGCGGCAGCTACGTCTTCGCGGATTTACCGGTGGCCCGCTACGACATCGCCATCGAACGCGCGGGATTCAAAACCTACCGCCGCACGGACATTGCGCTGGACGTAAACAGCGCCGTGCTGATTGATGCGCGGCTGGAAGTGGGCGAACAGAGCGTCGAGGTGCGCGTGGAAGACGCCGCGGTACACGCGGAAACCTTGGACACGCAACTCGGCGAAGTGATCAGCGGAAGCAAGATGACCGCCGTCCCGCTGGACGGGCGCAGTTTTACCGACCTTTTGGCGCTGCAGCCTGGCGTGGCGCCGGCCACGTCGCTGACGTCCGAGACCCAACAGGACGTGGGCGTAAGCGCGCTCTCGCCCTCCGGCGAACTCAACCCGGGAACCATCTCCATCAACGGCCAGCGGGAATTTGCCAACGCCTTCATCGTGAACGGCAGCGACACGGAAGAAGACGTTAACTCGGGAACGACGATCATTCCCAACCTCGACTCCATCGCGGAATTCCGCATCCTGACGGCCAGTGGCAATGCCGAGTATGGCGGCTACAGCGGCGGGCAGATCAACGTGGTCACCAAATCCGGCACCAACGCATTGCACGGCAACGGCTTCGAGTTTCTCCGCAACACGGACCTGGACGCCAGGAACTTCTTTTCCGCGGATCGCGGCATCTTTCAGCAGAACCAGTTTGGCGGAACGTTCGGCGGCCCCATCGTGAAGAGCAAAGTGTTCTTCTTCGTGGATTACCAGGGCACGCGCATGAAGCAGGGCGTCGATACCGGTCTGATCGCCGTGCCTTCCGCGCAGGAACGCTCCGGCAACTTAAGCGATATCGCGAAAACCCTGGTCACGAACGATATAAATGGCGATACCATCCCCACCGCCGTCAGCGGTCAACATTTTGCGGACATCCTGGCAGCAAAGCTGGGCACCACGGTTTCGGCGGGCGAGCCGTATTATTACTATCAGGGCGAGGCCATTCCCAGCGCCACCGGAAAATCGACGCAGACCTACGCGTCCAACTGCACCAGCTCTTCTCAATGTGTGTTCCCCAACGCCATCATCCCGCAGAACGCATGGTCCGCGCCCGCGCAAAATCTGCTCCAGTACATTCCCGCTCCTAATTCCGGCACCAGCACGTTCTCCACGTCCGGACAAAACGAAATCCTGGGCGACGACAAAGGCGCCACACACCTCGACTATGAAAGTCGTTGGGGTTCGCTCTCGCTCTATTATTTTATAGACCAATATTCCGTGAATAATCCCTATCCCGTGGCGCAAAGCGGCGCCAGCGTGCCGGGCTTTAACGCGCTGTACACCGGCCGTGCGCAATTGCTCAGCCTCGGTGATACCAAAACGCTGAGCTCCACGGCCGTCAACGAATTGCATTTCAGTTTTATGCGCGCGAACAATGACCTGGGCCAGCCGATCGGCGGGAAAGGCGTGAGTCTCGCTTCGCAGGGATTTGTTACCGGCACCGGCACGGAGGGTATCGTGCCCCTCAACC
>PMOV01000223.1:10082-10232 GCA_003161195.1 Acidobacteriota bacterium | reverse complement strand
CGCGGCGGAGCTACTGGAACTGGGCGCGCTGCATGGGCTAAAGATTCATGAGCTGATGCTGGCAAACGAGAAGACCTGGCGCAGCGAGGACGCGATTTATGCGGGGATGGCGCGCATCTGGCAAGCCATGCGGGACTGCGTGGCGCGCGG
>PMOV01000223.1:0-10015 GCA_003161195.1 Acidobacteriota bacterium | reverse complement strand
GGCGCGGCGGGGATCATTCCCTCCGTGGCGCACTATTACATGCGTTTTCTGCGCGGCACGGATGCGGGAATGGCGCGGTATTTTCTGACCGCCGCGGCGATCGGGGTCCTATATAAGGAGAATGCGTCGATCAGTGGGGCCGAAGTGGGCTGCCAGGGGGAAGTAGGCGTGGCGTGTTCGATGGCGGCGGCGGGGCTAGTGGCGGCGCAGAACGGCAGCAACGAGGCGGTGGAGCACGCGGCGGAGATTGGCATGGAGCATAACCTGGGGATGACCTGCGATCCCGTGGGCGGGCTGGTGCAGATTCCTTGCATCGAGCGGAATGCGTTTGGCGCGGTGAAGGCCGTGAATGCCGCGCGCATGGCGATGCAGGAGACCACCGAGCATAAAGTGTCGCTGGATCAGGTGATTAAGACGATGTATCAAACGGGACTGGATATGCAGACGCGCTATAAGGAGACGTCGCTTGGGGGGCTGGCGTTGAATGTGATCGAGTGTTAAGAGCGCGAAATCGACGAAGAACAAAACACGAGACCTTGTTATCGGTTTACTTTTAGCGGAGATAGGGCGCAGCATGCTGCGCCCCTACAAATTCGCAAAATTCGTCGGCTACGATTTCGCGGGCTTGGGGGCCACGAAATTATATTTGACGACCTTGTTTATCGATTTGGCTAGCGCGTAGGTGGCGCGGAGATTTTCTCCGAAGAAGCGCACTTTGCCCTGCACGTCCTGCTCCAGGACCACCTTGCCGTCTTTATCGATCAGCTTGATGTGGACCTTGATGGTGGTCGCGCCGGCCACCGTGGTCACCTGGCGTTTGCGGGCGCTGCCCTCTTTGAAGCCGGTGGCGTCGGTCTCGAGCGTCAGCATGTCTGGCGCGCTGGCCGCGGCACTATCTCCCTCGCGATAGATGGTCTGGAAGCGGCCGGACTTCTTGAGTTCCTCGAGCGTGTACTCGAAGATGGCATATTGGAAGGCCGCGGGCAGCGGCACTTCGCTGGAGACGATTTTCTTGACCAGGAGGGCATGGCCCGTGAGGTGGAGCGATGGCGGTTTCTGGTCCTGGGCCGGCGTCGCGATGGCCGAGAACGAGAGAAGCACGAGAGCGGCGAGCGAAAGAATCGTGATGCGTACGTTGCTAGTACGGAGGTTCATCGCGCACCTCCAGGGGCCGGCTTAACATCCGCGGTCGGCGTCTCCTCGAGGGGTACGCTAGTCTTTGCGCCGGCGGAAACTAGCTGCTTCTTGAGCGGCTCGGACTGGCCTTCGTCGAGCGAGAAGATGGCGCCGTGCAAAGCACCAGAAGCGTCGTGATACTCGACCGTAAGCGTACTGGTCTTTTTGCGGAACAGGCTCAGAAAACGTCCGCTGCCGTAGGGCCCCAGCATGGAGATAGTGCCGAGCGTGCCGCCGATGGCGCGTACGCTATCCTTGCCGGTGAGTACGTCATCGATGGACGCGATGGGAATTTCCTGTTCATGCTGCGCTTTATCTTTGGGCTGCAGCTTCAGCAGGGAGCCGTCGACGGTCAACATGCCTTTCAAGTTTTTGGGAGCGTCGGCAAAGCCGAGGATGTGCACCGCGCGCCCGGGATGCGTATTGGGAGGAGGGGCACCGGGCGGGGGCGAGGATTGCGCGCGGGTGGGGCGCGGGGCGAGAGCAACCAGCAGGGCCATCGCCATAACGGATATCGCGAATCGCGACCGAATCATGAGAACGCTCCTTAGGGCTGAATCGAAGCAAGACAGAAATGCATCCATTGCGATGCGCGAGTATAGTGCGAAAGCGACACAAAAGGTGACTTTTTCCATAAGAATCGGCGTGACGCCGCGAGGGGCAGTTGACTCTAATAAGGGTGCGCGGTCACAGCGTCTGAAACAAAGCAACCAGGGTCAGGCAAAGGGGACTCCGCGCAGGGCGGCGAATGCAAATCGCGGCGCGACGGGATCAATCCAATGGCACAACAACCAACAAAAGCGGACTGCACGTTCACGGTGAAGCGGCCCTTCGGCTGCATGGAGCTGTGGGCGGGGAATGAGCGGGCGCATCGCGCGCTCGATTTGGCGGGCCTCGAGGGCAACGTGATTGCGGTGCCTTCAGGCGCGGACCGGGGCGGGGATCTGGCGGCGGTATTTTCGTGCACGGATGACGTGGCACGCGTGGTGCTCGCCGATTGCGTCGGGCACGGGTACGAAGCGGCCCTTGTCGCGCGGCACGTGCACCACTTGCTGCACAAATTCCGCGACGTGCAGGATACGGCCGGGCTGCTGGAGGCGCTGAACGATGAATTCACGCTATCTACCGAGGGCAAGGAAGGTCCGCTGCGGTTGACCACGGTGGTAACCGGTACGTTTGACGGAAAAACCGGGGTGTTCACGTTTGCGTACGCCGCGCACCCGAGGATGTTTTTATGGCGCGAGGCACAGCGGAAACTTCTCGAAATCGGCGACGGCCTCGAGAATTTTCCGCTGGGATTTGTGACCGGAGAGAAGTATCTGGAGCAGAGCGTGCGCCTGGAGCCTGGGGACGCGATTCTCGCTTTTTCCGATGGCGCGACCGAGGTGGAGTCGCCGGCAGGCGAGCAATTAAGGGCAACGGGATTGGCGGAACTGACCAAGAGAGTGGCGTCGGGATTGCCGGAACCGCTTCACCTGGGGGATTTTTCCAAAGGTTTGCTGGCGGCGATTCAGGAATATCACGGCTTGGGTCGCGAATTGGCGGACGATATTACTCTGCTGACGATGCGCAGAGTGGCCATGGAGTAGCAACGTGAATTTGTAGGGTCGCAGCATGCCATCAGCATGCCACGCCCCAGCTCGCCAGGCGTATCAATAGAAGACTTTTTAAAGTTTCCGTTCCCGTGGAACTCGCCCCCTTGACGAATCCTCAACTCCGCCGCTGCTACTTTGTGGCGGGTGGATTCGCGGCGAAGTACGCCGCCATGCTGTCGGCAGCCTCGTGCAGGCCGTGTTCCGCGTTCTTATCCAGGGCCGAAACTACGGCGGCTGGCTCTTTGACGGTCACCGGCTCGTCGTGGCGATAGGTCTTGGCCCACACGATGGCGCCGGTCTTGGTGTCGTGCAGTTCCAAATCGAAGGCCACGCGGGCGACCAGATTGGGACTACTCACTTCCTTAAAGTCATACAAGTGGCCGCGCAGGATATAGTCCCCGTGTACGGCGCTCTTCTGCGAATAGACCTGGCGGAAATGATTGGTGTTGCGGATTTCGCGCAACAGGATGGATTCGAGCATCTCCGTGGGCGGTTCGGCCCACCGCTGATATTCGTACGTGCCCATGCCCTCGGAGTCCGTGCTGTAGACCACGCGGTCTTCGCGATAGAGATGCGAGGTGATGAGTGGGCCGAGCACGATGGTGACGGGATAGGTGGCGGTGTCCGGGCTGGTGGTGACGATCTCCGGAACTTCGAGCTGGTAATAGCGGATGGGCCGCGCGGAGCCGCAGCCGGTGAGCGTCACGGCTACGAGCAGCGGAACGATAGCCAGCACGCGGGCCTGCGCGAGGCCGGACCAAATGCGGCGCATCTTGTTTTGGCGCGCGACACGACCCTTCGTGCCGCGCAGGTGGAACTTCACGCTGCTTGCAGTTGCCGACATGTGCTGTTCTCCCACGTGAGTGCGGATCATTGCTTGTCTCCGGGCTTGTGATCGCGCGGATTGGTGATGCGGATCAGCGAGTATGGCCGGGCCTTGATGTTGTCGGTAAATTCGCGCAGATTTTCCGTGACGTCGCGCATATTCTCGAGCAACTCATCGATGTTTTCGGAGTTCGCGTCCAGCGTGTTATTCAGGCGGCCGACCAGCTCCTCGGCGGAGTTGAGCGTTTCGCGTAGTTGCAAGATGGCTTTGTGGATCTCCGGGCGATTTTCGGAGAGCGTGGCGTCCAGATTGTCCAGCACCTTGTCGGCCTTGGCGGAAGTTTTCTTGAAGTCGTCGATCAGCGGCTCCATCTTGGCGGTGAGATTGTCGACGTGCGTGAGCGCGGACTTGATCTTCGGGCGGTCCTCTTCGAGCATGCCGCGCGTGGTGGCGATGGTGGCGGAGAGATTCGCACGGTTCGCATCGTTCAGCATGTCGTTGACGCGGGCGATGGTCACCTGCAGTTCCTGCGCGCGCGCGTTGAACGTGGTCAGCAACTGCTTGGCCTGCGGCGCAATCTCATTGATCTGGTTGGCGATGGCGCCAAAATCCGTGTACGGATCGGCCTGCAACGTCGCGCCAGGTTGCGCGCGCGGGGCGCCCTGCGAGCCCGGTACGATTTCCAGGTGATTGTCGCCCAGCGGGCTGAAGCTCAAGATGCGCACGTGGCTGTCCGTCTTGATCGGCGTGTCGGTCTTCACGCTGAAGGTAACCTCGATGCGCCGGTCGTCCGTAGGATCGATGCGCAGCGACTCGACGCGCCCAATTTTCTGCGCGCCGTCGTAGCGCACCCCGGTGCCCGGCTCGAGCCCCGCGGCAAACGGTAGATACGACTTGTAGCGTACCGTCGAGGAAGCGAACGCGCCGCTGAGCGCTACCGCGGTGGCTATCAAAATGACCGTCGCGACGATGACAAAGAGCCCGACGAATGCTTGTTCTTTTTTAGATTCCATACTTCCCTCTCTGGCCTTACGGCTTGCGCCGAGTCTCTCCCTGGCCTTCTGCCCCCGCCGGTCTACCTGCGAACCGGGCGTCGATGCTCGGCGGTGAGCATCTGCAGGTAGTCCATTTCCTGCTCGACTTCCGGCTCGGCGACACGATCAAAAAATTGCCGCACGCGCGGCAGCGGATTGGCTTTCATCTCCGCGGGCGTACCTTGCGCGATGATCACGCCTTTATCGATGTACACCATCTGGTCGGCGATTAAAAAAGCGCTGGCCAGCTCGTGCGTGACCACGATGATGGTCATATGAAACGCTTGTTTTAGCTCCAGGATGAGCTGGTCGATACCCGCGGCGATGATGGGGTCGAGACCGGCGGAAGGCTCGTCGAAAAAGAGAATTTCCGGGTCCATGGACAGTGCGCGAGCCACCGCGGCGCGCTTCTTCATGCCGCCGCTAAGTTCCGAAGGGTAATAGTCTTCAAAGCCGCCGAGTCCGACTTGTTCGAGCTTTAGCCGCGTCATGATCTCAATGGTCGAATCTTCCAGCTTGGTGTGTTCCCGCAGCGGCAGCCCCACATTTTCGCCCACGGTCATCGAGCCAAAGAGCGCGCCGCTCTGAAACGACATGCCCAGCTTGCGGCGAATCTCGTCCAAATCCTTGTCGGAGATGGTCGCGAGATTCTTGCCCCGCAGCCAGATTTCCCCGGAACTCGGCCGTTCGAGGCCCACCAGTGTGCGCAGCAGCGTACTCTTGCCGGAGCCGGAGCCACCGAGTATCACCAGCGTTTCGGCGCGGCGCACGTCCAGGTTGATGCCATGCAGGATTTCACGCGTGCCGTAGCTCACGCGCAAATCCCGCAGCGAGATCATCACGTCCGAGTCCGGATTTTGCGCTGGCGCAGCCATTTTGTTCGCGTCCGGCAATCCGCCTCCGAGCTAACCCTTTCCCGCAAAAAAGAATAGCGAGGTGAAAACCAGATCCACCACCACCACCAGAAAGATCGAGATCACCACCGCGGCAGTGGTGGATTTGCCAACCGACTCCGCGCCCACCCCGGTGTTCAAACCCTCGCTGCAGCCAACGGCCGTAATGGTCATGCCAAACATCACGCTTTTAATCAGCCCGGTGATGATATCGCGCAAAAACAGCGCATCCACGGTAGCGTTGATGTAGCCCAGAAACGAAAAGTCCGCCTGCGCCACGCCAAAAAGCGAACCGCCCAGGATGCCCATGAAGTTGGCCCAAATGGTCAGGCAAGGCAACATCAGAATCATGGCCAAAAATTTCGGCGTCACCAGAAACTGCACCGGGCTGATGGCCATGGTTTCCAGCGCGTCAATTTCTTCGTTCACCTTCATGGTACCGATTTCCGCGGCGAACGCGGACCCGGAGCGCCCAATCACCACAATGGCGGTGATGAGTGGGCCGAGTTCGCGCGTCATGGAAATGGCCACGGCATCGGCCACGAAATGGATGGCGCCGAATTTGCGCAGCTCGTAAGCGCCTTGTAGCGCGAGAATCAGTCCGATAAAAAAGGTGATGACGCTGAGCACCGGCAGCGCGCGCACGCCCACTTCCATGGCTTGCGAGAAAGCTCGTTCCACGCGCAGCGGCCGCCCGCGGAACGGCCCGATGAACGCATAGTACGCGGCCTGCAGGCTGAGGCGCGTCAGCGCCCCGACGTACGCGAGTCCATCAAGAACACCTCGTCCGATTTGCGCGGTGAGTTCCAAAATGGTTGCAGCCCAGGACGCGTAGCGGTGTGGGGGGGAAACGGGCTACGCCAGCGCTTGCTCCTCGTTATCGTGAATTTCAAAAATTTTAATCAAGCGCGAAAGCTGCAGCACTTCGCGCGCGCCTTTGCTCAGGCCCACCAACGCAAAACGCAAGCCAGTATCGCGCGAAGCTTTCAGGCCTTCCACCAGCGAAGCCACGCCGGAGCTGTCGATATACCGCACGCCCGCCAGATTCACAATCACGCGCGGGGTACGCTTTTCCTTCAACTCGCGCAGCAGCACCTTGCGCAGGTCGGGCGACGAAGAGAGATCGATGTCGCCCGTAATATCAATAACGATGGATTCTCCAATATTCCGCTCAACGATCTTCAACCCGGGCACTCCTTTGGGGGGACGGACACCTGCGGCGTCGGTGAGGTACTTTACCAGAAGCAGGAAAATTAGGCAGGATTTCTGCGAGATAGGTATCGGCTCAGAGCGCGCCGTCCCGGAAGGGGCAAATCCACGCCACGACGCCACAGAAGCAACCGCGCAGCTCACAGCGGCGCACGCCGCAAACGCAGGGCATTGCCAATCACGGAGACCGAACTGAGGCTCATCGCCGCGCTCGCAATCATCGGGCTCAGCAGCCATCCGAATACCGGATAGAAGACGCCCGCGGCAATCGGGATGCCGATGATGTTGTAAAGGAACGCGAATGCCAGGTTTTGCCGGATGTTGGCCGTGGTGGCGCGACTCAGCCGGCGCGCGCGCAGAATGCCTCGCAGATCACCCTTCAGCAGCACGATCCCGGCGTTCTCGATGGCCACGTCGGTGCCAGTGCCCATGGCGATGCCAACTTGTGCCGCCGCCAGCGCGGGCGCATCGTTCACGCCATCGCCGCCCATCGCCACGATACGGCCTTCCTTGCGCAAGCGCGCGATCACCGCCGCCTTTTGCTCCGGGCGAACTTCAGCTTCCACCTCGTCGATCCCGGCTTCGCGCGCCACGGCAGCCGCGGTCTCGCGCTTGTCCCCGGTGAGCATCACAACGCGCAGCCCTTCGCTTCGCAACTCGCGAATCGCTTCCGCAGCCGAGGATTTGAGTTTGTCGCCCAGCTCAAGCCGCGCCACCAGTGCGCCATCCAGCGCGAAGAACACCAGCGTGCCAGGCGCGGTAGCCGAGTTCACAGCAGCCGCAACCGCGGGTGCCGCGTCTGCCGCCACAGCAGCGCCAATTCCCTGCTCCGCCAAAAACTTTGCCGTGCCCGCCAGCGCCGCGCGACCATTGATTTTCCCTGAGACTCCACCCCCCGCGGTAGCGCGAAATTCCTTCACCGGCGGCAGCGCAATATTCTTGAGTTGCGCCGCCCGCACAATGGCGCGCGCCAGTGGATGCTCGCTCTGGCTCTCCATGCCGGCCACCATCGCCAGCACTTCGCTCTCGCCCAGCGCGCCAGCCCCCGCAAGCAACTTCAGCCTCGCAAGCTCCGGCTTGCCTTCCGTCAGCGTGCCCGTCTTATCGAGCACCAAAGTATCCACCTTGGCCAGCGTCTCCAGCGCCTCCGCGTTGCGCACCAGCACGCCCATCGACGCGCCCCGCCCCACCGCAACCATAATCGACATGGGCGTGGCCAAACCCAGCGCACAAGGGCACGCAATAATCAGCACCGCGACCGCGGCTACCAAGGCATGTGCCAGGCGCGGCGCAGGTCCGAACACCGCCCACGCCGCAAACGCCAAAATCGCCGCCGCCACCACCGCTGGAACAAAATATGTCGCCACGCGATCCGCCAGCCGCTGCATCGGCGCGCGGCTGCGTTGCGCCTCGCTCACCAATTTCACGATCTGCGCCAGCGTCGTCTCGCTGCCCACGCGCTCCGCCTGCATCACAAAGCTGCCGCTGGTATTCAGCGTGCCCCCGGTAACGGAATCACCTGCCGCTTTTTCCACCGGCATCGACTCCCCGCTCAGCATCGATTCATCCAGCGCGCTCGCTCCTTCCACGATGCGCCCATCCACCGGCACGCTCTCGCCGGGACGCACCCGCACGCGGTTGCCCGCAACGATCAACTTCAGCGCCACATCCTCCTCGCCACCGCCCGCCGCCACGCGATGCGCCTGCTTCGGCGCCAGATTCAGCAGCGCGCGAATCGCCCCGCTCGTCTTTTGCCGCGCCCGCAACTCCAGCACCTGCCCCAGCAGCACCAGCGTCACAATCACGGCCGCGGCCTCGAAATACACCGGCACCGCGCCGTGCATATCGCGGAACGACGCTGGAAAAATCTCTGGCGCCGCCGTCGCCAGCAGACTGTCCCCATACGCCGCACCCGTCCCCAACCCGATCAGCGTGAACATGTTCGGGCTGCGATTCACCAGGGACGCCCAGAAGCGCTCAAAAAACGGCCAGCCGCACCACAACACCACAGGCGTGGTAAAACCACACTCCAGCCAATGCAAAGCCTCCGCGGTCATTGGCAAGCGCAGAAAGTCACCGAACATCGCGACCAGCAAGAGCGGCGTCGATAACGCGGCAGCCACCCAAAAACGCCGCCGCATGAACTCGTATTCGGGATCGGCTTGCTCTTCACCCGCGACCATATCCATCGGCTCCAGCGCCATGCCACAAATAGGACAAGCGCCAGGTGCGAACCGCACAATCTCCGGATGCATCGGACAGGTATAGCGGATTTTCTCTTGCGAGCCGGTAACGGCGGCCTTTGCTGATACGTGCGCAACCTGGCCATCGGTGGCGGCAGCATGGTCGGGTCCATGCTCCATTCCCGCGCTGCCAGCCGCTGCCAAAAATTTCTCCGGCTCCGCGGCAAATCGTTCCCCACAGCGCGCCGAACAAAAGTAGTAAGTCTTCCCCTGATATTCCCCAGCCTTCGCCGCCCGCTGCGGCTCCACCAGCATCCCGCACACGGGATCCTTCTCCCGCATGGGAGCAGGTACCACGTTCGGTCCCACAACAACCGGGCCGGGGGGCTCGCTGGGTTTGGACATATTCGCAACNNTCCATCCCGCGAAGTGTGCGGGATGGAGAAGCGTATTGGCGGGTTTAGTTGGTGCGCAGGCGTGAATCGCTGGACGCTGCCGGCGGAAAGTCGGAAGCAGTTGCACCGCCCATTCGTCTGCGCCCTTCGCCCCATCGTTCACGCAACAGGCGATTGAGCGGCTCGGAAAACCAGCGCGCCACCATTTCTCCAACAACACCCGCAACCACCACTGTAGCCACAAACAGCACCGGAACCGCCCAGATCCGGCTCCCACACTTCACAAAAATCGCGAAAAATGCAAACACCACAAACATGTGCGTCAAATACACTTCGTAACTGCTCCGCCCCAGTTGGAGCAACGGCGCCAGCCAACGCGGACCCCGCCACTGTGTTTGTGCCGCGGCTATCATCACCATGCCCGCCCCCACCGCAATAATCGTCATATCCAGCCCAAGCTTAGTGATGAACGGCACATAGACCAGCCGCAAACCCACGAGAATGAACGCAATCAGCGTTGCCCCCGCTATCGCAAAGCCGCGCAGCACCGTGCGCGAGAAGCAAACCCGGCCCACCAGCACCGCCGTCAGGCAACCGAGCGCGATGGCATCCATGCCCCCCAAATACGACTGCTCGACCCATATCTCATTGCCACGCGCCAATATCGTGCGCGCGAAAGGCCCCAAAACCACGAAACAAAGCAG
>PMOV01000082.1:23510-26370 GCA_003161195.1 Acidobacteriota bacterium | reverse complement strand
TTTACTCTCCGAATCCATCGCTCTAGCGGAAGCGCACGCGAAAGAATTGGGTTACGAACCTACGATGGATGCGGACTTCGCCGCGGATCTTAGGGAAATCATAAATAGCCGCAAACCTCGCGACCTCTCCGCATGGGATTGATTCTTGACTCCAGCGTCCTCATCGCAGCAGAACGCGGTGGCGGTAGTGTCCGAGAAATCCTTAAACGGGTACATGCAGTGGAAGGCGAAGCTGAGGTGGGCCTTTCGGCCCTAACGGTCGTCGAACTGACACACGGTATATATCGAGCCAAGAGCGATGCACACCGTGAGCTCAGACGAGCCTTTACCGAAGAATTGTGCCGCGATCTGGCAGTCTATCCGGTGACTCTTGAGATCGCTCAACTTGCTGGGAAAGTAGAGGGTGAGCAAGCAGCGCGCGGGNNTTGGATATGCTGTTGCAACTCTGAACATTCGCCACTTCCGATTGATTCCTGGTCTTACCGTGATTCAACTCTGAGCGCTGAGTTCCTGGCTTCCCGACGTACGAAAGATGAATTGAGGCCGTGCCAACCACCAAGAAGTTTCCCTCTTATTTGCCGTCGGCACACGGCAGCAATGAATCCCGGTCTGGCAGGAAATCTAGCATGATGCGAAGGTCTTGAAGGGTTGAGTTCACCGCTCCGTGGGATTGCGCAGAAAATCCTAGCCGCCAACGAATGTCGCGCGCCTGATTATGGATGTAGTCGCACTTTCTTAGCTGAGACGCGAGCAAAGAGATATCTGAAGCGAACTGCTGCTTGTAGTCTGGCGTGGCTGCTGCCCAAAAATTTTGGATGCGAACGTGAGCATCGTGTTTTTCAGAATCGCTAGCATCTGAGCGCGCGTCTGGAGGCTGCTCGCTGTCTTTCTGCATCAGCCACGCCCCCATCCGCTCCGCCAGCTTTTGAACTCTTATTTTATAACTCAGCGGGTTTGGCGGGAGATCATTTGGAGGCGCAGGAATCGGAGTAGCCGGGGTGAATTCTATGTTGGTGTCGCCAGTTTTTATTGTCCCCACCTGGCCGCCCACTGGAACATCGATAACTGCCACCGACGTACCTGCTTTTGGTTGACCCTTGATGGTTGTGTGGCCCGCGGAGAATGCGCCAACCTTACCCTCAGCTCTCAACAGGGATACATTCGGTCGCTGACTGCTTGCTGCAGGAAGTTCTGAAGTTTTGAGCGCGGCGTCGGTCCGAGACTTTTGCCCCGGTCCGATGATCGGACTAACACCGACTGAAACCGAGGTCGCGGAGGGCCGCTTATCAAGATGCAACCAAATGCGAACCTCAGGAACGGTGACTTCGACGACTGCGGTGGCTAAGGCGAGCGCCGCGGGAATACCTATGCCCCATGCTGTAAGCCTTTCGTTCCTTGACCATTTCCTACTCATGCCCGATTTTAGCTCAACAGAAACCGAGGGGGCAAGGGAAACGCTAGCGTGGTATTGTTCGGGTGCTGCAGTAGCCGACTAATTCCTGACGCCGCGTACTAATCTTGGCTACCTTTGCAAAGCGAGCGGAATAATCATGCTCACCATCCGACTTCCGCGGTCCATCGAAAAACGCCTGGAGAAGCTTGCCCGGCGCACTGGACGCACCAAGACTTATTATGTTAGGGAAGCCATTCTCGAGCATCTGGAGGATATCGAAGACCGATATCTCGCCGAAGTTACCTTGGAACGAATCCGCAGCGGCGAAGAGCGAACGATCCCTTTGAAGGAAGTCATGAAGCGACATGGCTTACAACGTTGAGCTGTCCGAGCCAACGAACCGGGAACTCGGTAAGCTCGACGCGCAGCAGGCGAAGCGCATTCTGAGGTTCCTTCATGAGCGCGTAGCCAAGCTGGACGATCCGCGCAGCATCGGAGCCAGGTCCAAGCCGCACCTCGGCCGTCGCGAAATAAGCCGCTCATGGTGGCACCTAAGGCCAGCGCGGTAAGCGCGATCATGGGGCTGAAGGGTGCGATTCGCGTGTTGTAGTACCACCGGCTGGCAAATGCTTCTGGGGCAAATCCGATAATGAACGCCGCCGCTGTGCTCGCCACCCAATGAACGAATGCAAGCGCGATGATGTTGCCAGTCAACACGGAACTTTGCGACGGCATCAAGAGTCGACCCTCGTGGGATATTAGCACGACGTATACGCTCAAGCGTGGTCGTGCGCTGGCGCGACATCCGGCCGCCGAAGGAGATTGGAACCGGATAGCCAAGGCGAAATTTTTGGCCGGGTGCGCAAGAGCGTGAAGCAGGGCGACAGTAGGTGTTGTGCGATACAACTAGCGCGAGGAGCGGCCCACCCTTTCCAAGTGCGAAAGGGTAGGCCACCCTGGAGCTTTCTCGTGGCGGAAAATGTGTGTGGCTAAGCTCCGGTGCGCCGCAGCAGATGGCCTGCCAAGGTAACGACGAAGATCACCAGGAAGATGAAGAAGAGAATTTTTGCGATTCCGGCAGCGGCGAAGGCGATGGCGCCGAATCCCAGGAGCCCGGCGATAATTGCGATGACCAAAGCTACTAGCGCGTAATAAAGCATTTTTGCCCTCCTCGCGGCAGATTGGGGTTCGATTGGGTTTGCCGCTCTGCCTGATGATTGCCCAACAGCGCCGAGCAAACCTATCCGGGGATTGCCGTAGAACAGGGGGAAAATCTGAGTATTCCGAATTATCTCTGGCGAGCTTCACAGATTGCGGGAAAAAGGGCTTTTCATGGTGAGCATGAGCCTTGCGAACGACCTGCATGCTGCGAAATGTTCAACAAACAGCAGATTCCTCGGGCAACCCCCGCCCTCGGAATGACACGCGGAGTGGCGTGCAACCTGCGAAATGCCGAAGAAACAGCAG
>PMOV01000082.1:0-23477 GCA_003161195.1 Acidobacteriota bacterium | reverse complement strand
CCCCGCCCTCGGAATGACCCTGCGTCACTTTTCCGCAGCCTGAATAGGCCAACGTGTCCCAGCCAGTTTAGGGATGGATCTTGATTTCCACGCGCAGCAGGGGAGGGTCTGCGGGGTTGGGCGCATGCTTGGGACCCTCGACGACCTCAATCGCATGCATGGGCTCAGGCTTCATCCAGTGAATGCTCCAAGTGCCCGGGTGAATGGGTTCTTCCGTGGCGGGAATGTCTCTGACGGTTCCGTCCCCGCGGTGATAGCGGATATGGGATGAGTCGCCGCCTGTATCCCAGTCGAGAAAAAAGCCGGGCCAACGATGGTGGTGCATGGGTTCCGTGGTGCCCGCCGGCGGAATTGTGACTTGCAAAACACGCACAAGCTCATTCTCAAAAATCACTTTGTGGCTCTTTGGAGCTGCTTGCACGGCGTCGTAGCCGTCAGGAAAGTCCGTTTTGTCTTGTCCGTAGGCGTAAAAACCCAGGCGCTCAACGGCACGATCGCCATGGTTAAGAAAGCGAGTCTTCTTCTGCGAGGCCGCAGGCTGGGGAAGTTCATGGAACGGAGTATATATAAAACTTCAGGCGCGGGGGTGCCCCCCGGGCCGCCGTTCCACAGCGTTGATTAGACGGATTTGGGTTTGGACGTGCTGAACTTGCAGGCTTTGAGGCGGAACTTACCCTGATCGTCGTTCAGTGGCAGGAGAGCGAAGGTTACTTCTTCGCGGGAGACGACCAGGACTTGGGCGGAGAAATAGTAGATTTGGCCCGGTTCGGCGGTGAATGGCGTCACGTCGATGTAATTCTTATAGACCAAGTCCGATTGCCAACTGGCGCAGAGGTGATGAACGCCCGGGTCCACGGATAGTGTGAAGTAGGAGTTGCCGTTGTTGGCGCCTACCCAGGCGCCGTCCATGCCGAAACGAATGGTGGCATGCATGAAGGGGCCGATGGGCACGTTTTCGCTTTCGATCAATACAAGCAGGGCTTTGCCGTCTGGTGGAGTGAGAGGAGCGGGCAGTTGATGGTTTTCGGTTTTGACGTCGAATTTGATTTTGTCGTCGCCGCAGGAGTCGGGCAACGTTGTGGCGCGGGCCCATCCAGCGCACGTCAGCGATGCGAGCAGAAGGATTGCGATAGCGGCTAATTTCATGGGGGTACGCCTCTGCGGATTAGGACGCACGCTGGGAATGGGCGGTTACGGGGCGCTCTGTCAATTTCCGCAAGAGTAACATGGTGGGGCTGGGCGGGTTCGAACCGCCGGCCTAAGGTTTAGGAAACCTCCGCTCTATCCAGCTGAGCTACAGCCCCACGGCGGCTAACGTCCTGATTTTATCTCTAATTGACAAAATTGGGTGGGGATTTGCGGCGGGTCTACACGCAAAGCGGCCCCTCGTTGTACTTGGTCTCAGAAGCTGCGCAACAGAAACTTTTGTGCGTTGGCGAGCACCGTGGCGCGGCCCTTGGGATCCGGCAGTATGCGAGCGATAGCCACCGCCCCGAGCATGGTGGAAATAATTGCCAGGAAGGCGCGCTTTTTCGCGGCCGTGGTGCGGCCCGGCATAAAGGGAAGCATGCGACTTTGATATTGCGCCATCTCCTTGAGGATACGGACTTTCAGGGGTTTATCGGCGCGCGCGAACTCGGGCGCCAGGGCCGCCAACGGGCATCCGCATTCGGCGTGATCGCAATGTTCCGCGCTCAAGTAGGTCCGCACCATGGCTTTCCAAGCCGCGCCGGGTGGGCTGCTTTCCGCAGCGCGCGCCATGGTGTCCTGGCGATGCTGGCACTGCTCGCGGTAAGAATACGTCCGCTGTTTTGGTTGTTCGTGGTGGCGTTCAATCTCGTGGGAATGGTGGACTTGATTCTCGACTATTACCACGCTATTCGAACCGGCGTTCCGGCGATGGCGGGACAGTTAGGCGCGGCGTATGCGATCCCGGTTCTCTACGTGCCCTTGCTGATGATCACGCAGGTCGCCGCGTTTTATTTGTTGCTGCGTCGGCAGCCCAAGACGGCGCGGGTTCTGGTCGGCGCAACGGTCACGTCTTAGGGCCACGTTTCGGGGATGCGTCACTAAGGGGAGTCGCGCGGCTAAGGGGGACTGGTCGGGCCCGGCGCTGGCGGCGTTGCGCCGGAGAGTGCGGCGGCGGGAGCGTCGTGGGCGCCGTAGGCTTGGTTGCCCTGGAGGCTGCGTTGGCGCTCGGCCGTGGCGTTGAGTTGCGCGAAGAGAGCGCGCTCTTGGGCGGCTTTCTCCGCTTGGCCGGATTTGGCATAGGCTTTTGCCAAGGCGAAATGGACTTCGGGGCTGTCGGGAGTGATGGCGTTGGCAGCGTGCAATTCGGCGATGGCGGCATCGGGTTTGCCGGTTTCGAGCAGGCTGCGACCGAGAAGATAGTGGGCGGTGGCGCTGCGCGGGGCGAGTTCCGCGGCGCGTTGCGCGGAAGGCAGGGCGTCGGCAGCGCGATGACGTTGCAGTTCGAGCGACGCCAGGCCGAGGTACGGGAGTGCGCTTTGCGGCGAAAGCGGCAGCTCGGCGCGGAACTGTTTGGCGGCTTCGTCATACTGCGAGAGCGAGGCGAGCGCGGTGCCGTAGGTGTAATGCAGGAAGGGCGTCGCGGGATATTTGGCGATGAGGACTTCCAGTTGGGGGAAGGCTTGATCGTATCTGCTGTCGTGTAGCAGCGCGGCGATTTTTCCGGCGGCGATTACGAGCGGGCGCTGCGCGTCGGCAACCGTTTCGGGCAGCAGCGGCAAACGCAGAACCGCCAAGCCCAGCGCGAACGTGATTTCCGCTGCGCGCGTGGCGGACATCGGCGCGGATGTCAGAGCGGACATGAGCGCCTGTTGCGCGGCGGCGAACTGACCAGTCTTATTCAGCAAAATGCCCAGATGGTATTCGGCGAGTTGTACGCTTTCGGCGCTGCCTTGCAGGCCCAGTTTCTGTCCTTGCTGCAGGTGGGTCAGCGCGGCGTCGTAATCATCAATGGCGAACTCGCTCAAGCCTAAGACCGCCCAACCCGCGCCGGCCAGCGGATTTTGCTGTAGCCATTCTTTCAGCTTGGCGATGGCGTCTGCGTATTGTCCTGCGGAGTAGGCCTGCATCGCAGCGTCCCACATTGCGCCGTGCGGAGCGGCGGCGGCAGCGGCGAGTTGCTCGCCGGCGGCGGCTTCGCCGGCGTGCTGCACTCGCGCCATTTGCGAAGCATCGACTTCATCGGGCAGGAGCGGCAGACCGAGACGCGCGAGCCCCAGCGCAAACGTAAGCTGCGGCGAAGCGTGCCGCGCGCCGCCGAGTGCAACTAAGAGCGAGGTCGCTGTGGCAAAATTACTATTGCGAATCAGCAGCAACGCCAGATGATATTTGGCGACCCGCGCGACTTCGGGATCGTCGAGGCCGCCGAGCGCTTCGCCCTTGGTGAGATGCTCAAGGGCGTTCGCGTAATCCTTGGTTTCGAATTCACAGAGGCCGAGGAAGGTCCACGCGGGGCTGGCTTGCGGCGAGAGTTGCGCAAGGGTGCGAAACGCCGGAATGGCGGCGGCGTAGTGGTCGCGATCGTACTCGAGGCTGCCGACATTCCACCACCCCTCTTGCCACTGGGGATCGAGTTTCAATGCGGCGGAATAGTTTTGCAGCGCGACTTCCGCGTTGCCGGCCTCGCGCGCGGCGTTGGCGCTGCGAACATAGCTCTGAAAATCGGCCCTGCCGTGATCCTGCCATAGCGTTGCCGCCGCCCGCGGTCCGGCACATAGCAGCACGAACGCGAGCGCGGCAGGCAGGACGAAAAAGGTTCGGTGCAGAGGAAACATGTGAGCGTCGTCGCGCGGCGACATGCCGCGAACTCTGAGCCTAACATTTTTCGTGGCATGATAACGTCCGCATATGAACGATCCTATTTCCCGCCGGCGCGCGCCGCGACATCGTTTTTCCTTGGGCCGCCGGGCATTTTTGCGGGGTTTGCCGCTGCTGGCAGGCATTTCGGGAGCCGGAAAGTATCCATGGCTGAGTGGTTTGTTCGGTGCGTCCCGCGCAGATTCCACGCAGGCACCCGCGTTTGAACAAATCCCACCGGCAAAAAGCGGCATTGCCTGGGTACACACCGCCGGGAAATCGCCGCAGAAATATCTGCCGGAAACCAGCGGAGCGGGCTGCGCGTTTCTCGACTACGACAACGACGGTTGGCTGGACATCTATCTGGTGAACAGCGGCCGGTGCGATTTTTACCAGCCGCCGCATCCGTTGCGCAACGCCCTCTATCGTAACAATCGCGACGGCACGTTCACCGAGGTCACCGAAGGCGCGGGCGTGAGCGGCGGCGGCTACGGCATGGGCGTCGCGGTGGGCGATTACGACGGCGACGGCTGCCCCGATCTGTACGTCACGCAGTACGGCCGCAACATTCTTTATCGCAACAACGGCGACGGCACGTTCACCGACGTCACCGAACCCGCCGGCGTCGCCGCCCCCGGCTGGAGCTCCAGCGCGGTGTGGTTCGACTATGACAACGACGGCCGTCTCGATCTCTTCGTCTGCCAATTCGCGGAGTTCGACAAATCCCTCCCCTGTGGCGTCGACGCCGACGGCACGCACCACTACTGCATCCCGCGGATTTACGCGCCGCGCCCGAGCTGGCTCTTTCACAACAATGGCGACGGCACGTTCACCGACGTCAGCCAGGAATCCGGCATCGCCGCGCATCTCGGCAAGGCCTGGGGCGCCGTCGCCACGGACATCAACAACGACGGCCGCATGGACCTCTTCGTCTCCAACGATACGGTAGCGAATTTTCTTTTCGTTAATCGCGGCGGCGGCCATTTTGACGAGCAAGGCCTCGAGGCCGACATCGCCTATAGCGCCGACGGCCGCGCGCGTTCCGGCATGGGCGTGGACTCCGCCGACGTGAACCAGGACGGCTGGATGGACCTGTTCGTCGCCAACATCGACGAAGAAATTTTCTCCCTCTATCAAAATAATCGCGACGGCACTTTCGACGACCTCGCCATGGCCGCCGGCATCGGCATGGCCACGCGCTGGATGAGCGGCTGGGGCCTGAAATTTTTCGACTACGACAACGACGGCGACCTCGATCTGATCCTTGCCAACGGTTTTCCCGACGATCTGGTCGGTGAATATTCGCACCAGGTCACCTATCACGAGCCGCTGTTGCTCTTCCACAAGCAAGGCGATGCCTTCAAAAACGTGAGCGCGCAGAGCGGCCCGATTTTCCAGCAATCCTTTCCCGCGCGCGGCCTGGCCATCGGCGATTTCAACAACGATGGCGCGGTGGACGTGCTCATCTCCAACAACGACGCCGCCCCGCTGCTCCTAAAAAATAATGCCGCGAAAGACAATCACTGGCTCGGTGTGCGGCTCGTGGGGAAAAAATGCAATCGCGACGCCGTCGGCGCGCGCCTCACCTATCAATCCGGGGATCTAAAACGTTCCCGTATGAAAGTCGGCGGCGGAAGTTTTCTCTCCGCGCACGATCCGCGCATGGTGCTAGGCATTGGCAGACGCACCAAACTCGATTGGGTGGAAGTGCAGTGGCCGCAGCCCAGCGGCGCGGTCGAGCGATTCGCGAATCTTCCGCTCGATCGCTACGTTACGCTGGCGGAAGGTTCCGGCAAGTGGAGCGCGGGCTAACTTGGCCGCGCGAAATTAAAATCCATACTTCGCAATCACCGCCCCCGACTTCCGATCGAGCAACGCCAGCGCCGCATGTTGTCCACGCAAGCGAAAGCGTAATTGCCCGTCGGTCAATTTATCGCGCAACGCAATCAGCGCATCGTCCGCGCTGTCAGAAATCGCGATGTACAAAACAGCGTCCTGCAATAGGGTGGCGTACACGAGCACACCGGAGGCCACCGGCGACTGCAGCTCAAAGGCCGGGGCCAGTCCCACGCGCCCCGCAACATAATTATAAAGTTCGATCGCCGGCGCCAATCCCTCCGCCAACTCCACGGGGTACGCCGCCCAAAAAATGCGCCCCTTCCCGCGCGCAATTTCCTTGAGCGTCGCCCCATCCTTAAAGCGCAGCGCATCCAGCCAATTCTGTTTGTCCTGATCGAAGCTCAACAAAACGCTGTGATCGCCGACACGCAGTTCCGCCTGATGAAACGTAAGCGGCTCCGTCGCGGCGTCCACCACCAGTGCCTCTTCCCGCCGCACCCGCTGCCAATGCTCGTCGCGGTCCAGCGGCCCAGTGATCAATAAATTTCCCCCATCATCCACATATTTCAGCAGCGCCTGCCATGCCGCCTCCGTCAGCGCCTGTGGCGAAGGCAACACCGCCAGCTTCGGCGCGCCCAGCTTGCCAATTTGATTCTCCGCGGTCACGTAAGGAGCCAGCCGCGCACCATACGCCATCGCCCGCACGGCGTTCCTCTGCGCAGCAATCTGCAAATCCGCAATCGCGGAAAATTGCGCCGCCTGTGAGGTTACGATCGCTACCGCCGGCAGCTGCGGCGCTTTCAAGTGTCCCGCCAGCGCACCAGCAAACGTCCCAAAATCGCGCATCACGGTGGCTTCCGGCTTCTCCGTTCCATCCGTGCGCACCGCGCCAATCGGCGTCTCATTTCCCTCCGTCATGTATGAATTGGTATTCCACTGCCACTCAATCGCCCCCGAACCTTGCACAAACGCAGCCGCAAACTTCCGCTCAAAAAGCGCCGCCTCGCTCTGCATATCGCGCCGCGCCACCTCATCCAGATTCAACTCGCGCTGCAGCCCGGTCTCCTGAATCAGCATGGCTTTCCCCGGCTGCTTCGCCACCAGCGAATCCCACAAAATGGCATCGTTCTGCCACCAGGAATGATTCGTGGTGAAATCCACCGCGTCGCCAAAAAATGCCGGCGAAAGCCGGTTTACGTAGCCGCCTTCGTCCTGCCCGACGGTAATCAATTGTTGCGAGCCGGTAGCGCGAATCGCGTCGCGCATTCCAGTAGCCCAGCGTGCGAACGATTCCTGCGAGAAAATCGTGAAGTCGTACACCTTCAGCGAGTTGTGCCCGATATACATCCCGCGCGAAGTAAATTCAATCGGCTGCGGCAACGCAATCGTTCCTTGCACCGCTGCGGGTAAGACGTTCCACGCCGCCGCCAGCGCCGCGCGATCCGCATAGCGCGCCGTCAGCCACTCGTTCCACTTCGCCGTTTCCACGCCGTCGTCGTTCGGCAACAGCGTCCACAGATGCTTCGAAAAGCTCGGCTCGTTGATCAAATCCCACGCCAGGTAGGGCACATCGTGAAACCGCGCCACCACCGCGCTCACCAAAGTCTGCTGCTTGCGCACCGCCTGCGGATCGAGATACGAATTGGCCCCGCCCAGCACCTCCGGCAGAAACGCAAAAAAATTGAATTGCACGGGCAAGTTATATTTACGCGCGGTCATCAAATACGCCTCGACGGTGCGCAGCGTGCGTTCGTACGGCTGCCCATTTTCGTCGCAGAATTTGTCCCAGCCCGTCCACCATCCGGCGCGCAGCATGTTCAGCCCCGCGGCGTGAATCTGCGCCAAATCTTGATTCCACACATAGGCGTTAGGGTGCTCGAAATACAGCCGTTGCACGTCGCTCGATAAATAGGTGGTCCCGGCGACGGCGATCGAATGCCCATCGATTACCAGATAATCCGCGTTCACCGTAAAGCGCGGACCAGAGCGCAGAAAAGCCTCGTCGCGCACCCAGAAGCCCGCGTGATACAGCGCGAGCCGCTTGTCGCCATCCAGCATTTCCGCTTCGATTACGTAAAAGCCTTTGCCCGCTGGCGCGTCGAGTGTCAGCGTGTGCAGTCCGGCCAGCGGCGCGGATTCTGTCGTGCGCTGCGTCGGCTGGCCCTCGGGAAACATCGAAAGCTTTACCGTGGCCGCCGCCGGTGCCGTCCGCGCCGCTCGCCACTGCACATCCACTTGCACGGGTTCGCCAGGCAAATACAGCGGCAGCGTGGGTCGCGCGATAAAGCTCTCCGCGCCGCGCAAGGCGCGCTCCGCCAAGCCGCGCAACAAGGTCGCGCCGCTGGCACCGGCAAAATCTTCGCTCGTCAGTTCCGCATCGGCAAAAATCCATCGGCCACCGTCGAAACCGTTTTGTTGGTGATCGATCTCGATCAGCGGCGCGGTAAGCCGCCGCCCGTCCTTCACGCCCCACGCCAGCGTATCCAGCCGCGCATCGATCGAACCCGCCGCGCCGCCGCGCGGATACAGATCCACGGCACTCAAGCGAATCACCGGGCTAAACCCGCGCTTCCACGAAAAGCGCCACGGCTGAAACGTAACTTCGGGATTTGTCTGAAACTCCATGCCCTCCGAGCCCGGCGTGTCCTGATATTGGTCAATCAGCAGTTGCCGAGCAAAACGCACGCTGTACTCGCGCAGCTTCCAGCTATTTCCTTCGCGATACGCCGCGCGCGTAAACGGCCGCCCGCCGAGCACCAGCAAATCCCCGCCGCGCTGCAAATATGCATAAATCGCCGACCAATCCTGCTCCGGAAACGCCGAGCCGAACGGCAGCACCAGCAATTGCGTCGACGCGTTCCCCAGCGCGCCAGCCAACTCCTCCGCCGAAACAACCTGCGCGCCCGGCAATTGCGCCGCCAGTTGCTCCCGCGACGGGCCGGCGGACTCCGCCGCGGGAAACCCTGCCTCATAAAAAATCACCGTGCCGCCAAAATCCTCCGCCTTGACCGGTCTGGCGAACGCCGCCATTGCCAGCAAAAGCATGCCTCCAGCAAAAATCCATCCACGAATGTTCATGAGCGCAAACCTCGCGAGGCGCGCCGTGCACTTGCGCGCGCGACCAGCACTTATACCATTCCTCCGCGGCGCGCCGCACGCAACTACAAAATCGTTATTTTGCCCGCACCGCGCTACTCCTTCCGCCATACTTTGTGGCAATATCCCCCGGGTTGCCCGTACTCTCTGCCGCAAGCTCCGGCAGTTTGGGTATTGACTCTGGCTGTAAACGCCTCACACTACACGGCGGCGCAAACCATGCTCCGGTTGGAACCAAATCGTCATCTTGGATGAGTGCCACACGGCATGCCTACCATCACAACTGCGGCCCCAGCGAACCCCGTCGGGCCATCGAACGGCAAGAGCTACACCGGCGCGCTGGCCATGGTCACCACGCTGTTCTTCTTCTGGGGATTTGTCACCGTTCTCAATGACATCCTGGTGCCGCACCTCAAGAATATTTTCGATTTGAACTACACCAAGGTGATGCTCATTCAGTTCGCCTTCTTTTCCGCGTATTTCATCTTTTCCATTCCCGCGGCAAAAATTATCGACGCCATCGGCTACAAGGGCACCATGGTCGCCGGACTCCTGACCACTGGCGTCGGCGCATTTCTGTTCTACCCCGCCGCTAGCGTGCCGTCGTATCCGCTCTTTCTGGGTGCGCTGATGGTGCTGGCTGCCGGCATCACGCTGCTGCAGGTCGCGGCCAATCCTTACGTTACCGTACTCGGCAAGCCGGAGACCGCCTCCAGCCGCCTTAACCTCACGCAAGCTTTCAATTCCTTTGGCACCTTCATTGGTCCGTACATCGGCGGCTATCTGATTCTTAATGCCAACGCACAGACCAGCGCGCAGACCAGCCAGCTTTCGGCTTCCGCGTTGCAGGCCTATCGCGTACACGAAGCTGCGAGCGTCAAAGTGCCGTACCTGTTCATCGGGGCTTCGCTGTTCGTCTTCGCGGTGATCATTGGCCTCTTCAAGCTGCCTGCCATGCCCGGCGCCGAACGTCACGGTGAGAGCGGCCCGAAAGTCAGTCTCTGGAAATATCGCCATTTGGTACTGGGTGCGGTTGGCATTTTTGTTTACGTCGGCGCGGAAGTTTCCATCGGCAGCTTCCTGATCAACTATCTCGGACAGGCAGATATCGGCAATCTCCCCGAATTTACCGCCGCCAAATACGTCACCTATTATTGGGGTGGCGCGATGGTTGGCCGCTTCATTGGTTCGGCGATTCTGCAAAAAGTTCGCACCGGCACGGTGCTGGGCGTAGCGGCCATCGCCGCCGCCCTGCTCGTTTGCACTTCCATGCTCACCTTCGGACAAGTTGCCATGTGGAGCATCATCCTTGTCGGCTTCTTCAATTCCGTGATGTTTCCCAGCATCTTCACCCTGGGCGTTGCGGAACTCGGTCCGCTGACCGGCGATGGCTCCGGATTTATGATCATGGCCATCGTGGGCGGCGCGATTCTTCCCGTGGCGCAGGGCGCCATGGCGGACCGCTTCGGCATCCACCATGCTTTTCTTCTGCCGGTCCTGTGCTACATCTATATCGTTTATTACGCCTTCAAGGGATCGCGCCCGGTGATCCCCGCGCGCGCGTGAGCCGCGTTTTACCGGCGCCATATCATGGCCAGGCCTGAAGCTGCGGACGCACTCTTTGTAGGTGTCGATGTGGGCGGCACGAAAGTCGCCGCCGGAATCGTGGATTCCCACGGGCGCATCGTTGCCAGCCTGCGCAAGCCCATGGTGGCGAACGCCGACGCCGCCGCGGGACTGGCCTCCGTTACCGCCGCCATTGATGCGCTCTTCGCCGAGTATCCCGAAGCACGCGCCACCATGCGCGGTATCGGCATCTGCGCTCCCGGGCCGCTCGATCCCTCCACCGGTGTGGTGGTGAATCCTCCTAATCTGAAATGCTGGCGCAACTTTCCCCTGGCGGCGGAAATTTCGCGGCGTTACAACGTGCCCGTGAAAATCGATAACGACGCCAACGCCGCCGCGCTCGCCGAATATTTGTGGGGCGCGGGACGCGGCTGCAAAATTGTTTTTTACACCTGCGTCGGCACTGGTATCGGCACCGGTATCCTCTTTGATGGTCGCATCTATCACGGCCGCACCGGCGCTGCCGCTGAAGGCGGCCACGTCAGCATCGACTATCAAGGCCCGGTCTGCGGCTGCGGCAAACGCGGCTGCATCGAGATACTAGCCGCCGGCCCCGCAATTGCCCGGCGCGCCCAAGCCAAGCTCGCCGCCGAACCCGCTAGGTCGTCGGCCCTGCAAGCGCTAGCGCAAAAAAACGGTGGCGTGGTGTCCAGCGAAATGGTCGGCCAAGCCAGCACCGAGGGAGACACTGTCGCTCGCGGAATTTTGTTAGAAACCGTCGAACTCCTGGCCTTCTGGCTGGCCAACACCGTCGACTTTCTCGACCCCGACGTGCTCATCATCGGCGGCGGCGTAGCCGCCATGCTCCACCCCTTCTTCCCCGAGCTCCGCGAACGCATGTCCCGTCACGCCGTAAACTCCCGCTCCTCCGAAATTCCCCTACTCGTAGCCCACTACGGCGCAGACTCCGGCATCGCCGGCGGCGCCGCCCTCATCACTCCCCAATCGATTTAGCTATTTGGGAGGGCCGGACTTCAGTCCGGCCGTAAGCCGCACCTCCCGATTGGGACTTAGCCCCTGAAGGATCAACTATTCCGGATACGCCTCGCCCGCCCGCGCAACACGAATGCGATGATCCGTAAAATTGTCGTGCATCTCCGGCACATACACCTTGGGCATATGGCACGACGCGCAATTTTCCCTCTTCACCGGACACGCCGCGCCCGGATGCTCCGCCGTCCTCTTCGCCTGCGGCACATTCACATGGCAGCTCAGACAAATGTGGTCATACTCGGCATCGTCCGTCACCAGTTGCTTGTGCGGATCGTGGCAGCCCATGCACGTCAGCCGCGCATCGCCCTTGCCCCAGCACTTGCTCTGCTCCAGCCGAAACGGGGGCGAGCGCGACGTCGATGGACCTTTGATTCCCGCCAGCTTCACATCCCAGAACGTGCCGTGGCACGCACCGCAAAAATCCACGGAGTCCGCGGGTTTTAACTGCGCAGGATTGAAAATGGTGTGCGAGCCGCTCTCCGTAATGCCGGCCAGCTTCGCCGCTTGCATAGCCGCCACGTGTTTTGCGCCCGCCGCGTGACACGCTTCGCAACTCACCCCGGCAATAAGATTCTTTTCGTCCAGCGGCCCGCCGGTATTGGAAGCGGTGGTGTGACATGCAAAACAATTCGCCACTTCCGAAGCCGCTACTGGGCGGTACATCGCCTCGTCCAAGTCTTTCGCGGAGATCAGGGCTCGTCCCGGGGTGAACTCCAGATTGTCCAGCGGCGCAAAGAACGTCACCCGCGCTTCATAAAAATTGCCGTCCTCTTTTTTGAATAGGTAAGACTGCCCGACGCGGCCAATGCCAAACGCCCACAGCAGCGGATAAGTCAGCGTGCGATGACCGTCCGTCACCGTGTAGCTGGTTTGCCCGTCGGCGGTCTTCAATTCGTAGTGGTAATCTCCGAAAACAAAATCAAGTTTCGCGTGCTTGTGCAAAATCCCCGACTGCGCCGCCCACAGCGCAGCATTCGCCATCGGCGTAGTTTTTTGTTCAGCAGCCTTGGACGGATGACACGACGCGCAGGCCGCCGCACCAACATATTCACTGCGGGCCACGCCCTTCTGTGTCGGCCAGAACCCCGGATCCGCAAGATGATCGTCGGTAGAAAGCTGCGCGCAGGTTGTGCGCGGCGCAGCAAACCAGAGCAAGCACACCACGGCGAATGCAACGATGCGTGCCCTCGCCACCAGGGAAGCTGACGCCCACGTATGTCTGTGAAATTTTTTGACGCGCACGACTTAGTGTGGAAGAAAGGAAAACCGAAATCAATTCAGGGAGACGCGAACGCTGCGAAAGGTTTTTGTAGCACAGACTTCAGTCTGTGCGCCTTTCCCCTCCGCACCCAGACCTATGGCGCACTTTACATCTGCGCAGGGAGGAGACTCGAACCTGCCTGAAACCAATCAATCCGACGACAAGCTGTTTAATTCGTCCAATCGCGCGCGGCCGAACAGCGACGCCGCGGGCCCGGTCGACGCGCGCACCACCAATTCCGGCTCAATGGCAATTTCCGGAACGTACTCCGCGACGCCTTCGATCTGATCGATCACGCATTGCGCCGCGATTTGCCCCATCCGCTGCAGCGGCTGGCGCACCGTGGTCAATCCGGGGTTGGCGTACGCCGCGCCCGGGGTATCGTCGAAGCCCACCACCGAAATATCCTCGGGAATGCGCAGGCCTGCTTCGCGAAACGCCCAGATGGTGCCGATGGCCGAAACATCGTTATAGGCAAATAGCGCGGTGAAGGGCTGGCGGCGCGCCAGCAATTGCTTCGCGAAGGGATAGCCAAGCTCTGGCGTAGACACCGTGCTGTCAATCTGCACCGTCAGTTCCGGGCGTATGCGGATGCCCAGTTCCGCGGCAATTTCGCAGATGCTGCTCCAACGCGCAGCAGAGTCGGAACTGCTGGGATGGCCCTTGAGGAAAGCAATTTCTTCGTGCCCCAATTCCAGCAAATGCCGCAGCGCGAGGCGCGCCGCCAGTTTATGGTCCAGCGTAATGTTGGTGACGCCTTCGACGCGTTCGTGCCCCGCTACCGCCGCCGTGGGCAATGGTGGTTTTTCCGTGATGGACGTGTCCGTGGTGATAAAACCTTCGACGCCGCGCTCCAGCAGCAACTGCGAATAGGCTTGCAGCAGCAGCGGGTCGTGGCGGTGGATCACCGTCAGGAAAAAATAATTATTCTTGCGCAGGTATTCTTCGACGCCGCTGATGACCATGGCGCCGTAGGCGTCGCCGATCTCTTCGGCGATGACGCCAATGGTGTACGTGCGCTGCAGGCGCAGGGAGCGCGCGAAATAGTTCGGTCGGTAATTTAATTCCTTGGCCGCCTGAAAGATACGCTGCTTGGTGCGCTCGGAGATGGAGCGCGCGGCAGCCGAATTATTCAGCGTGGCGGAAACGGTGCCCGGCGTCAGGCCGAGCAACTCCGCGATGGTCTTTAGCGTGACCTTGGGTTCGTGCGCCGCACCGGATTCTTTTTTCCTCATCACAGCGTTTACGGTTTCTTGTTCCTCACGCCAGTAGCCCAGCGGCTGGACGCCAGCATTCTAGCGCGAAACGTATCCAGCAGCGTAGGAGGCATTCGCGGAGGACATTGCCGCCGGAGGGTGAATTTGTCACCGGCTGGGGATGCTGGGGGTGTGCGTAGGGTATTTCATATCGTTATCAAATCAAAGGGGTTGCGCGGGGAGCAATTTGTATCGTTATCATTCTATGGGGGTTAAAAATGGCGTTTTGGGACATAGCTTCATCGCTAGCAAAAGAAAGGACTTATCCTCACTGTGTGGGGTCACTCGCGGGGAGGCGCGCCGTGGTTTTGTGGCGACTCGCGCCGCGCGCTCGGCTGCTCGCGGGATGACCGTTGCTCGTGGGTTACGGGGACGGTTGATTTATAAATATGCTGATTGGAATCAATATTTTATGGTCTTCAGTCTGAGGTCAGCCGAGCCGAGGGGGTGGAAATCCTAGCGCCCAGGTCAAGATAAAGGGGCAGAAGAGAGCCGTACCCGCGCGGCGTGTTGCTGGAGACCATTTAGGCGGTTTTCGGGGTACGGCAGGAGCGGGCCTGAGGCGGGAAGGAGGCGGTTGAGCGAGGCGGGGAAGGCGGCAAACAAGAATAACCATATTTGTGGTTTAGAATATCATTATTTCTGCTTGACAAGCGGTTCTAACACGTTTATATAAGGACTAATTCAAAAGCATTACGTCGAGAGTCGAGGCAGCAAAGGGGTTGTTGTCTTTCTCGGTTTCCAACAGAAATGCGGGCCAAGCGGGCAGGGAAGCAGTCGTCGAGGCTTGCCGCGCAAGAATCGAAAAATTGTGTTCGGTGGTTTTGAAAAAACTCTCGAGGTGGATGGCATGAAACTAATTACTTTGTGGCGCAGCGTGGCGGAGCGGAGACTGGTTCGCGCATGTCTAGCGGTCTTGCTGCTAGTGGCGGCGGTGCCCTTCGCGGCGCACGCCCAGCAGTATTCGGGCACGATCACGGGCACGGTGACGGACCAGGGCGGGGCGGCCATCGCGGGCGCGTCGGTAAGCTACCGGAACCTGGGAACCAATGCCTCGGACTCGACGACGACGAGTGAGTCTGGCGTGTATACCTTCGCGCAGTTGCCGATCGGCGTGTACGACCTGCGGGTCAAGCAGGCGGGGTTCAAAGAGTTCATTTCGAAAAACGTCGAGGTACACACGTCAACGGTTACCGAGGCCAACATACAGTTGACGGTGGGCGCGGTGACGGAGACGATGACCGTCGAGGCGAGCGACGTGCAGGTGCAGACGACCTCGGCGGAAGTGGGCGAAGTGGTATCCGGTACGCAGGTGCGGGAACTGCCGCTAAACGGCGAGAACTTCATGGGACTGGTAACGCTCTCCCCGGGAGTGTCGGCGGCGAACAGCTTTGACAGTCGCGACAAAGGACTGCAGGGCGGCGCGGATTTTTCGGTCAACGGCAACCCGTACAACTACAACCTGTTCCTGGTGGACGGGGTGAACAACAACGACGTGGGTTCTGGGCGCACCATTCTTGTCTATCCCTCCGTGGATGCCATCGCGGAATTCAAGATGATTCGCAACTCGTACGGGCCGGAATACGGGCAGGCGGCGGGCGCGATCATCAGCATCACGACGCGGTCGGGCGAAAACCAGTTTCACGGCGGGTTTTTCTACGCGGGCCGCAATGACAAACTGGACGCGAATGACTATTTCTCAAACTTAAACGGCACTGGTAAAGCGGAAGAACGACGGAACGACTGGGGTTATCACGTGTCGGGGCCGGTCTGGAAGGATCACCTATTCTTCTTCTGGAACCAGGAATGGAATCGTGAAATCCGCGGGCAGTCGGTGGCCGCGTGCGAACCGACGGCCGCCGAATTGGGTGGAGACTTCAGTCAGAACTTTTCCGGCGCGGTGGCGCCCACTGCGGCGAATCCCTCAGGAACGGTAGCGACGGATCAATGCGGCGCAACGCAGCCGGCGGAATGGGTGGGACCAGTGGGCTCGGCGACCTATCAATCGCTGATTCCGGTGGCGCAGCAAGGCGCGAATCCGTTCGTCATCGCGAATCCGGATCCGGCGGGACTGTTGATCTCGAAGTTCTATCCTCTGCCGAATGAAACGCTTCGCAACGGCGACAATTGGGCGGCGTCGGAGAACCTGGCGCCGAAATGGAGCGAGTGGAATATCCGCACGGATTACGATGTGACGAAGAAGAATCGCATCACTTTCCGGTACACGAACGATTCGTGGGTAAGCCCGGGACCGGATAACACAGCATTCTGGGGCGTTTCGCAATTTCCGACGATCAACTCCGACTGGAGCCAGCCGTCCAAGAGCGTGATGGCGAAACTGACGACGCAGATCAGCAATACGCTAATCAACGACGTGGAGTTCGGGTATGGTCACAACGCGATCATCACATCGCTTTCGGGTACGGAAGCGAGCGTGGTGCCAATGATCAACGCGGCGGTGCCGACGGCGTGGCCCTCATCCTTGAAGCAGACGGATACCTTCGGTAACGCCGGCGCAGTGTGGGGAGGGTTGTCACCGTACGGCAGCGGCCAGACGATGTGGAATATCGCACCGTACGGAAACCATGAAGACCTCTATGCCCTGCAAGACAACGTATCCAAGGTTCAAGGCAACCACATTTTCAAGGTGGGAGCGTATTACAGCACCAACGCCAAGATTGAAGACGGCGCGGGGGGATCGGACCAGCCGGCGTTTAACTACTCGAACGGCGGTCTGAACCTGTGCCCCAGCGCGACTCCGGGCTGTGCGACGAACCAGGGGCAGCCGGTGGGTGTGGCCTTGGGCAACCAGTTGGCCAACCTGCTTTATCCTGGACAGGAGTACGTGACGACGGAAAAGAACATTAACGCCACGGCGCTCGTGCACTGGCACGATTTCGAGTGGTACGTGGGCGATAGCTGGAAGATTCGCCGCAACGTAACCTTCAATTATGGGTTTCGGTGGTCGTTCTTGCGTGAACCGTACTCGGGCGACAACAACTGGGCGTCGTGGAGCCTGGCGGACTACAGCGCGACTGAAGCGGCGACAAATCCATCTGACGCTTGCAACGGCGTGATCATCGTGCCGGGGACCTCGCCTTGCGCGGCAGCCGCGGCGCAACTCGCGACGCTGGGCATTACCCTGCCGCTATCCAACGGCACACCGGGCCCGAACCGCGCCCTAGTGAACAACAACAACCACGCGATTGCCCCGCGACTGGGCGTGGCTTGGGATGTGAGAGGCGACGGCAAGACGGCGGTACGCGCTGGCGTCGGGCAATTTTTTCAGCGCGAACCGGTAGGCTTGTTGGAGCAACTGGCGTTCACCTCGCCGTTCGAAATCTCGGCGACGGACATCCGGACGCTGGAGACGGCGACGCCGCTTTCCAGCCCGTCGGTATCGCCGAGCGGTGCGGAAAATCCGCGAGCAGTCATTCCCAATAGCTGGCAGTGGAACCTCTCCGTAGAGAGAGAACTCTTCCATAACGCCGCATTGCAGATCGGCTATGTGGGCAACAGCGGCATCCACCTGACCTCCGGTATCGACGCCAACGCGGTACCGGAAGCGGACTGGGTCCAATCGGCCTTTGCGAGCGGCAATACGCTAAACGCATTCCGTCCGGCGGGCAACTTCGGGAGTATCCTCGAGTTCGAGCACAACGGGAAAGCGGACTATCACTCGTTACAGGTGCTGTTCCGGTCACGACTAAGCAATTTCTCGAGTTTCCAGGTTGCTTACACGTACTCGCATTCGATCGGCAACGTGCAGCTGGATAACTCGTCCGGCAGCGTAAACTCCCAGGCGGTGACGGACCAGTCCGATTACGCGCTAGACAAAGGAAATACGGACATCAACCGGCCGCACGTGTTTGTGGCTAACGAAGTGTTCTATCTGCCCAAGCTAGCGAATCACAGCAACCTGGTGCAGCAGACGGTGGGCGGTTGGGAGCTCAACAGCATCATTAACATAGCGAGCGGCGCATCGACCACGGTGTTTGCGAACGGCGCGGGCAGTGGTTCGGTGAACAACGTCACCGGGCCTCTGAACTCACTGCAAGGTTCGGGATTCAACCAGAACAACCGGCCGAATATCGTGCCGGGCGTAGGTTGCAACTCGGGCGTGAGTGGGGACCAGATTTTTAACCCCGCTGCATTCACACTGGTGGGATACACAATCGGCACCGTGGGCGACGAGCCACGCGGCTACTGCTTCGGTCCCGATTTCCGCAACGTGGACATGCAACTGGCGAAGAACTGGACCTTCCGCGAGCGCTTCCGCATCAAGTTCAGCCTGGACTTCTTCAATCTGTTCAACCATGCGAACTTCCTCGGCAACGGCCCGAACCTTGAGAACAGCGGGTTTACCGCCGCCAATATCCTGTGCGGCGCGACGCAGCAACTATGCTCCCCGACCAACAACGTGATCAGCTCAGCAAACGGCGCGCAGGGGGGATTTGGCCAAGCCTCAACGGTACAACCCGGGCGTCAAATTCAGTACACGCTGCGGTTCACGTTCTAAGCAACGCTGGACTGTAAAAACGTAAGTCAACCCGCGGCGGAGCTTGAAAACTCAAGCTCCGCCGTTTATCTTTCAATAGGAGTCTATTTTAGCGATCTTCATAGTGGCTTCCCTGAAATCGAACTTCTTGTCAGTCTGTTGCAAAGCCCGCGCTTTATCGTTTCTAAGAGCGAGTCTACTGATTTGCTATGTCGCGGCGTGCATTGCTGCCAGTGCGTGGCCACAAACGACGGAAGCGCCGCGCGTGGCGGGCAAACCCCAAGCTAGTACGAAGAAAGCGACGCCAGCAGAGGCGGAGCTGCGTAAACGGCTGGACGCGGCCGAGGCGGCAAAGCGTGGTGGGAGCCCAGCGGCTGTCGCGGAGGCGAACGCAGCTTTGATTGCGCTAACGCTGCGGGAACTGGGGCAGCTGCGTCTGATCGAAGGGGCGTTCCCACAGGCCAGCGAAATCTACCTGCGAGCGCTGGATTTTGAAGACGTGCCGGATGCGCGGGTGGATTTGGCCATCGCCGAACTGGACGGGAACCGGCCCACGGAGGCGATTGCAGAAGCCGAGAAGGCGCTGGAGAAGGACCCGAACAATGTGCGAGCGCTGAAGGTGGAGGGACTGGCGTTAGTGAAAAAACAGGAATTCGCACGGGCGGCGGAGATGCTGTCGCGGGCCGTCGATTTGGAGGGCACTGCGGACCTGGAGACGGAATATTCGCTGGGGATGTGCTACCTGCAGTCACGCGATGCAGCGCAGAAACAAAAAGCGGACGCGGTGTTCGCGAGGATGGTGCAGACGGAGGGAGACAGCGGTTCGCTGCACGTGCTGTTCGGAAGGGCGTATCGCGACGGCGGCGAGATGCCGAAGGCGGCGGGTGAGTTTCGGCGAGCGATTGCGCTGGATCCACGGACGCCGCACGCGCACTATTTTCTTGGGCTGGTACAACTGGCGATCAACGAATGGAAGGCTACGCCGGAAGTGCGGGCGGAATTTACCAAGGAACTGGAAATCTATCCGAAGGACTATCTGGCGAATTATTTGATGGGCTTTCTGACGGCAGAGGACCGTGACTATGCGGTCTCCGACAAATACCTGAACGCGGCGATCAGCGTGAATCCCGATGGGCCGGAGCCGTGGCTGTATCTGGGATTGAACGCGTATGCGCGGGAAGATATGAAGACGGCGGAAGAGGACTTTCGGAAGGCCGTGGTGCTGACAGGGAGCGACGAGGCGCGATCGAACTACCAGATCCGGCGGGCGTATGTGGATTTGGGACGAATTTTGCTGAACAGCGGGCGCGCGGAGGAGAGCGAAGTATTTCTGGCGAAGGCGCGCGATTTGCAGAAAAAGACGATGGAATTGACGCAGCAAGGGGTGGCTTCTTCGATGGCGGAAGCGGGCGGAACGATGGCGGCCTTGATGCCGGTACAGTCGCAGAAGGATTTGGAGAGTTCGGCGTCGGCGACGGAGAACGCGGATCCCTTTGCGCCGGTGGATACGTCGATCACGGCACATTCGCGTTTGACGAAAGAACAGAGGGCGGCTGCGGAGTCACAAGAGAAAACGTTTCGCGCGGTATTGGGGCTAGCGTTCAACGATCTGGCGACTTCTGAAGCTGTGGGCGGCGAGTATTTGGCGGCTCTGGGGCACTATCAGGAGGCGGAACGCTGGGATGGGCAGGTGCCGGGATTGGCGAAGAATTTGGGGCTTTCGGCGTTTCGCGCGAAAAATTATCCGGAGGCCATTCGGGGGTTTTCCAAGGCGCTGGAGGAAAAGCCCGGGGATAGTCCGGTGCGGGCGTTGCTGGGAATGGCGTATTTTGGTGCGGAGAAATTTGGAGAAGCCGCGAAGACTTTTGCGCCGCTGGATGTGCGCGGGATGCAGGATTCCAGCGTGGGGTATGCGTGGGCGACATCGCTGGCGCGGAGCAACGAGCCGAAAAGAGCGGCGGAGGTGTTGGGCGAGTTCGAGAAGACCAATCACTCCGCGGATGCGCTGCTGCAGATTGGGCAACTGTGGATTGAGATTGGCGACTACGCGAGAGCGGTAGAGACGCTGCACAGCGCGTTGCAGGAGGATGCGGCGCTGCGCAAGGCGCACTATTTTGCCGGGCAGGCGGATGTGCGATGGGGTCACTGGGCGGATGCGGCGACGGAGTTTAAGTCGGAGTTGGCAATGACTCCGGACGATTTGGATGCGCGATACAATTTGGGATTCGTGTATTTGCAACAGTCGAGGGTGGATGACGCGGTGGGCTTGTTTCAACAGGTGATCGCAGCGCGTCCAGAGTATGCCAATGCGCAATATCAGATCGGCAAGATACTGCTGGACCGCGGGCAAGTGGAAGAAGCAGTGACGCACCTGGAGGCCGCGACGCGGCTTAGTCCGCAGACGGATTATATGCATTACCAACTGCAGGCGGCTTATCGAAAAGAGTCGCGGGACGCGGATGCGGATCGCGAGCTGGAGATTTATAAAGAGCTGAAGGCGAAACAGCGCATTCACGATCGCGAGGCGATTCCCCTTGTGCAAAGTCCGTGAGGTTGCGGGTCAACGAATTGTGTTGAACGATCCGCGTTGGGGATGGCCGCGCTTACGGCGACGCGGTGCACTGGCGTTGCTGGTGGTGTTTTTCTGGATGAGCGCGGCGTACGGTCAGGGAGGGCATCCGGCGCCGGTGGCGCCGCCTGCTGGGGCGAAGAGTGCGGTGTGTGCGGGGCGGGCGGTGCCGCAACTGGAAGATGTTACGGTGAAGAGTGGGATTACGTTTAAGCATACGGCGGATCCTTCGAAGAAATATATTGTGGAGTCCATGAGCGGGGGCGTGATTATTTTTGATTACGACCGCGACGGATGGCCGGACATTTATTTTACGAATGCGCCGACGGTGGAGATGGCGGTGAAGGGCGAGAAGAGCCGTGGGGCGCTGTACCACAACAATCATGATGGGACGTTTACGGACGTGACGGCGAAGTCCGGATTGGATGCGAAGTGCTTTGCGATGGGCGGGGCGGTGGGCGATTACGACAATGATGGCTGGCCGGATTTGTATCTGACGTGTCTCGGCGGGAATGTGCTGTATCACAACAACGGAGATGGGACGTTTACGGATGTGACGGCGAAGGCGGGCGTGGCGGATGGGAGATGGTCCACCGGCGCGGCGTTTGGCGATTATGACGGCGATGGGTTTGTGGATTTGATGGTGACGAATTACGTGGATTTTCGCCTGAACGATTTGCCGGGATTTGGCAGCGCGCCGAACTGCAAGTATCGCGGGATTGATGTGCAGTGCGGGCCGCGCGGGCTGCGCGGGGCGGGCGATGCGCTGTTCCACAATAATGGCGATGGGACGTTTACGGATGTGTCGAAGGCCGCGGGCGTGGACGATCCGAACGGGTATTACGGGATGAGCGTGATCTGGGCGGACTTTAATAATACGGGGCGGCCGGATATTTATGTGGCGAACGATTCGACGCCGAAATTTTTGTATAAGAATTTGGGCGATGGGAAGTTCAAGGAGATTGGGCTGGAGTCCGGGACAGCGGTGAGCGAGGACGGGTCGGAGCAAGCGTCGATGGGGATTGCGGTGGGGGATTATTTGCATACAGGAAGGCCATCGCTGTACGTTACCAATTTTTCGGATGAGGAAGATTTGCTGTTTCGCAACGATGGGAATTGGAATTTTACGGATGTGTCGTATCCCTCGGGCGTGGCGCTGCCGTCGCTGCCGTGGGTGAAGTGGGGGACGGCGTTTTTTGATGCGGACAACGATGGGTGGCTGGATTTGATGGCGGTGAGCGGGCATGTGTATCCGCAGGTGGATACGCTGCCGTCGGGGGCGGGGTATCGCGAGCCGAAGCTGCTGCAGTTGAATGAGAAGAACGGGAAATTTTGCGATGCCAGTGCGCAGGCGGGACCGGCGTTGCTGGAGAAGCGGGTTTCGCGCGGGTTGGCGGTGGCGGATTTGTTTAACGATGGGAATGAGGACGTGGTGATAGGGGATATCGATGGTGCGCCGATGATTTTGCGGAATCATGGCGTGGCGGGGAGGCATTGGGTGAGTTTTGAGTTGGCGGGGACGGCGAGCAACCGCATGGCGCTGAATGCGCGGGTGAAAATCGTGGCGGGAGGAATGACGCAGACGGAGGAAGTGCACAGCGGCGGGAGTTACTTGTCGCAGAACGATGTGCGGGTGCATTTTGGATTGGGGGCGGCGGAGAAGATTGATAGCGTGGAGATTCGGTGGCCATCGGGAAAAGTGGAGACGCTGAAGGATTTGGCGGCGGACAGGTTTTATGCGGTGCTGGAGGGGCAGGGGATGGTGGCGGCGGAACGGGTGCGGCCGGGGAAGAAGCAATGACGCGCATGTGCGGGCGACGGGCGAAAGGTTACGCTTCGCGCAGGATTTCCTTTAGTTCTTGGCGCGATCTTTGATTTCTTTGGCGAGCTTCTCGATCTGCTGCGCTTTTTTGACCACACTCACGGATAGCGTGGTGTTCCCGTTGGTTTGCTTCATCTCTTCGCGCAACTCGAACACCAGCGCGTACAACTTTTCAATTTCGGCCTTCACTTCCGCCTGATTTTGCTTGTCGATCACTTTGGCATCCGGGTCTTTGATTCCCGGGCCGTTCATGCCTTGCGGGTAGCTCTGGTCCGGCGCGTTTGGCGATGGGATGGGCTGTGGCGTCATGCGTTGCGGAGCGGGAGAGAGCGCGGGTTGCCCCAGTAGCGTGGCGGCTAGGGCCAGCGTGACGGCGCAGGAAATACGGCGGCTTCGCGACATGGAGACCTCCTATAGCGCGGACGAACTATCCCAAATGAGGTTCGATTTTATACCGCCTCTTCGCGAAGCGCACCTCTGAACTTTGGCCGCCAGGCAGCGCCAAAACGCGGCGCCGGTACTCGCCGCTGTGTTACTATTCCCGCTCGATAACCGACCTTTTGCCGCGCCAGCCCACGCGCCGGAGGTGACCATGAACAGCAAACTTCGCATCGTTCTTATCGTCGTCGCAGCCCTGCTCCTGCTGCTGATCCTTCTGCCGTACGTAATCCCTGTGAACCAGTTCCGGCCCA
>PMOV01000049.1:376-2760 GCA_003161195.1 Acidobacteriota bacterium | reverse complement strand
CGCTCGACGTCGGCGACGGTGAGAAAATGCGCGATGCTGAGGCCCTCTCGCGGGGGCATCTCATAGCTGTGCTGATCGATTTGTACGCTGGTCATGGACGTCTCCAACTCCGGCAAACGATGCTCATCTGCCGATTCCGGTTCTTTCGTATTCATGCTATGCCGGTTGGGCTTGACGAGGGAAGGCAAAAGAATTGGCGTTGGCTGTGAGGGTTCGCGACTTCTCGGTGTGTTAATGGCAAACCCGGACGTAATCTTCTATGTTTGACAAACGCGGCACTCGTCCAAGTGTCAATTAGAGAAATCTATATGTCCGGCACAGGCTTCTGAATCTGCCGCCCTTGCAATTGCATGCTAAGTTCGGCTAAGAAGAGAGTTGCGGCAAGCTATGCGTTACAGAATAAGGCGTCTCTGTGCTCTCGTTTCCGTTTGTTTCCAACTCATTGCTTGTACCCGACCGCCTATGTCGGTGAGCCCCAACGCGCCGACTCTCAAGATTGCTGTCATGGTCGACGGACGCATCACGGTTGACGACTCCCCGGCCACAATAGGTTCGGTTCGTGTCTCGCTCAAGCGATTGGCCGAGCGGAAGGGCGTCGTCTGGTATTACCGTGAAGCAGGTCAGACCAAGGCTCCGCCAGAATCCGCCGAGGTTATGCGAGCTGTAATCGAGAATCGCCTCCCCATCAGGCTATCGAGTCGTCCCGACTTTTCCGATGCGATTGGCCCGGATGGCAGACCAATCACTGAGGGGTCCGCGAGCAAGTGACGCCGTTACAGGACATGTCCGGTAAGGCGACAAACCGGTAGTGTCTAAGTTTTACTTCTGGGAGCATGGTTGACATGCGTCACGATTACATAGGGAACCATCCCTTAATCTGTTTGGCTTTATCGTTGATTCCATTATCGCTATCCTTATACGGGATACTGACTGGAACCGCGGTGTTCAAGAGTTCTAGGTGGAATCACAACGAAGAGCCTTTAGGGTATTGGTTCACGATCATATTCGAGTGCGGGCTCTTTGCATGGCTAGTTAGTTTGTTTATTCTCGGGATGACACGACACAATTCAAACTGAGACACCACCGGCAAACTCGGAGTTAGGCAGCTCTTCACCTTCGCCCGCGCACGCTTCTGCAAAACATACTCGTCGGATCGACGTTATATTCTGTGATCACCGTCATGGCTGGAATGGCTTTATGGGCTATCTGGAAGGATAAGTCTTAGGCTAGATGGTGGGCGGTTGCGGCAAGCGCTCTCTATTTTCTAGAGTCTCTCCGACAATTTATTATTCCGCTGAGAACGGCTGAGAACGACGTTCCGGCGTACAGGACAAAGCACATAAAACCACTTTAGCATTTGGACGGAGAAGCGGTGCTGCAAGGTCCTAGTAAAAGTACTAACCGGAGGCTGACCCGCCGCCGTTTTTTTCGCCGATACCGTAAACGCGCAAGACATCCTGCAGAGTTATGACGCCTTCGAGCTTGCGCAAATCGGCGCGGCTAACGACGGGGAGCAGGTCGATTTGCGCGGCGCCCATGCGGTCGAGGGCGGCGGTGAGCGAATGGTCGGCGTGAACATGGGGGAAGGATCCTGGTGGTAGTAATTCGACCAAGCGCCGGTCGCCGCCGCCAGAAGAGGCCGTTTGCAGCAGTTTTTCCCGCGTGATGAGACCCACGAGACCGCTGTCGTCGTTGACCGGCCATGCGTGGAAAGCGCTGGCTTTGACCTTTTCGAGCGCTTCGTTGACGGTGCGTTCCTGACTGAGAATTTCCGTGGCGGGATGCATGGCTTGATAGACCTGGCGCTGGCCTTCCTGAATTCTAGTTTCGGCGGTGGGCAGGTGCACGCCGTCCTGCTCGGCGAGCACTTCGTAAATGGCTTTCTTTTGGAATTTTGAGGCGATGAAATAACTGATGAGGTTGGAGATCATCAGCGGGACGATGACCGCATAGTCGCGCGTGGTTTCAAAGATCATGAGCACGGAGGTCATGGGCGCGCGCACCACGCCGGCAAAGGCTGTGCCCATGCCGACCAGGGCGTAGGCGCCGGGAGAGGCTACGAGTCCGGGAAGGAAATGTTGGGCAATGCTGCCGATGGCGCCGCCCAGCATAGCGCCCAGGAATAAGCTGGGGCCGAAGATGCCGCCGGCGTTGCCGGAGGCGTAGCTGGTGGCCACGACGACGAGCTTCAGGACCAGCAGCAGAAGCATGAGCTTGAGGGCCATGTTGCCGTTGAGCACGTCGCCGACATATTTGTAGCCGACGCCCATGATTTGCGGGACGAACCAGCCCATGATGCCGACCATCAAGCCACCGGCGACGGGCTGGAACCAGACGGTTTTGCGCGGGAAGCGCAGAAACCTGGCGCGCATCCAGAGCAGCAG
>PMOV01000049.1:0-296 GCA_003161195.1 Acidobacteriota bacterium | reverse complement strand
ATGTCGCCCATGACTTCTTCGAGAGAGAAGAGCACGGCGGCGAGGGGCGTGTTGAATGCGGCGGCGATGGCGGCGGCAGCGCCTATGGGAATGAGGGCTTTGATTTTTTCCGGGCGCAAGCCGAGGTTCTGGCCGAGAAGGGAGGCAATGCCAGCGCCGACCTGGACGGCGGGGCCTTCGCGTCCGAGAGGGATGCCGCTGGCGAGGGTGGCCGAGGTGCAGAAGAATTTTCCGAAAACGGTGGCGAAGGAGATGCGGCCGCCACGCGCGAAGAGGGCGGCTTTGGTTTGCGGGAC
>PMOV01000302.1 GCA_003161195.1 Acidobacteriota bacterium | reverse complement strand
CGTGCTGGTGATCCTGACGTTTCTGGCGCACCAAACGTTGACCACGCTGGACGCGATTTTCCGCACGGTCTTTCGCTTGACGGTGAGCCGGCGGAATTTACTCGAGTGGGAAACCGCGGCGCAGTCCGAGATGGACGCCAAAAAGAACCGCACGCCGGTGGACGTATATCTGGATTGGACGGCGATTCTCGGCGGCGCGATTGCGCTGGCGTTGTCGTGGTTCCGGCCTGCGGCACTGCTGCCGGCGCTGCCGATTCTGACACTGTGGATACTCGCGAAGCCCGCTGCGCGCTGGCTGGATCGGCCGCTGCACAATATGCGCGGCGACATTGGCCGGGAAGAGGAAACCTTCCTGCGTTCCGCGGCGTTGCGCACGTGGCGCTATTTTCGCCAAATGGCCACCGCCGAGAGCAACTGGCTGATTCCGGACAACGTGCATGAAGAGCCCTTCAGCGTGGCGCATCGCCTCTCGCCGACGAACCTCGGCCTGCAGTTTAATGCGCAGTACGCGGCGTACGAAATGGGTTTCCTGGACGCCATCGAGTATCTGGAGAGCGCCGAAAGAACCATGGCAAGCACGCTGCGTTTGCCGCGCGTGCGCGGGCATCTCGTGAACTGGTTTGACACTGTGACGCTGGAAGCGCTGCCGCCGCGCTTTGTTTCCAGCGTGGACAGCGGCAACCTGGCGTGCTCGCTGTGGTGCCTGAAGCAAGGGGCGCTGGGCCTGGCGCAAGAGGCCATACTGCGGCCGGCGCAGTGGCGCGGTCTTCGCGAGCATCTCGCAATCGCCGCGGAAGAATGCGCGCGGGCCGGAGCGGGCGACCAGACTCTCTCCGTTATTGCCAAACTGCGCGAAGAATGTGTGCAGCGGGGCGACGACGTTGTGGCGTGGCTGCAAGCGCTTCCCGGTATGCAAGAAAGCATGCAGGGGATGCTAGCTAGAGTTCCGGCGGAGACGGCGATTTCCGAGACCCAGGAGTTTCCCGCTGCCGGCAGAGCGTCGCTGGTTCGCTCGGCGCTGTGGTGGTTGCAGGCTTGCAGCGAGCGTATTAGCGCCGCACAGCAACTCAGCGCTCGCCTGCTGCCGTGGATGCTGCCCGAGTACGCGGCGGTGCGCCAACAAGTGGGAGAAATGTTGTACGGCAACGTGACGGCAGGATTGACGCTGGCCGAGCTGCCGGCCTTCGCGCAAAAGCTGCAGAAAAAAATGGGCGAATACGCCTTCTGGAACGAACAACACGCCGCCGCGGACGAATTACGCGCGCGCCTGCCGGAATGCGCCGGCTTCGCGGAAGACCTCTCCGCCCGCCTGCGCCAACTGGGGGAAACCGCGGACCAGCTGGTGCAGCAGATGGACTTCCGCTTTCTGTACAATAAGCAGCGGAAAATGTTGTCGGTGGGCTACGATGTCGAGCAGAATGAACTGCTCGAGAGTTGCTATGATCTGCTGGCGTCGGAAGCGCGCAGCGCGGTGTTCGTGGCCATCGCCAAGGGTGACATTCCACAGAACAGCTGGTTTCAGTTGGGGCGCGTGCAAACCGATCTCGCGGGCCGCAGCGTGCTGCTCTCGTGGACCGGCACGATGTTCGAGTATCTGATGCCCATGCTGTGGATGCGCGCGTATCCGGAAACGCTGCTGGAGAGCGCCATGGGCGGCGCAGTGGCCGGGCAGCGGCGCGTCGGCGAGAAACTGGGCATTCCCTGGGGCATTTCGGAAGGCGCGTGCGCCGCGAAGAACGACGCCGGCCATTACGAATATCACGCGTTTGGTTTGCGCGCACTGGCGCTGAAGCCGGATGCCGCGCGGCGCTTGGTGATCACGCCGTACGCCGCGTTTCTGGCGCTGAATGTGGAGCCGGCCAACGCCACGCGCAATTTGCGGGAGATGCAGTCGCGCCAATGGGTTGGCGCTTTGGGCTTTTACGAGGCGGCGGACTATGGCCGTCCGCGCCGTGGCGATAAACTAAACGCCGAAGTGGTGCGCAGTTGGATGGCGCATCATCAGGGCATGAGTCTCCTGGCGGTGGCCAATTTGCTGTGCCAGGCCGTGTTTCAGCGGTTGTTTCACCGTGAAGTGATGGTGGCGTCGACGGAGAGGATTCTGCATGAACGTAAGCCCGCGAATAGCGAGCCGCCTATGGCGGCCAACGATGAATGGGTCGTGTAAGCCAGCACCGGCGCGAGCGCCATCACAAATCTTGGAAGAATCGCAGCAATCGGAGAGGTTCAAGACGGAATGACGACGAGCAGGCGAGCAGCAGGATTCTGGAGTCGCATTGGAATAAAACTTTGCGTGACGGTCGTGGCCGCGACGCTGCCGTTGTTCGCGATGCCCACCGCGCGAGCACAAAGCAACACCGCTCCCGCCGCTGCCGGGTCGCCCAACAGCGAAATTCGCGTCACCGTGGATCTTAACGCGCCCGCGCATCCCTTTCCGCATTTCTGGGAACAGATGTACGGCTCGGGACGCGCCGTCCTGTCCTTGCGCGAAAGTTACCGCAACGATCTGCGCGAAGTGAAACGCGCTACGGACTTCAAGTACATCCGCTTTCACGGAATCTTCCTCGATGAAGTCGGTCTCTACAGCGAAGACAAGGACGGCAAGCCGGTTTACAACTTCTCCTACGTCGATCAAATCTACGACGGGCTGCTGCAAAATCATGTTCGCCCGTTCGTGGAACTCAGTTTCATGCCGCACCAACTCAGCTCCGACGTCAAAATGGTGCAGGCCTTCTGGTATCGCCCGAACGTGGCCCCGCCGAAAGACTGGGACAAATGGGGGCAACTGGTTGAAGCCTTCACGCGTCACCTGGTCGAACGCTATGGCATCGACGAGGTCGCCAACTGGTATTTCGAAGTCTGGAACGAGCCGAATCTCGATTTCTGGGGCGGCGAACCGCGCGATACCACCTACTACGAGCTGTACGATCGCGCCGCACGCGCGGTAAAGCGTGTCAGCCCGCGCTTACGTGTCGGCGGACCGGCCACCGCGCAAGCCGCGTGGGCCGAAAAATTCCTGGCGCACTGCAAAGCCAACAATGTGCCCATCGATTTCTTTTCCACGCACGTCTATGGCAACGACAAAGCCGAAGACGTCTTTAACACCCGCGAAGTCATCCCGCGAGATAAAATGGTTTGCCGCAGCGTCGAAAAAGTTCACCAGCAAATCCTCGCCTCGCCCTACCCGCAGATGCCGCTCATCTGGAGCGAATTTAACGCCGACTACAGCAATCAAACGGAAGTCACGGACAGCGCGTATATGGGCCCGTGGATGGCCGACACCATCCGCCAGTGCGACGGCCTGACGGAAATGATGAGCTACTGGTCATTTTCCGACGTTTTCGAGGAGCAGGGCGTGGTGCAGAAACCGTTTTACGGCGGCTTCGGCTTGCTCGCCGAAGAAAGCATCCCGAAGCCGGCATTTAACGCATTCGCGCTGCTGCACAAACTCGGCGAAGAGCGCCTGGACCTCGCCAGCGATTCCGCCTTAGTGACTCGCCGTAAGGATGGCGGCGTCGTGCTCGCCGTGTGGGGCAAGATCGTCCCGCCGGAGCAAAGGCCCGACGACAACGACACCGTAGCGCTGGTCTTCAAGGGGCTCACCGGCGCGCACACCGCGAAAGTCACCATCGTCGACGACGAGCACGGCTCGCCACTCCCGGCCTACGCGAAAATGGGCAGCCCGGCATTTCCGTCGCGCGCGCAAATTGCCGAATTAAAAAACGCTGCGGCGCTGCCAACGGCAAAGTCCATGTCGATTTCCGGTGACACACTGCGCCTCAATCTGCATGGCCACGCCTTGGCTCTGGTGGAGCTCTCGCACTGAACATTGGCGGCGACTCGCCGCTTTAGGCCCGCATACCGCAAACCCTGTAGGGAAATCGCCCGTCTCCCCTACAGCCTTGGCTAGATGAGTTTGCCAGTTCCGCCGTATTCCTCGCCCGTGCTCGCCGTGTTCTCCTAGCCTTGCAAGCGATCGTCGCCGTCCGGATTAGCACTATCCGGTGGTAGAGACATCACGCTTGCGAGCTTCTACGCAGCGCACGAAAAATTGCGTTTGCTCTTTATGTAGTTCAACCAAGATGTAGTTCAACCAAGGAGGGATCATGAACTGGGATCAAATCGAAGGCAAGTGGAAGCAGTCCGCTGGTGTCGTGAAACAGAAGTGGGGCAAGCTGACGGATGACGATTTGACGGTCATCGCCGGCAAAAAGGACCAGTTGGTAGGGAAGGTCCAGGAGCGCTACGGCATTGCCCGCGAAGCCGCGGAAAAGCAGGTGGACGAGTTCACCCGTGCCTACAATTCCACCGCCAGCACCGCAACCGATCACGACGTGCAGCAGGACAAGAAAATCGACGCCGCCAACCGTGGCCGCGCCCATTCCGCCAGCAAGTCCTAGGAAGGCACCAAGGTTGCCAAGGCATCGCCAGCATCAGGGGCTCGCCAACGCGGGCCTCTTTTTTTGACTTGCACCCGGACGTCTCTGGCGCTCTTCGCGCCGGCCCGTCCCTGAAAACCTTCGCTTTCCGTGTACCATTCTTCAGGGTTTCGTACGTCCAATCCTCTACGCCTTCCGGTGTCGCCAGGCCTCTGCGCGAGCACACAGGCCGTATTAATTGTTGCCAGGCGCCCATGCTGGTGCCGGAGAATCATTGAATGTTGGCTCATGAGAAAAACGAAATGTGCGGGCCTAAAAAGCCGATTCTCATCGTGCTCTGGGTTTGCACTCTAGTTTTTGGTTTGCTCATTTCGCCGGCTAGCGTATTCTCCGTCCCGCAAGCCGCTCCGGCAGCGCCCGCCTCGCAAGACCCCAGCATCGTCAAAGCGGTCGGTACCATCAAGTCCGTCTCGGGCCAGAGCGTTACCCTGGCAACCGACGCGGGTAGCGAATTAACGGTCACCGCCACCGACGCCACCAAATTCCTCCGCGTCGCTCCCGGCGAAAAAGATATAAAGCAAGCCACGCCCATCGCGCTCAGCGACCTGCAGGCCGGCGACCGCATCCTGGTCCGCGCCAAAAAATCCGACGACGGCAAAACTGTTGCCGCGCTGTCGATCATCGCCATGGCCAAAACCGACGTTGCCGCCAAGCAGGCGCAAGACCGCGAAGAGTGGCAGAAGCACGGGCTCGGCGGAATCGTCACTGCCGTCGATCCCGGCGCTTCCACGGTCACCATTTCCACCACGGTGATGGGCGAGAAGAAGCAAGTCGCCATCAATATTACGAAAACCACCGTACTGCGCCGCTATGCGCCAGACTCCATCAAATTCGATGACGCCAGGCCCGCGCCGCTTGACGCTATACACCCTGGCGATCAATTGCGCGCGCGCGGCTCGCGCAGCGCCGACGGCACCTCACTCGCGGCCGACGAAATCGTTTCCGGAACTTTCCGCAATATTTCCGGAACTATATCTATGTTGGACGCCGCGGCAGGAACGCTCGTCGTACAGGACCTGACCACCAAGAAGCCGGTCACGATTAAAATTTCCGCGGATTCGCAATTGCGCAAGCTCACCCCACCCATTGCCCAGCGTATCGCCGCCAGAATGAAAGGTGAATCTCCCACACCGGGCGGAGCCAGCGGCGCGGCAGCCCCGCAGCAAACCTCGGCCACGCCGAATGCGGGCGCTCCTTATGGCGGTGGTTCTAACGGCAACGGCTCCGCTGGCGGCGCAGCGGGTCCTGGCGGCCGCGCTGGCGGCGGCCAAGGCGGCGATTTACAACAAATGATCAGCCGCATGCCCGCGGCCTCCCTAAGCGATCTGCAAAAGGGCGATGCCGTCATGCTCGTCAGCACGGAAGGCACCGCGGGCGGGGCGGTCACCGCCATCACTTTGCTTGCGGGCGTCGAGCCCATTCTGCAAGCCTCACCGGGAAATTCCTCGCTGCTCTCCGCGTGGAGCCTGGGGGGCGCGCCCGGAGGCGACAGCGGTACCCCGTAATGTCGCGTCTTGCCCAAACGTGCGGCAAAGCGCATCACACTTAGAGCATCTTAGGAGAAGGAATGAAAGCCCGGCTATTTATACTCTTCGTGTTGGTGTCGCTCTTGGCCAACCTGCCCTTGGTGGCCATTAGCGCCGCAGCTGGCGCGGCGCAACAGCCAGCCAAGGGCGGACTGCGCGGGCAGGTCACCGACCCCTCCGGCGCCACCGTTGCGGGGGCCACCGTTTTGCTGTCCAACGCCGCCGGCGCATCGCTCGGCGTCACCGCGGATAAAAACGGCGCCTACGAGTTCAAGGACCTCGCTCCGGGAACTTACGCGGTAAAAGCCGTGGCGCAGGGTTTCGCGCTCTTCTCGCAGGACAGTGTCGTTATCGCCGCCGGCCAAATCGCCAGGCTGAATATCGCCCTCACCATCGAAGTGCAGGAACAAAAAGTCACGGTCACCGATTCCACCACCACCGTCAGCGTGGACCCCGCCAACAATGCCGGTATGATCGTAATCAAGGATAAAGATCTGGAGGCGCTCTCCGACGATCCTGATGAATTTCAGTCCGAACTGCAAGCCCTCGCGGGTCCTTCCGCGGGTCCCAACGGCGGCCAGATTTACATCGATGGTTTCACGGCGGGCCAGCTGCCGCCGAAATCCTCGATACGCGAAATCCGCATCAATCAGAATCCCTTCTCCGCCGAATACGACAAGCTCGGCTACGGCCGCATTGAAATCCTCACCAAGCCCGGCACCGACAACTGGCACGGCCAGGTACAAGCGCAGGGGACATCGTCCGCGTTTAATTCGCGCGATCCCTTCCTCGGCGACGCCACGCAACCCGGCTACGACTCGACCTTTTACAACGCCAGCGTCGGCGGGCCGCTTAACAAGACCACCTCATTTTTCTTCAGCATCGATCGCCGCAACAACAACAATTTAAATATCGTGAGCGCCACGGTCCTCGATCCCACCGATCCCGCGGAAACCACCCCATTCTCGGAAGCCGTGCCGTTTCCGCAGACCCGCACCAACCTTGGCCCGCGTTTCGATTTTCAGCTGGGCCCCAACAACACGCTCTCGGTGCGCTACCAATATTTTCGCGATAACGAGCAGAACGAGGGCGTCGGCGGATTCAATCTGGCGTCGCAGGCCTACAATAGCCTTGAAACCGAGCACACCCTGCAGATTACCGACACGCAGGTCCTGAGCCCNNGTCAACGTGCAGGGTGCGTTCATCTCCGGCCCTAACAGCACCGGCAACCAGAATGACGCACAGAATTCCTACGAGCTGCAGAACTTTACCGCCATTACCGCGGGCAGCCACCTGATCAAATTTGGCGGGCGCCTGCGCATCACGCAGGACAACAATGCCGACACCGATAATTTCAACGGGCAGTTCACGTTCGCTTCGCTATCCATTTACCAGAACACCATCGCGTTGCTGAACGCCGGCGAAACGCCCGCGATGATTTACGCCGCTGGATTCGGTCCCAAGCAGTACTCCGTTGTGTCCGGCACGCCGGCGCTCAACGAGACCTACGTGGATATCGAACCCTACGTTCAGGATGACTGGAAATTCCGCCCCAACATCACGCTGAGCTACGGCCTGCGCTACGAAGCGCAAAACGGACTCGGCGACCATCACGACTTCGCGCCGCGTTTGGGCGCCGCCTGGGGCGCGGGTGCAAAAGGGAAGAAGGCTCCGATTGTCGTGCTGCGCGCGGGCTTCGGAATTTTTTACGACCGCTTCACGCAGACCCTCGTTGAACAGCAAGAGCGCCTGAATGGCGTGCTGCAAACGCAGACCACCATTACCGATCCCAATTGTTTCCCGACCGCCAATCCAGCGGGAGACTATGGCCCCTCGACGTGTTTGGCCGCCGGTGGCGCGATCAGCGCGCTCGGCACGGTCTATCAGAACAACCCGAATCTGCGCACGCCCTACACCATGCAGACCGGTATCAGCGTCGAGCGCCAGCTCACCAAAGCCGCCAATCTGGCGGTCACCTATTTGAACTCGCGCGGCGTGCATCAATACGTCACCACCAATATCAACGCGCCGCTGCCGTGCACGGTAGCCGGATGCGATCAGGCCACCCAGCCGCGGCCCAATCCCTCCGCGGGCGACATCTATCAGTATCAGGACGAAGGAATTTTTAAGCAGAACCAACTCATCGTGAACAGTAGCGTGCGCATGGGCACCAAGCTTTCGCTCTTCGGCTACTACACCCTGAATTTCGCCAAAGCGGACACCGCCGGGCCCAACACTTTCGCCTCGGACGCTTACGATATTTCCGCGGACTACGGCCCCACGCCTTACGATATCCGCAATCGGCTATTCCTTGGCGGCACCATCGGTCTGCCGTATAGCTTCCGGCTCAGCCCCTTTGTGATCGCGCAATCCGGCGCGCCATATAACGTCACCACCGGCGCGGACAATAACGGCGACTCGATCTTCAACGATCGCCCGGCGTTCGCCACCGGCTGCGGCGCGGGCGCGCCACTAAATCTCGTCGAGACGAAGCTCGGATGCTTCAATACCGCGCCGGTATTCGGCGACACGCTTGTGCCCTACGATTACGCCCTCAGCCCCGGTCGCTTCAGCTTTAATCTTCGCGTCAGCAAATCTTTCGGCTTCGGTGCCAAGAAAGAGAGCGCCAACGCCGGCCTTGGCGGCCCGAGCGGCGGTACCTTTGGCCGTCCCGGCGGCGGCGGTGGCCGTGGTGGACCGGGCGGCGGCTTCGGTCAAGGCAATCCCACGAATCGCAGGTTTGGTTTAACCTTCAGCGTGAGCGCGCAGAATCTTTTCAACAATGTAAACGTGGCCACGCCCGTGGGCATCGTGACTTCGCCCATCTTCGGAGAAGCCAACGGCCTTGCGGGAAGGCCTTTTTCCACCACCACAGCCAACCGCCGTCTTGACCTGCAGGTGCTATTTAGCTTCTAATCCCGCTGCGTAAGAGCAGACGATGCGGAGAGCAAGTTGGCCGCCAAAAAACGGGATCATGAGCCAGGTATGGGCCGCAACATCACGCGGCGGGATTTTCTGAATGGCTTTGCCGTGGCCGTTGGTGGCTCGCTGGCGTTACCGCACAACGCGTGGGCCGAAGCCTGTGGCATGCCACAAACAGCGGTCAGCGTTAGGCCTGGTACAACGTCAGCGGCGAATGACGGCGACTATTACCCGCCTGCGAAGACCGGCATGCGCGGCAGCCACGACGGCTCGTGGGAGGTCGCGCACGCCATGCGCGACGGCAAAACCTGGCCGACGGCGCCGCTCGACAAGGAGTTCTACGACCTGATCGTGGTGGGCGGCGGCATCAGCGGACTTTCCGCCGCGCACTTCTACCGCCAGCAAGCCGGACCGAAAGCCCGCATCCTCGTCCTGGACAACCACGACGATTTCGGCGGCCATGCCAAGCGCAACGAATTTCACGCCGGAGGCCGCCTCCTGCTGGGCTACGGCGGCACACAAAGTATCGCCGGACCGAATCTTTATAGCGCGGAAGCCAAAGGCCTGTTTCGCAGCCTGGGCATCGAGCCGCAACGTTTCGACAAATATTGCGACCAGAATTTTTTCGCGTCGCGAGAACTCACCCGCGGGATGTTCTTCGACAAAGAAAACTTTGGCACCGACCGTCTCGTCCCGGGCATCGGCAAACCTACCTGGAAAGAGTTCCTCGCTAAGACACCGCTGCTACCGCCTGTGCAGGCCGACCTCGTAAGGCTCTACAGCGAAAAAGTCGATTACTTGCCGAGCATGAACGTGGAAGAAAAGAAAATTTACCTCTCGCAGATCAGCTACCGGACATTTCTACGGGAACACGTGGGGCTGGTGCAGGATGCGATTCCGCTGTTTCAGAAATCCACCTACGGTTTGTACGGTGTGGGCATCGACGCCGTCCCCGCGGGCGATCTTTCCAAGCTGGGCAGCCATCCAGGTTTTGCGGGCATGGACTTATCTGGACCATACGGCCCCGGCATGGGTCTCGAAATTACGCGCCAGGACGATGAGCCGTACATCTATCATTTTCCGGACGGCAACGCCTCCATCGCGCGCATGCTGGTGCGCTCGCTGATTCCCGGGAGCGCGCCGGGCAACACCATGGAAGATATCGTGCTCGCGAAGATGGATTACGCGCGGCTCGACGACGCCAAATCGCCGACGCGCGTCCGCCTCAATTCCACGGTCGTGCATGCCACAAATGTTGGCGGCGCCAGCGCCGGCGAGGCCGCTGCCGGAAAACAAGTGATGGTCACCTATGTGCGCGACGGTCAGGCGCATTCTGTGCGCGCCACGCATTGCGTGCTGGCCTGCTGGAACATGGTGATCCCGTACATGTGCCCGGAGATGCCGCAAGAGCAGAAAGACGGCCTGGCATACGGCGTGAAAGTTCCGCTGGTATATACCAACGTGCTGCTGCGTAATCGCAGCGCCTTCGAGAAACTAAAAATCCACAGTGCGGAATTCCCGGGCGGCTTCTTCGACGGTATGACGCTGGATTTTCCCGTAAGCATGGGGGGCTACGAGTACCCGAAAAATCCCGACGAGCCCTGCGTGGTTCACCTGCAGTATGTCCCGTGCGAACCGGGCCTTCCCGCGCGCGACCAGCAACGCGCCGGGTGCGGAAAACTTTACGCCACGCCCTTCGCCACCTTCGAGCGCAACCTGCGCGACCAACTGAATCGCGCGCTCGGCGATGGCGGATTCGACGCCGCCCGCGACATCCGAGCCATCACCGTGAACCGCTGGCCCCACGGCTACGCCTACGAATACAATTCGCTCTACGACCCGGTCTGGCCCGCGGGCAAATCCCCGTGCGAGATCGGTCGCGCCGCTTTCGGCAACATCCACATCGCCAACTCCGACGCCGGCGCCTTCGCCTACACCAACGAAGCCATCGACCAGGCGTGGCGCGCGGTGCAGGAAATTGTGAAACCAGGATGATGCCATGAAGAAGCGGATGACGCCGTGAGGAAACGGAAGAAGAAGATCCTCGATCCCGCCAAAGAAGCGCGTCGACGCGCGCGCAAGTCCGGCCTGGCCCCTTCCGCGACGCGCGTCATCGTCGACAAGCGCCAGCGCCCGCCGAAGCACAAGAAGAAAGAAGATCTGGAGCCGGAAGCCTACTGAGTCTCTCCTACTCCGGGAGCGACTTCCGAAAGCTTGGACTAGTCTGTGCAAACAGGGTTTGGCCGACCTTCCTTCCGGTGCGCTGCGTCCTTGTGCGGCGGCATAGGGGGTGGGGGAGGGGGAAGGGGGGATGTAAACTATTGATTATAATGACTTTGTTTAATGATTAGCGATCGTTTTTTGTAAGTGTTCATTCTAAACCGGTTGCGGGGCGTTTTTTCGCAAGTGTTGATTCTGCTTGGTTTATCTTCACTGTGTGGGTGGCTTTGCTACGGGGCGCGGGGAGATCGGATAAGAGGTGATTCTGGCACCCGGCTCGAGAAGAGCGCACAGATCGCAAGCAGCATTGCATGAGACCTGGGAGGGTTCCGGCGCAGGGCGGGACGGTATTGCCTGTGGACGGAATTTTGGAAAGAACGGCGGAAATCGCCGGGGTCACGGTGTGAGGATTGGGCAGCAAAGTCAAAAGAACACAGGCTGAAGCCTGTGCTACTTGAGGTCCCGACCGGGACCTAGTTTTTGGAGCCTCAACCGGGTTTGTGGTCCGGGACGCGCTCGTTGGGAAGGAAGAGAGCCGCCGGAGATTGTTTGCGTCGTTCGGCGAGATCGTTGGCGATGGCTTCGAGGCCCGCTTTGTCGAAGCCGTTGCAGACCACGCGGACGGTGGCGTCCGTATCAATGAGAAAAATTGTGGGGACGTTGGTCAGGCCGTAGCCATTGGAAACCGGATAGCCTTCATCATCGAGCAGCATGGGAAACGTCGCGGCGTAGTCTTCGGCAAAACGTTTTGTGGCGCGCGCGTCGTCTTGCGAAATGCCGAAGAAGGAGACGTTGTCGCCGCCGTAGCGTTTGTAGATGCGTTCGAGGAAGGGAAACGTGAACTGGCAGACCGGGCAGGAAACTTTGAAGAAGGCGGCGACCACCGGACCACTCTGCATCGCGCCCGTCAAAGAATATTCCTTTCCGTCCAGCGACTTCAGCGAAAATCCGGGAGCGAGATTACCGACAGCGATATTGGTCATAGGTTCCGCGGCTCCGAATAGCTGCGCGAGAGTGCGCAAAAATGGCATATAGGGAGTCTATCGCAGCATGCCGCTCAGGAAAAGCGCGCGCCGGCGAGTTGCCATCTAATCGCAGCCTAGTGAATGTTTTTGGTTTTGCGCTGCATGTAGTCCATGAGCAAGTATTGGCCGAGGTTGTACGGCGTGGTGAAGTAGGCTTTACCCTTGCACATTTCGGTGATTTTTTGCACGAAGTGCACCAGGCTGTAGTCGCTGGCCAGCATGAAGGTGTTGATCATGATGCCGGCGCGCTTGCATTTGTTTACTTCTTCGAGGGTTTGGCCGACGACGAAAGGGTCGAGGCCGAAGGCGTTTTTGTAGATGCGGCCGTCTTCCAGCGTTAGCGCGGAGGGTTTGCCGTCGGTGATCATCACGATTTGACGCATGTCCTTTTTCTGGCGCAGCAGGATGCGCTGGGCCATGCGCAGGCCTTCGCGCGTGTTGGTGTAAAAGGGGCCGACTTGCACGCGGGCCAGTTCGCCGATAGGCACTTCTTCGGCGCTATCGTGGAACAAAACCAGGTTCAGCGTGTCGCCGGGATATTGCGTGCGGATCAGATGGCTCAGCGCCATGGCCACGCGCTTCGCGGGAGTAAAACGGTCTTCGCCGTAGAGAATCATGCTGTGACTGCAATCGAGCAGCACTACCGTGGCGCAGGAACTGTGATACTCGCACTGGTGCACCATCAAGTCCGAATAGTTCATCTCGATGGGAACTTTGGCGCCTTCGCGGCGGACGGCGTTGAAGAGCGTGGCGCTGATGTCCATGTTGAGAGTGTCGCCAAATTCGTAAGGGCGAGAGATGCCGCCGGATTCCACGCCGGTGGCGAGATCGCGCGTGTCGTGGCGGCCGAAGCTGCTGCGGCCGAGCGAGCCGAGTAAATCTTGCAGGGTCTTGAAACCCAGGAAATCGATCGTCTTGTCGGTGATTTCAAAGCGCACCTCGGCTTGGCGCTCTTGCGGGCTGCCGACCTGGCCGCGCGCGGAGCTGGTGTTGGGCGGCGTCACTTGCGGCGGCTGCTGCGGATTGATGAAACCTTCCTGGCCCAGGCGTTCCATCAACTTGTCGATCAGGTCACGGATTTCCTTGTTATTCATGGCGCCGGGGTCTTGCAGCAACTTGCGCAGCTCTTCGCTCATGGCGTCTTCGGGCAGCAGGTCGCCTTCTTGGAGTGCGCGCAGGATGGCTTCTTTCAGCGCTTGCATGGAGCGCTCGGGGTCCATTTGGTTTACGCCGTAGTATTGGGACTCGAAGCCGCTTTGCAGGAAGAAATTGCCCAGGCGTTTTACTAGTTCTTCCAGATCGACGTCGTCGGCGGGTTCGCCGGTGTATTTGCCGTAGCGGATGAATTTCATGTGCGTGCCTCGTGTTTGGCCCCGGAACCTAAAATCAACAATACAAAATACAAAATACNNACAGGCTGAAGCCTGTGCTACCTAATTCAGGCCGCGGCGCGGGGGACGGTTGGTGGTGCTGCCGCCGCCTTCGCGGGGTTCGGTTTGGCGCGGGCGGTCGGCGTAGAAGCCGCGCTCTTCGCTGCGGCCGATGCGGCGATGGGCCCACAACCCTTCCAGGATCATTTCTGCTGCAGCGGCTGCTGGGCCCGGGTCTGTGCGATTTTCTACGCCTAAACGTTCGATGTTTTCCATCAGTCCCGGGATTTTGCTCAGTTGCAGGTAGCGGTCGGCCGTCGTGGCGTGTTCCGGGAATTTCAGCTCGGCGCCGGACTCGAACCAATGGATCACCGGTTGAAAATTCGTTTCGCCGAAGGTCTTCGAGAAGACGCGGCCTACGGCAGCGCGGATTAGTTCGCGAGCGATGAAGTCGGCGCCTTTTAGTTCGCCCTCGTACTCCAATTCCATTTTGCCGGTAATTGCGGGAAGCGCGGCGTAAACGTCGGTGACGCGGGCCACGGAACTGGACTCGCCGGTGCGCGCGGCGCGCTGTTCGGCGCTGCTGACGACGCTTTCGAGCGTGGTGATGGGCAGGCGCTGGCTGACGCCGGAGCGTCGGTCCACGCGCTTATCTTCGCGCGCTTGAAAGGCGATTTCTTCCACCACTTGGCGCAGATATTGCGGCACGTCAATTTTGCGCGCCTGGTCGCGGGCGACCCAGGCTTCCTGCGCGGTGATGGTCATGCCTTCGGCCACGCTGGCGGGGTAGTGGGTGCGAATTTCCGCGCCGATGCGGTCCTTCAGCGGGGTAATGATTTTGCCGCGCGCGGTGTAGTCTTCGGGATTGGCGGTGAACACCAACAGCACGTCGAGCGGTAGGCGCAGCGGGTAGCCTTTAATCTGAATGTCGCCTTCCTGCATGATGTTGAAAAGGCCGACTTGGATCTTGCCGGCGAGGTCCGGCAGTTCGTTGATGCCGAAGATGCCGCGATTGGCGCGTGGCAACAGGCCGTAGTGAATGGTGAGTTCATCGGAAAGGTCGCGGCCGCCGCGGGCGGCGCGGATGGGGTCCACATCGCCGATGATATCGGCCATGGTGACGTCGGGGGTGGCGAGCTTTTCGATGTAGCGCTGCTCACGCGGCATCCAGAAGATGGGGGTGTGGTCGCCTTCGGCGGCGATGCGTTCGCGGCAGGCCCGGCAGATAGGTTTAAGCGGGTCATCGTTGATTTCGCAACCGGCAACGACCGGTACTTCGGCATCCAGAAGATTGATTAATCCGCGCAGGATGCGGCTCTTGGCTTGGCCGCGCAGGCCCAGCAGGATGAAATTGTGGCGCGAAAGCAGGGCGTTGACGATTTGCGGGACGACGGTGTCTTCGTAACCGTGCACGCCGGGGAAAATTTGTTCGCCCTTTTCGATGGCGCGCAGAAGATTGCGGCGAATTTCGTTTTTGACGGAGCGCGAGGCGCCGCGCGGGTCGAAATCCGGGATGCGTTTTAGTTCGCCGAGGGTGCCCGGCTTTGGATGTGTAGCTGATGCGGTGGTTGTGGTCATCAAGGGCCCTGTTCCGCGACCGTGGTTTCCGATCGCCTGTAAAGCAAAAAACCGAAAGCCAAAAACGCTAGCGGATTACGTCCGGGCAAGCCGGGGCGCACCATGCTACGCCCCTACAAAGACTAAGTATCGGCCGGGGATCATATCGCTTTAGATGCGGCATTAGTTGAAACCGTGGCCATTGCCGGTGGCGTGTTCGCGGACGGCGGCTGCTTTTTGTAGATGCGGAGCCCAGTCGCGAAGGTACGCGAGGAGGCGGATCTGACGGTCGGCTTCGGAGCGCAGCTCGAGAAGCTGCTGCTTCCACGGCAAATCCATGGGCAACATGCCCGCGATGATGTAGGAAGGGCTCGCCTGCGCCGCGCCGCCGAGATTTTTTGGATAGTCGCCGAAGACCAACGTGTGGCAGGTCTCGTAGAGATCGACCAGTTCCTGCGTAGGCACGACGGACGCGGTTGCGGGGCGATCTTCCTGGTATTCGACGCGGCCCTCGAGGAGCGGTGCGTCGGTGAATAGTTCAAGGTAGCGGAAGGGTTGGCGCCCGATGGTGAGGATATCCAGGCTGCCGTCTTTGTGGCGATTTACGACTTCCAGGATCTCCGCGGTGCAGCCGATGCGCTTCAGGCCGTTCGGCAGCGAGAGCAAGATACCGAACTCAGATTTGTGGCGCAGGCAGGATTGAACCATATCGCGGTAACGCGGCTCGAAGATGTGCAAGGGAAGCTCTGCGCCGGGGAGAAGAACGACGTTCAGCGGAAATAGCGGAATGCGTTCGGGCCGCATGCTCTTCATAGGGAATGATAGCAGATGGCGTAGTGCCGTGTTTTGGGAGCTGCAAATGGCGCGTTGGCTTAGGATTTCTCGTTCGTTGTCAGGGTAAACAGAAGGCAGCCGCTACAGTTCGGAGAGTAGGGCCTCCATTTCGGAACGGGCGTGGTCGTCGCCCTTTTTGGTGGCTTCGGTGATGCCTTGGGTTAGGACTTGTTTGGCATCGGCGGGGCGGGATTCGCGGGATAGCATTTGGGCGTACATGAGGTAGGCGGGGATGTAGTCGGGATGGGATTCGGTGAGGGTTCGGAAGTGGGTGTCGGCGGCGGCGATGTCGCCGGCGTTGGAGCATTCGAGGGCCAGGCCGTAGCGAGAGAAAGCGTCGTCGGGCTTATGGGCGACGAATTCTTCCAGGAGCTGGCGCCGAGATTTTTTTGGTTCGGTCATGGTCATCTCATATTATACAGCAAGCGAAAATTCGGTCGGCCCGGCGCGGTAGACTGCGCGTGCAGAAGGGACCGCGGACGTTAGCGGGAAGAGTTGAGGAGAGACATGAATAAGGCGGCTGGGATGGAGTTGAAAGGGAAACCAGTGAGTGCTTCGCGGTCGGAGATGTCGGAGGTGGTGTTGCCGGCGCAGACGAACGCGCTGGGGAAACTGCTCGGCGGGCACGTGATGCACCTGGTGGATATTGCGGCGGCGATGGCGGCTTGCCGGCACTCGAACAGCTATGTGGTGACCGCTTCGGTGGATTCCATCGATTTTCGCAATGCGGTGAACCTGGGGGAGATTGTGATTCTGAAGTCGCAGGTAAACCGCGTGTTTACCACCTCGATGGAGATTGGGGTGGAAGTTTTTTCGGAGAATGTGCTGACCGGGGAACGGAAGCATACGACGTCGGCGTTTGTGACGTTTGTCTCGATTGACGAGAAGACGCGGCAACCGAAACCGGTGCGGCCGCTGATTGTGAAGACCGCGGAAGAGAAGAAGCGATTTGCGGAGGCAGCGGCGCGGCGTGAGGCGCGGCTGGAGTTGCGGGCGCGGAATCAAAAATCGGACGCGGAAATCAAAAGCAAGAAATAGCACTTAGAGATAATCGCAGTGGTTAGGATAGGCGACGCTGCAGAAGTGCAGAAATATCGCGCGAGCCCTGAGTTATGGCGAGAATTTCCACGGGGCTGATTGAAGCGTTGTACACGATTACGTAGGCATCGACAGGCCAAAAAAGCACGGTGCGTGTGGTCAAGTCCTCGCGTTTGTGGCCCGAATTCGGCATCGTTGCGATGGAATCGAACGCGTCGAAGAGTCTGCCGATCCAACGATCCGCTGCTTCGACATTATCCTTCGCGATGTAGTCCCAGATCTCTTCCAGGTCGCCCCTCGCGTATTCTTCGAGGACGTATCCGCTCACGATTTCGCTTTTCGGTGTTCCTCGGACTTGTGTTTGAAGTGCGCGCGAACTTGCTCCGGGGTGAAGTAGTGTCCGTTCCTAACGGAGTTCATGCGGCGGTCGATTTCTTTGTCAAAATCTGCAATNNCTATAGCGGCCGGTGGCGACTTTTTCGTCGACAAATTTCTCAAGTTCGGCGGTGAGGGAAACGTTCATGGGAGGAATCTCCAGATACTTCCCAAAGGATGAACTCGATAACGAAGATTGTCAATCTTGGTTATCGGGTGGGGCTGGCAGACGCGGTGGTGCCTACCCACGTGGGTGGGGTGGTGGGTAGCGGGCTACCGCCGGCTGGTTCTTCGGTTACGGCCAGGGCTTTTGTATCTTCCATGGCTCCGGGTGGCGTGGCGACTAGCAGGACGAAGTTGCCGTTGGCGTCGGGGCGGACCGTTTGCGATGGGATGGGCTTGCTGCCTTCCGCCTTGGGGATAAGCCAAAGCTGCAGGACGCGGTCACCCGCGGGCGGCTGAATTTTGCGGCCGCTGAGGACGATGCCGAGCTGCGGACTCCAGTTCGCCTGCATCGGCGCCAAGTCCGGCTGGCTGGTGGCTAACGCGATTTTGAACGAGCCGGGATCGGCCAAGATGCTGGCTTCGCGGCGCACGGCGGCTAGTTCTTCCTCGATTTTTTCGCGGCTGTTCAGTTCGGCCATGGCGCGCTGGTTGGTGTCGTAGACCTGCTGCTGCAACTTGCGGGCGGTCCACGTGGAATAAACCGCGACGACCAAAAGAGCGGCAGCGGCGGCCCACATCCAGTAGGGCACTGCGGGCTTGGCGGCACGCGCTACGCGAACGTCACGCGCGGCGGAGGCGGTTTCTTGGGCGGCTTCGGCACGTACGATCTGCATCAGGCGGCCGCGCAGCATGTCCGACGGAGCAGCGTCCGGCGCGGAATATGCGAGTTGGCTGACCAGCCA
>PMOV01000059.1 GCA_003161195.1 Acidobacteriota bacterium | reverse complement strand
TTTCGCCTTTGGAGGGTCATGGAAAGAGCGAGCATGGCGTGAGCTTCCGCATTTGTGGCCCACAACTTTATGGATTGCCGCATCTGCTCTTCGGCAGAAGGGTAATTGTGTGAGAGAAGCAAATTCGAAGCGTAAGCCAGATGGAGAGTCGCAGAATTGGGGGCCAGCTGAAGGGCTTGTTGGTAGCTTTCGCCAGCCGACACAAACTGGCGATTGCGCTGCGCATCGTAGGCTTTGCGAACCAATTCCAAGGCGCGGTCACGGTCCGGAGAGGGTGTGTGCGCCACGCGCGGCTTAACATTTCTCAGGATATTTTGCTTCTCTGGTATCGGAAAATACGAAATGAAGTCGCCATCAGGAGTAAAATCTGTTCCGCGTTGCTGAATCAGATAAGCAGAATAGGAGTTGATGGGGCCAGCCGCAAAGAACGCGAATAGCTCAAGCTTGTCGAACGGCGGTTCGTTTGCCTGAATAACTGACTGCTTCGCAGCGTCCACTGATGTCCAAGGACTTCTTGCAAAACTGCTTTTGAGCCCCACGACAGTCAGAATCGAGAGTAAAAACGCCGTAGTCAGGCTCTTGGACATAGGAAACGAGGATATCACCGTACTTCCTCAGCTTGCCGCGTTGCGTCGACCGCCTGAACCGGCAGCGCTAACCAGAAACTGACCCGCTACCAGCCTCGTAGCCGCTTGCCGTACCTCCTGGTTGACGTTCTATTTTCCGCACCTTACAATCCGCGCGGGTTCTTCGCTCCAGCTGGCTACCCGGGGACGGTACTTTGCGTACGCCACGCGCATGGGTTTTGTCGAAGGCATTATCGCGAAGGGCGGGGCTGAGGGTCGCCTCGGCGGCGCTGCTCATCACCATCGCTGCCTGTGTAGTGGCCAAGGCTGCGCAAGCCCCCAACGACCAGGCCTCCGGCTCGCTGGAAGTCTCCCAAGCACTCGCGCAGGGCGACCAGTTCCTCTCCGTCAAGGAATACGAAAAGGCCCTCGCCGCCTACCAGCACGCTGACAAGCTTTCCCATCACACCTGCGCCGTGTGCTACCTGCGCATCGTCAGTATCCTGCGCAAGGCCGGCGATTTTGACGATGCGCTGGATATGGCCAAAAAAGCCGTCGCTGCCGCCGGCGACAACAAAGTAGTCGCGGCGCAAGCCCACCTGGTGCGTGGCTCGCTCTTCGTCTCCATGGCCAACAAGCCCAGCGACAAGAAGCTGCGCGAAGCCGAAGACGAATTTCGCCAGGCGCTGGCCTTGCAGCCCACGCTGGCACTGGCGCACCGCAATCTGGGCATCGCACTCATCAAACAGAACCGCGACGCCGACGGCATCGCGGAATTAAACTTGTTTGTCGCCGCTCCCGGCAACAGCGAAAAAAATATTGCCGAAGCGCGCGGCTTCATCGCCAATCCCGAGCGCGCCCGCGAGCCCTTCGCCCCGCCCTTCGCCTTCACCTCGCTCGAAGGCTCCAACGTTTCCAGCGAAGCGCTGCGCGGCAAAGTCCTGCTCATCGACTTCTGGGCCACCTGGTGCCCGCCCTGCCGCGAATCCGTCCCGGTCATTCGCGATTTACACAAGAAATATGCCGACAAAGCATTCGAACTGGTGGGCGTCAGCGCCGACGGCGACGAACAGACACTGAAGAACTTTGTGCAAAGCAACCGCATGAACTGGACCGAGTATCTGGACCTCTCCGGCTCTATCGGCGAGAGCTTTGAGATTGATGGCTATCCCACCTACGTGGTGGTGGATAAGCAAGGCGTGATTCGCTACAAGCAATCGGGATTCGGCCCCGGCGTGGCCACGGAGTTGGACGACGCCATCAACAAGGCGCTCAAGAAGCCGTACGTGCCCGCGGCGTCCACCATCAGCGCCCCGCCGGCTCCATCAGGCACGGCTCCCTCCAGCGCAGTTCCCGGAACTCAGGCGTACGCTGGCTCTGCAATCCCGCCACCTGCGCCGCAAGCCAACGCGTCACCGACGAGCGTGCCCGCACACGATTCTTCAGCAATCAGCGGAGGCACCTATCACAACGGCTCCCTCGGCTTTTCCTACCCGTATCCCAGCGGCTGGACGGTCGCAACGCCGGACATGATTCGCGGCGCCGATGCCTCCATGCAACAAATGAATGCCGCGAGCCAGCAAAGCAAGCAACCCACCGGGCACGCCTCTGCCGGCATCTCCGAACTGATCTTCTACGCTTATGGCGCCGCGAAAAATGACCATTCCTTCCGCGCCGTCCCCAGCGTGCGCATCACCTCGCTGGAATCCTTCGGCGCCATGCTCACGCCGGAGGTCATGAAGCGCGAAGCCGCTTCACGCGAAAATCTCGGCATGAAGTCCATTCGCGGCCCGGAAAAATTCTCCGTAGGCGACCAGGATCTTTACCGCATGGATTTTGAGGATACGCGGGAAGGCCAAACGTGGGTCTCGCTGATCGAAACGGTGGTCTACGACCACGTGCTCACCATCGAAATTCTGGCCGCCAGCCCGGCGCAGCTTGAGCTGCTGGTTTCGACGGTGAAATACAGCGTGTTCGCCGACGCCGATAAAAAGTAGATGGAACGAAAGGAGTGTGCGAGCCAGGCCAGTTGGCCTTGGCAGGCGGCCATGCCAGTTGGCCATTTTTTAAGCCCGAACCGCCGTCAGACGCCAGATTTGTCCAGCTGCACAGTGAACCTTAACCCAATAGAATGAACACTTACAAAAATCAGCCTTGTAACTCATTTAGAATGAACACTTACGCCGCAAGATAGGTGCAATTATAAATAAGTGTCTTGTAATCCGTGGCTTATGGGGCACACCCCACCCCCCATCGCCCTATGTCAGCAGCCCTTTGATCTTCCCGCCGATCATCTCGCGCGCCGTACTCTCCGAGACGAAATTGCCCAGCATGCCCAGGTCGGCGTCGATGGTCAGGTCGTGATCCCTAACCTCCACCGTGCCTTTGATCGGCGAACTCAGCGGGCCGACCTTTGCCGTTATCGCGAACGTCAGCGTCGCACCTTGCCAGCTTTTCTGTTGCACCGTCAGTTTCGCGGGCAGCCCGGAATCGGCTTCAAACGCCTTGTCAAAAGACCGGTCGATGGCATCGATTACTTCCTGCTTGGTCTTGTCGTGCGAAATCGTCACGCGCATAGGTAGTTTCTTTCGGAGGATTTGTTTCACGGAATGAGAAAAACTGGTGCGGCTGGTCGGACTCGAACCGACAACGGGGAAAACCCCAGCGGATTTTAAGCCCGCCGCGTATGCCAATTTCGCCACAGCCGCACCGAACGGCCACGCGGCAAGATGAGGATACCATGCCGTCGACTGCGCACCGCAACTAAGTACCGGCGCGGCGGCCGCAAGTTTTTGTGACAGCACAGCCAGCCTCGCATCTAAGCATTTGTGGTATGAGCATTCGTGGCATAAGCGTTTGTTCCATGAGCGTAAGCCGCGAGGCAACTCCGGCGGCCATCGCCTCATCGACTAAATAACGTCGGAGAATCTCGCACCGGAGTCCGCCAATTTCCGTGAAGAACGAACGCATCCTCCGCATCACCGCGCTTTTCTCAGTTTTATTGGCTGCCCCGTTGCTTCCGCTCGTCTGCCCGCCGCGAGCCGCCGCCCAGAACATCCACATCAAAATTCCTCCCACCAACATTGCCCTCACGGTAAAGGACCGCACCGTTACCATCACCACGTTCGGAACCGTCAGCGGCACGGCGCCGGGGCGCGACGGCGCCGCGTTAACCGTGGAACTGGACGCCGACCTCTCCGACCTGCAGCAAAACCTGACGCCGCTGCTAAGCGAGCAACTCGATAAAGATAGCCGCTGCGGCGATCGCCTCGCCATCCAGAGCGCCACGCTCGTGCCGCTTCCACCTGCTAGCCTGGCCACCGTACAGCTGCACTACGAACGCTGGGGCTGCGCCAAAATTTTCGGCAAAGAGCAGACCAAGCGCCTCGTCGGCGGCAACGCCACGTTGCAACTGAAGCTCACACCCTCAATTGAAAAAGAAAATACGGAGTTGCATCTCACCGCGGAACTCGGCGAGATACAGGCGGACGGCTCGCTGGGCGAACTGCTGCGCTCCGGCGCGCTGGGTCAAACGCTGCGCGAAAAAATCCACGACGCCATTCTCAATGCGCTACAGAAGGGCACCCGCGCGAACATGGCCCTCCCTCCTGCGATTCAAGCCTACGCGAGCTTGCAGTCCGCGGAGTTCCGCGACGCTGGCGGGGGACGCCTGCAGGCCGTACTCAGCGGAAACGCGCGCGTGACCAAGGAGCAACTACAGGCGCTGCTGAAGCAGGTGAAAGAACGCGGCGGCGCTGGCGCCAGCCATTAAACCGCAAGCTGCGAAAACTTTTGGCGCGCGCCAGCGGTTACGACCTGGCGGTGCGGCACCAACTGGCGATCGTCAGCAGGAAAAACAAGCCTGCGCCGTGCAGAAAGGTCATGTACGAAATGGCGTTTCCGCCCGGAGCCCCCATGTGCGGTGGAATCACGTTCGCCACGGTCATCAGGCGGAAAATTACCGCCAGCACCAGACTGATAATCCCCAGCCAATACCCCAATACCGAGAGTTGTTTTTCCATCGCCGCCTCCACTTGAGCTTGAATACGTGCAGCATGGCCCCTGACGGCTGCAAACTAACTCCCACATCTCCCATAGTCAAGTAGCGTCTGCTCGACGGCACAAAATAAAAAGCAGGGCCGCAGCCCTGCTTTTCGAGTTTTGTCAATGCAATGCGCTTGATGCGCGGCGTTACGCCGTCGCAGATCGCCCGGCTACGAAGTGATACAAGATGCAGATCACGGCCAGCACCAGCAGGATGTGGATGAATCCAACCGTCACATGGAACGCAAAGAACCCAAGAAGCCACATCAGCAAAAGCACCGCACCAATGACTCCCCACATACGCTTTCCTCCTTTACGCTAACCAAGATTTTTCCCGCCACGAAACGCGGTGAAGCTCACCATTTAGCGCGCAGGAGGCCGATTGGTCGATACCTGCAACTGGTTAGCTCTCTGCCGGAATCCCTGTACGAGCCAGGCGGTTCTTGCACCGAAGACCGCCGAGAAAAAGCCTGCCATCGCGCCTTTGTCACGCCCCAACACACACCCCAACAAAGAATGCTCGCTCTTTGCCCGAGCCTTCTTCTACAATCCACGGCGACAACACAACACCGCGTGAGGCTCCGCACGCGACCACGCCCTTTTGGAGGTTTTCCGTGCCCGCCAGTGAAAATTTCGACCTGCTCGTAATCGGCTGCGGCCCCGCCGGAGAAAAAGCCGGCGCCCAGGCCGCCTATTTCGGCAAGCGTGTGGCCGTCATCGAACGCGCCGAACATATGGGCGGCAGTTGCATCAACACGGGCACCGTGCCGAGCAAGACGCTGCGGGAATCCGCGCTGTACTTCTCCGGCCTGAAGCAGCGCGGCTTATACGGCATCGACTACTCGCTGAAAGACAACCTCAGCGTGCACGACTTCATGCACCACGAGCGCGAAGTGGTGGAGATGGAGCGCCAGCGCATTCTAAAAAACCTGGAACTTCACCACATCGAGCTGGTGCGCGGACAAGCCGCCTTCGTGGACGCCCACACCGTCTCCGTGACCACAAGCGGAGCCACGCGGCAACTCCGCGGCGAGGTAATCCTCATCTCCACCGGTTCCAAGCCCAACCGCCCCGCCGAAATCGCCTTCGATGATGTCCACACTTTCGATTCCGACACCTTTCTGCAAATGGACCGCATCCCCAAAAGCCTGGCGGTCATCGGCGGCGGCGTCATCGGCTGCGAATACGCCTCCATCTTTGAAGCCCTGGGATCCGCCGTGACGCTGGTGGACGGCCGCGACCGCTTGTTACCGTTTCTGGACCCGGAAATTTCCGAGCGCCTTCGTGACCGTTTGGCGGAGATCGGCATGACCTTCTGGTTCAACGAGCGACCCGCCAAGGTCGAAAATTCCCCGACCGGGGCGCGCCTCACCATGAAGAGCGGCAAAGTCCTTGAGACGGACGCCGTCCTCTTCGCCGCCGGGCGCCGCGCCGCCGTCGATGGCTTGGCGCTCGAAAACGCCGGACTCGCGGTTAACGACCGTGGCTACATCGCCGTCGACGAGAATTACCGCACCTCCGTGCCTAACATTTACGCCGCAGGCGATGTCATCGGCTTTCCCGCACTCGCTTCCACATCAATGGAACAGGGGCGCGTCGCCGTGTGCCATGCGTTCAGCTTCAAATACAAGCAGCGCGTGGCTTCCCTGCTCCCCATGGGCATTTACACGATCCCGGAAATTTCCGCCGCCGGCGAAACCGAGGAATCCTGCAAGGAGAAAAAAATCGACTACGTCGTCGGTCGCGCCCGCTATGAGAACAACGCCCGCGGACACATCACGGGCGACACTTCGGGATTGCTGAAACTGATTTTTGCCCGCGCCGACAAAAAACTCCTCGGTGTCAGCATCATCGGAGAAAACGCCACGGAACTCATCCACATCGGCCTGGTGGTGCTGGACCACAACCAGACCATCGATGAATTCATCGAGCAGGTTTTCAATTACCCCACTTTGAGCGAACTGTATAAATACGCCGCCTACGACGGTCTAGGTAATCTCGCCGGCCACAAACTGCGCGAAGGGTGAGTGGGTGCGGGGCGTTTGATTTATAGGTTGGATTACACCGCTGCACAGGCAGGAGTGCCTGTGCNNTGCTACTGACTGACGGCAACATCGGAACCGCACTTCAGCTAAACTTAGTGGCGTGAAATTGGTTTTGGTGAGGAAGAACATATGCCTCTGGTTCGCATCGACCTTCTGCAAGGCACCACCCCCGCGTACCGCCAGGCCCTCAGCGACGGCGTCCACCAGGCCATGATTGAAGCGCTGCAGATCCCCCCGGATGACCGCTTCCAGGTGATCACCGAGCACGCCCCCGGAGGTATCGTCTACGACCCGCAATATCTCGGCATTCACCGCAACGACAAAATCGTCTTGGTGCAAATCACCGCCAGCGCCGGCCGCAAGCCCATGCAAAAGCGCAAACTCTACAAACGCCTGGCCGAACTCCTGCAGGCCAATCCCGGTTTGGCACCGGAGAATCTGCTGATCAATTTGGTCGAGGTCGTGTGGGAAAATTGGTCCTTCGGCAACGGCGTAGCCCAGTACATGGATCAATGATCCGCTGTCCAGCAAAGCAGCATCCAAACGGATAACGCTATGATGATCCGAAACCTTGCCCAGGCCTTTTTGTTTCTGTCAGTCGCCGCACCGTTTTATCCAGCCGCGGCGGCAACGCCGCCGCAAGCATCCGCTGACGCCGCGATTCCCCCGAAAACCTATCTCGGCTTCGACCGCAATTTCTACCCCGGCGACGATGCCTTGCCGATGCTGCGCAAAACCTTCTCCTTCACCGGCTATTGGCTAAGCCCGCCGCCGGAAGAAAAAACCTCGACGTGGCTAGGCAAGCGTGCACTGCTCATTAAGGAAGGCTTCGGTTTCGTGGTGTTGTATCTTGGCCCCGCGCAGAAAGACTTGAAAAGTGAAAGCGACGCCGCGATGAAAGGCCAAGCCGACGGCCGCGCGGCCGCCGACACCGCGAAACGCGAAGGCTTTTCTTCCGGCACGGTCATCTTCCTGGACATCGAAGAAGGCGGCCGCCTGCCGCTTGCGTATCACGCCTATCTGCGCGCATGGGCCGACACGCTACTCGCTTCCGGCTACCAGCCCGGCGTGTACTGCTCGGCAATTGGGGTTAATGAAGGCCACGGCGTGGTGATCACCACCGCCGGCGACATTCGCACCAGCGAATCCCCGCGCACAATTATTTTCTGGGTGTACAACGACGCCTGCCCGCCAGCCCCCGGCTGCGCCACCAACGACGCGCAGCGTTCGCCCCGCTCCAGCGGCTTCCCCTATGCTTCCGTCTGGCAGTTCGCGCAATCGCCGCGCCGCAAAGAGCTCACGCCGCACTGCGCGTCCGCCTACGCCCGCGACGGCAATTGCTATGCTCCCGGTGACGCGGCCCACAAATG
>PMOV01000348.1 GCA_003161195.1 Acidobacteriota bacterium | reverse complement strand
AAGCGGGACACGCGCGCGCGTAACGGCCAGCGCAACAACTTTTTTGCGCCGGGTTTTGCACCGGCGAACGGCGCAAACTAAGGGCAAACACGCCAAGCGCAAGAACAAGCGCAAGAACATCACCTGCAACGAGCTACGCACCAGAATCGAACTGCACCTTTGGTAGTACGGATTGCTACACTCGGCCGGACGGCGCAACTAATCCCTGAAGTGGTATGGCAGAGCTGCGTGCGTCCAGGAGCAGGAGATGGGACACCTATGTTTGTAATCCTATGGGAGTTCGATGTCAAGCAAGAGTGCGAGGAGGAGTTTACTCTCGCGTACGCGGGTTCTGGCACCTGGGCGCGGCTATTCGGCGCGGCGCCGGGGTACCGCGAGACGCGGTTGCTGAAGAATGTGTCAGCACCGCTGCGGTATATCACCATGGATGTGTGGCAGAGCCGCGAAGAGTATGAGGATTTTCTCGAGGCCAAGCGCGAGGAGTATCAGGCGCTCGATGAGCAGTGTGCGGGCTGGACGTCGCGGGAGCGGCATTTGACGTCTTTCGAGACCGACGGGATTTAGGCGGGCTCGCTTTCCGGAGGCGACGGGGCCCTCGCTCAGGACTTGCGCGAGGGTTTCGCCGCCGCCCTCGCGCCGGGAGTTTTGGGCGGCTCGAAGCGGTAGCCGATCCACGGCTCAGTGAGGATGAACCTGGGATGCGCGGGGTCGGCTTCGATTTTTTTGCGCAACTGGTTGATGACCACGCGCAGATTCTCGGTTTCGTCGCCGTAGTCCGGGCCCCAGACGGCTTGCAACAGGCGGCGATGGGTGAGCGGCTTGCCCTGGTTCACGATGAGCAGCTTGATGACCTCGAGTTCCTTGGGCGTGAGGTGGACTTCTTCGCCGCGAACCACTACGCGGCGGGTGTCAAAGTCCACGGCAAGGTCTTTGGAAGCGAAGGGCGGGACCGCTTCGCCGGAAGCGTGGCGACGCAGAGAGGCGCGGACGCGCGCCAGGAGTTCCTCGATGCCGAAAGGTTTTACGACGTAATCGTCGGCGCCGGCGTCGAGGGCCATGACCTTGTCGCGCTCGGCATTGCGCACCGTGAGCATGATGATGGGGGCGCTGGAGAAGCGTCGGATTTCGCGGCAGGTCTCGATGCCGTTCATACCGGGCATGTTGAAATCCATGAGGATGAGGTCGGGCTTGGACTTGCGCACGAGCTCCAGGGCTTCTTCGCCGGACCTGGCGTCGGTGAGGACGTAGCCCTGGGAGGTGAGCGTGGAGCGCAGAACGCGGCGGATTTGCGGTTCGTCGTCGACGACTAAGATATTCGCAGAGTTCATGTGGTCGGCGCGCGGAGGGTCAGCTTAGCGCGCGGCAACCTCCACAGGGCGTGCGGCGGGCACGCTGAAGGAGAATACGGAACCGCTGCCGAGTTGGCTGGTTACAGCGATGTTGCCGCCATGGGCAGAGACGATGGCTTTGGCGATGGGCAAGCCCATGCCGGTGCCGCGTACGAGATAGCGCTGATCCTTGCCGCGATAAAATTTATCGAAAATCATGCCCTGCTCGAAATCGTCGATGCCCGGGCCGCGGTCGGCAACGGAGGTGGTAACCATGTCGCCGAATTGTTCCGCGGAGATGGTGATGGGCTGGCCCTTGGGAGAATAGAGGTTGGCGTTGTCGACGAACTTCATGAGCACATCGCGGGCGCGGTCAAAGTCCACCGCGACGGGAGAGATTTGCGGATGCAGGCGAACTTCGACGGGCCGGCCCGCCAGGGAGACTTTTAATTCCGCGAGGGCCGAATCGATCAATTCGGAAACCGGGTGGGGGGCGATGTGGAGTTCGACTTCGCCGGCCTCCAGGCGGGCCATTTCCGCGGCTTGTTCGACCAGGTGATTCAGGCGGTCGCATTCCTCGTTGATGATGGTGAGAAGTTCGTGGGTTTGGTGGACGTCGGCGGTCGGCGAAGAGAGCAGACTGGTGACCGCGGCTTTCATGGAAGTGAGCGGGGTACGAAAATCGTGGGTGATGGAATCGAGCAACGCGGATTTCAGGCGTTCACCCTGGCGTTCGGCTTCCGTCTGGCCAAGTTGCTCGACGGCGCGGGCGCGCTCGATAGCAATGGCCACGAGGCTGCCGATGGCGTCGAGGGTCTGGCGGGAGAAGCGCGCGCCGGAAATACCGAGGCTGGCGATGGGGCGCACACCCAGGCGCACGGGCATAAAGTACAGCGACTTCTGCGGCAGCAAGGAGGATTCGTCACGGGAGAAGGCGCTCTTCATGCTTTCTTCATCGAGATGCGCGGCGCCGAAACCGGAGCGGTAGAATTTGTCCTTGAAGGGAAGAAAAAGCTCCGCCGCGCCCGCCTCAAAACTTTCCACGATGTAATCCGGAATGGCGTTCATCAACTGCAGGACGTTGCCTTCGCCGAGCAATTTCTGGCTGAATTTGTAGAGACGTTCGATTTCGTGGCGGCGGCTGATGGCTTCGTCAGCCTCTTTGCGGATGCGCGCGGAGAGTTGGCTGCCCAGGATGGAGGTAAACAGGAACGCGCCGAGGGCCACCCAATTTTGCGGGTCGGCGATGGTGAAGGTGCCGGTGGGGGGAAGGAAATAGTAGTTGAAAGTGAGGACCGCGGCGAGGGACATGCTCACGGAGACGGTCATTCCCCAGACCGCGGAAACTGCTAAAATCGCCAAAAGGAAGGACAACGCGACGGTGGTCTGATTGACGCGCAGCAGGTGGGTGTAGGCCAGCGTGATGCCGGCCACCAGGACGGCTGCAGCGATCAAACCGACGACGCGTCCGGCGAGAAACCTCTGCATGGGGCTATTGTAGCCCAGAGCCGCATCTACACACGAGAGAAGAACCGCACTTGGCAAAGAAACCGGAAGACTGGCTGGACGTGGCATCGCCGGCGCAGAAGGCGCGCGGGATTTTTAAGTTATTCCTGGGCTATGCGCCGGGCGTTGGCAAAACCTACAGCATGCTGAGCGAAGCCATTCGCCGCAAAAGCCGCGGCGAAGACGTGGTCATTGGCGTGGTGGAGACGCACGGGCGCAAGGGCATCGAGGAATTGGTGACGCAGATTCCCAGCCTGCCCCGGCTGAAGCTGGAATACAAGGGCACCAGGTTCGAGGAGATGGACGTGGACGGCATCGTGGCGCGGCGGCCGCAAGTGGTGCTGGTGGACGAGCTGGCGCACACGAACATTCCCGGCAGCAAACACCGCAAGCGGTACGAAGACGTGCAGGAGATTCTGGCGGCGAACATCGACGTGGTCTCGACGCTGAACATTCAACACATTGAGAGCATTGCACCCATCGTGCGCTCGATCACCGGGATTTCCGTGCGCGAGACGGTGCCGGACTGGGTGCCGCTGACGGCCGCGGAAACGGTGATGGTGGACCTGACGCCCGAAGCGCTGCACGCGCGCATGAAGCGCGGCGACGTTTACAGCACGGACAAGGTGGAACGCTCGCTGACGAATTTTTTTCGCCGCGGCAATTTGATCGCCTTGCGCGAACTGGCGCTGCGGCAAGTGGCCGAGCAGGTGGACCGCAGCCTTGAGACGTACATGGAGGACAAGGAGATTCGCAAGAATTGGGGGGTGCGCGAACGCGTGGCCGTGTGTATCTCGGCGAATCCTTCAGGCCAATATCTGATTGCGCGAGCGGCGCGCATGGCGCGGCGCATGGATGCGGAGCTGTACGTAGTGCATGTGGAGCGCGAATTTGGCGCCAAGGAATTGAATCAGGACGCGCTGATGGCGAATTTCCGCTTTGCGGACAGTCTGGGCGCGCAGGTAATTCGCTTGAAGGGGCACAGCGTGGCGGATGCCATCGGCGAATTTGTTCGCACGAAACATATTACCGAGGTGATTTTTGGACGCGCGCCCATGCATGACTGGCGCAAATATTTGTATTTATCGGTGGTGCATCGGTTTCTGCGGGAATCGCCAACCGTGGATGTGCACGTGGTGACGCACGAAGCGGAAGACTGATCCCTGGCCTGCGTGTCCGTTACTGACCAGTTCTGGGCGCGGTTGGCGCAGTTGGCGCGGTTGGCGCGGTTGGCGGAGCCGGCGCCTTAATCAGAATCGGCCAGCGCGGAAACGCGAACGTCGCGGCGATATCGTCGATGACATTGACCTGGCAGGTGTAAAAACCCGGGCGCAGCGACCGCAGCGGAATGTCGAGCTGGAAGACTACCGCTTTGCGTTCCGGCGCGGTGACTTCGCTGGCCACCAGCGGTTTGGACTCATAGACTTTCACGCCGTCCTGCAAAAATTCAATGCTCGACAACACACGCACGCCGCCATGCGGAGTTTTATTTTCCGCCGGTGCAGCGGCGGACTTGTCATCGCCGGCGCCTTTGGCGGCCTGTGGCGACGTTGCGCCCTTGTTCTTTGCCGCGTCGTAAACCTCATACTGGAGATAGAGGTGCTGGTCCTGCGTGAACACGTGCGTGATATTGGGCACGAGTTCGCTCTGGTCTTGCACCAACAGCCTGGAAGCCTTCTTGTTGGTGCCAGCTGCCACACGCTGGCTCGCGAGCATCACGGAACTCATCTTCAGCGGAACTTTGCGCAAGTCCGGGATCTGCACGTCGGTTTCAAACGTGCCCATGCGCCCGTTCTGATTTTCGCGCACCACAAATTTCAGGTGATAGCTGCCGGGCGCCAGCAGGAACGTGGTGTTGTATTGCACGTTCTTACGGCGTACCTGCTGCGCGGCGTCCAGGTTGAGCTTCACGGTATCGCGCAAATTGCCGACGGGGAGTTTTCCACCGGCGCGCACTTCGCCGAGGACGTCGATGGTGGCGTTGTCGCGATCCTTTTGCTGCACGAAGGGAATCTGCGAACCGGGAATGACCAGCGAAACGTATAGCTGGTAGTGCGACTCATCGCTGCGGAAGTAGGCGGCGCCGGCGAAAAGCGACACATCGGTCTGCGGCGATTCGGAAGCCATCTCGTCCTGCAGCTGCTGCTCGCGGTCCGCACGATTCAGGTGCACGAAATCGCGCCCCGCGTAGTAGCCGGAGCGAAATTCGAGCTTTAAGTCCGGACGATTGACCTGCACGCGCAGGCGGCGGAATTTCCCGTCCATAGCGGGATTGGCGCTGATAAAACCCAGCACATAGTAGGCGGAGGTGTCTTTTTGTACCTGCGAGAAGACGCCAGTGAAGTCGTTGGAGTCGAAGAAGGCTTTTCCGCCGGTGTCGGTCGCCAGCGTGGCCAAGGTGTCCTGCGAAGAAGCGTTGGCGGTGAGATCGTTGAGGACGGAAGCACCGTTGTACGCGGAAACACCGTGCAGGCTGGCGTTCTGTGCTTCGCCGCCGCCGGGCAGGGCCTGCAAGCCGCGAATATCCATGGGATAAATGCTCACGTTGGCTTTCACCGCCGCGGCGGTAGTGGCGCGCAAGGCGGATTGATTGTCGACGCCCTGCTGCGTGATGCCGTTGCTGAAGAACACGATGGATTTTTTCTGCGGGATTTTCCCCAGGGTCATCATCAGCGATTGCAGCGCGAGCAATTTGCGGTCCGCGCTGAAGGTGTTGTAGTCCGTATCGTCCGGCGTAAACGAGCCGCCGGTTTCCGCAGCGCCTTCCGCGGCGCCGCTCGCGCCGTTGTCAAAGCCCTGGCCGGAGCCTGAGGAGTAAGCGTTGAACACCGCCAGCAACTTCGCGCGATCGTCGGTGAAATCGAGGTCCACGTGGAGATTCGTTGCCAACGAGACCACGGCGATCAAGTCCGCCGGCGCCATCTTGGTCTGCACGAATTTTTTCGCGGCGTCCACGGCGCGGTCGACCTCTTCCGGCTCCATGGCGCTGAAATCGAAGAACAACAGCATCAGGCGGCGGTCGCGCGCCTGCAGGGCCGGCTCATCGTTCTTGCGCAACAGCGAGCCCGGCGCCGCCACGCCGTTCACGGTGCTTTCCGCGTTGCCCGCGGTCTCGGGCGCATCCACATTTTCAAAGTCAAAGGTGGAGATGTCCTGCTTTTTGTTGTCCTCGAAGAGCGTGAAATCGTCTTTCTTCAGGTCGCGCACCAGCTCGCCTTTTCTGTTGCGCGCGATCACGTTGACCAGCACGAGGTCGGTGCTGACGCGAATTGCCGGCGCGGTCGGCGAGGACTGCGCCGGCCGTTGCGGCGGAGCGGGAGTTTGCGCGCCCAGCGCCAACGCCAGGAGCATAAGCAACGCGCCCGCCGCCAGCGACGACGCCGCCTTCGCAGTAATGATCTTTCGTTTCGCCATAGAAACCGCCATCAAAACCGGAAACGCGCGTAGACGGTAACCCGCCGCATGCTGCCCGCGCTGGTCACTTCGCCAAAACTCGGCGAATTCACCACCGAACCGATCGACGTATATTCCACGGTATTAAAAACATTGCTGGCCGTCATACGCAACTCCAGCGCGCGAAATTCTTTAATCACAAATGTCTTACTGAGGGACATATCCACGGTGAACTGTCCCGGTCCCTCGATGATGTTGCGCCCCGCATCGCCAAAGCCCGAATCCGCCGGATTCACGCAGGTCGGCACGGTGCCGGATACGAGACTCGCGGTGGTTTGCGGCACGCAAAACGCATCCACGTTGAACCATTCCGCCGCGCTTTGATTCGCCACGCTGGGCGACTCACCCGCGACCACATTCGCGCGCAGCGAACCGCTTACGCCACGATTGATGTCCAGCGTGTTGCCAAGCACGTGCGGCGTGAAGGGCAGTCCCGATGCCACGGTGAAATCGCCGCTCCATTGCCAGTCGCCAAAGACGTGCGACGCCAGCCCGGTCGCGGCAAATCGGTGATTCGCACCGAGCGGCACCTGATAAATCCAGTTGCCCGTAAATTTGTGGCGCTGATCAAAGCTGGAGAGGCCGCGGTCCGCCGGCAAATCGAAGGGATTCTGCGCCACCACCACGCCCCCGCCGCCAATGGACCCCGCATCGTCGATAGACTTGGAAAAAACATATGTGCCGCCCAGGCCGAAACCATGGCCTAACCTGCGGCGCGCCGAGACCGTCAGCGCATGCAAAATCGAATTTCCTTCCGACGATTCGTAAATAAAAGGCTGTTGCCCGGTAATTTCCAGCGCTCGTTCGGTATCGAGACGCGTTCCTTTGGCGCCGTTGTAACCGATGTTCAATACCACGCCCTTCGGCAGTTCCTTCTGAATATTGAGGTTCCATATCTGCACGTAGCCCAGACGATAGTTCGGATTCACGGCAAAATTGTTGGTGATCGAATCCGGATTGACGGCGGGAAAGCCGTTCGCCAGCGTCAGCGCGCCAGGCGTAGGACTCACGTTCGTGGCGGTTTCGGCAAAGGGCGGCTGAAATGCGAAATTCTGAATAATCGTTCCGTACTGCGCCAGATTGTAGTTGATGCCGTAGCCCGCGCGCACCACGGTCTTCGGCGAAATTTGTGCTGGCGGCTTCCAGGCGACGCCGATACGTGGCGCGAAATTATTTCGGTCGGGGCGAATCAACGAATCGGGGTACGCGCCAAAGAAAGTCCCCGAACCACCGGGCAGCACCCGGGAGGCGGCGGAAAAGTTCGGCGCCACATCCAGGTCCGCGATGCGATTCTGCGTCTCCGTGTACGGCCCGTAATATTCATAGCGCAACCCGTAGTTGACCGTCAGGTTCGCACGCACCCGCCAGTCATCCTGCCCAAAAAAATCGTAGGAATTCGCGCGGAAATTGTACGCATCGGTTCCCGAAGTCACCGCCTGGATGCTGGTCTGCTGCGGCAAGCCGAGGAGAAAATCCGCAAAGTCCAGGCCCGTGCCCGGATTGGCTTGTTGATCGCTGCCCAGTGCAGTGGCAAATCCCGTAAACACAAAACTGCCTTCCGCGTTTCGAGCGGAGCGAAAACTCTGCAGCAGCCGCCGATAGTCCGCACCCAGCCGCAAATTGTGCGTCCCGCGGTGCCACGTCACGGTGTCCGCCACGGTGTAGGTCTGATTCAGTGTGCGACTCGGCGTCGGATCGCTCAAGCCGCTCAGCGAACTAAAGCTGATCCCCGGCAATCCCCAATCAAACGGGTCCGTCGAGATGCCGCCAATGCCCGCGTCTCCCGCGACATTAAGCACCGAGGAATAAAGATTGGTCGTGTCAATGTGGCTGTGGTTGTACGTTACGTGCACGCTGTTGGAGAGCCGCCCTTTGCCGTACGTCCAACCCGCCGTGGCATTCAAGCCTTGCGTGCTCGTCCCGCCCGCCAAGGACGGAAACGGATTCACCAGGTTCGCGTTCGTGCGCGAATAGTTCAACGCAAGATTAATATTGTTCTGCGGCCCGCCGCGTCGTCCNNATCGGAGTTCGATTGATCCGACGTGACGTAGTGATAGTTCTGCGCGCCACTCGTACTGTTGGGCTCCGGGATAAAGCCCAGTAGCGACATCGCCGAGGGACTGAGCGCCGTATCGATGATGTTTCCCGGAAAAGGATTGCTGCAAGTCTGCCCGTTCACTACGCGCA
>PMOV01000242.1 GCA_003161195.1 Acidobacteriota bacterium | reverse complement strand
GGCTACGACAAGGCGCGCCAGGTACTGAACGAGAATAAAGAGACGTTGGAACGTATCGCGCTGGCGCTGCTGGATCGCGAAGTGATCGACGGCTCGGAAGTGCGCTTGTTGATGGAAAACAAGCCGCTGCCGGAGAAGCCGCGTACGCCGCCTCCGCAGCCGCCGCAGGCTGCTCCGAGCGCGGATCCCAAGGTGGTGCGGCCGGAGCTGCGGCCCGCGCCGGGATTCACGCGCGGTGAAAATCCCGCCAAGGCGTAGAGCTTTGCCGCGAATGCCGCTGACCAGCGAAGATCCATTCACTGGAACCTGGCACTGTAATCTTGCGAAGTCAAAGTTCAGCACGCCAGCGCCGCAGTCGTGGACGCAATACATAACCGCCAGCGCAACAGATCTAAGTGTTCGGGAAGAGATTTCCCGCGCCGGCAGAGCCCCCGCCACAGTATCGGTCAGCGCAAAATTCGACGGTAAAGATTATCCGGTGCACGGATCCCCGGCGGCGGAAGTCATCGCGTATACGCGCACGGTTTTCGAGATCGTGGGTACGGCTAGCCGGCAAGGATCGGTTTGTCTGCGAGAGACGTTGACCTTATCTGCCGATCACAAGACACTGGCGATGTCCTACGCCGTCTTTTCCGGGGAAAAAGAGTTGCTTTCCGGCCAAGCGATTTTCGAGCGGGCAGAGTTGGTCGAGACGCAGCGGGAGACGAGCGGGCCGAGAAAAGAGTAGAATGCGGCCATGGGACTGAAAGACGGCGAAAATCTGAATGTGGTTTGCCCGTGCTGCCAGGCCAAGCTGGTGGTGGACCCGATGTTCGGCGCGGTGCTTTCGCATGAGGCGCCAGTCAAGGCCGGACCGAATGTCGATTTGACGGATGCGCAGAAAATCCTTGCGGAACAGAACCGCCAGCGTGAAGACAAATTTGCGGATTCCTGGTTCAGGGAAAGCAACAAGGAAGATATCCTGGCAAAGAAGTTTGAAGAAGCGATGAAGAAGGCCAAGGATGCGCCCGCCGGCAAGCCGATACGCGATTTTGATTTGGACTAGGAAGCGGTAGTTCCTTTCTTTGTGTTCACACGTAGAAAATTCAAACTGAAATTGCGGAGTGGGAGGCTCGTGCTTGGCGAGCGGACGCTGATCATGGGCGTCTTGAATGTCACGCCGGATAGCTTTTCCGATGGCGGCGCATTCCTCGACGTTAAGAGGGCTGTGGAGCGCGCGCTGGTGATGGAGCGCGACGGCGCGGATATCATCGACATTGGGGCGGAGTCCACGCGTCCTGGTGCGCAAGACACACCGGCGGATGAGGAACTGCGGCGCCTGCTACCAGTTATGGCGGCCTTGCGCGGCAAGTTAAAAATCCCGATTTCCGTGGACACGCGGAAGGCCGTGGTGGCCGATGCGGCATTGCGGGCCGGCGCGGAGATGGTCAACGACGTTTCGGGGCTGCGGCAGGACCCGGAGCTCGCGGCAATTGTGGCGCGCCACAAAGCGCCCATCCTATTGATGCACATGCGCGGCGAACCGGCGACCATGCAGCAGACGGCGTTCGCCAAGGACGTGCTGGCGGAGGTGCGGCGCCGCCTGGGCGCCAGCGTGGCTGCGGCCAAAAAACGTGGCGTGCGGCAATCGCAAATCCTGCTCGACCCGGGCATCGGCTTCGGGAAAAGCTGGCGGCAAAATTACGAACTTCTGGCGCGTCTCGAGGAATTGGCGGAACTGGGCTTTCCGCTGGTCGTGGGGACATCACGCAAGGGTTTTCTGGGCGCCACGTTGGCCCGCAGCGGGAAGGCTGTACCGAGCGATCAGCGCGCTTGGGCCACGGCGGCCACGGTAACGGCAAGCATCTTACACGGAGCGCACATTGTGCGCGTACACGATGTCGCGGAGATGGCGCAAGTCGCGCGCGTCGCCGATTGCATCGTGCGACCGAGCTTGGCGCCGCGAAACTAGGGCGCCCTCTGCCGCGGCTGCGCACCTCCGGACGACCCATTAGGTATAATGCCGTCGCACGATTCTGCTTCGTCCGAAAGGCTTCTCCATCCATGCCCATGCATTTCGCGGTCTCCGCTGCCGTGCTGCTTCTCGGCATTACGCTTTTTGGCGGTTCGCTGGCCGCGCAACTGCCGCCTGCGCAATCCGACCCCCTTCGCGCCGCTCCGACGGCAGCAAGCGCAGCAGCATGCTCGACCACGGAAGCGTCTTCTTGTGCGGAAGCCGCCGCAAAAATCCTGCCGCTGGTCATGGGGCCGTCGCCCATGGAAGAGAATCTGCGCCGCTTGACTGACGAAATCGGGGGCCGCGTCTCGGGCTCGCCGGAAATGGCCAAAGCGATCGATTGGGGCGTCGGTGCATTTCGCGCCGCAGGCATTGCGGTGCATACGGAAAAATACACCATGCCGGTGAATTGGGCTGCTGGGGAAACGAAGGTGGAGCTTCTTGGCCTCGATGCTCTGGGCATCGACAAATTTCCCGTTCGGCTGGCTGCGGAGGGGTGGTCGCCCGCAACGCCTGCAGGCGGCATCGAAGCGCCGCTGGTCGACGTCGGCTATGGCACCGCGGCCGATTTCGCGCAGGGAAAAATTCCGCTGAAAGGCGCGATTTTGCTGGTGGACGGCGATGTCAGCGTGACTTGGACGGATCTGTTCGCAGAATATTTGCGCGCGCCTGACATTATTGAGCGCGCCGTAAAGGCTGGCGCGGCGGCCATTCTGTGGACCAGCCAGCGCGAACGCTTGTTGCTCTACCGCCATACGAACACGGGCGACGGTACACTCGAGGAGCTGCCGCAAGCGGTGGTGGCGCGTGAAGACGCTCTGCTGCTGTCCCGTTTACTCGCGGCGCATGCCGGAAAAATCCGTGCGCGCTTCACTATGAACAACAACATCGGCGGGCCGACCGAGCAGGAGAATGTGGTCGGTGAAATCCGTGGCTACGAAAAGCCTGACGAGGTTATCTTACTCGGGGCGCATCTGGACTCCTGGGAGCTGGGCACCGGGGCCCTCGATAACGGCTGCAACGCCGCGCTGGTGATCGAAGCCGCGCGCGCCATCAAGGCCACGGGGCTCGTACCGCGTCGAACCATGCGATTCGTCCTGTTCAGCGGGGAAGAGCAAGGGCTGCTCGGCTCCTGGGCGTACACCAAATCGCACGATGCGGAGCTGGACAAGTTTCGCGCGGTGATCGTGTTTGACTCCGGCGTGGGGCGGGTCACCGGGTACTCCCTTGGGGGCCGCCGGGACATGGAAGACGCGGTGCGCGAGACGCTGAAGCCGCTCTCGACTTGGGACGTGAACCAGCACACCGAAGACGCCGACATCGGCACGGACAATTTCGATTTTCTGCTGCAAGGCGTGCCCACGCTCGTCGCCAATCAGGCCGTCGCCAACTATTTGCAGAATTATCACGCCGCGTCGGACACGCTGGACAAGGTCGATATACGCGAACTGAAACTCAACACGGTGATTGCCGCACTCACGGCTTGGGGGCTCGCGGATCGCACCGCGCCGTTGGGCAAGCGCCAAAGCCGCGCCGAGATTGAATCCCTGCTGAAGGACACCGGTCTCAACCAGCAGATGAAGGCGCTCGGCTACTGGGACGTCTGGCAAGCCGGTACGCGCGGCAGAACGCCGTAACCCGGCGGCGCGGCGTAGCACAAGTCTTACGCTGCAAATCGCGACTACATACAGCACGCATGGGCCCGTCAATACCCGCTATAATAGTAGTGTGACTAATTCCTCCCCCGCACAATCTGAGTGTGTGCCTATGCATATTCTGGCCCTCGATTATGGGCGTGCGCGCATCGGAATAGCGTTGGCGGATTCGTCCGTCGGTTTGGCTCGACCGCTGTGCACCATGCAACGCATCAATCGCAATGAGGACATGCGCCGGTTGCGCGAATTGGCGCGGGAACATGGCGTCAAGCAAATCGTCGTCGGCCTACCATTGCGGCTCGACGGCACACGCGGCGAAATGGCCGAGGAAGCGGAAAGCTTTGCACACCGGGTGCGAAAGCAAGTCGGCGTGCCCGTTGAGATGGTGGACGAGCGGCTAACGAGTTGGGAGGCGGAGCGGTGGCTTGAGGAATCGCAGGGCCGCGTCATGAAGCCGCCTGCGGGCCACGCCAGAGCAGCGGCGAAGGATTTGGGTCGTGCCAGCGTGGATGCTGTGGCTGCAGCGGTCATTTTGAAGGAATATCTGGAACGCCGTCAGGGGCAAGCGGTCGCGAGCGAAGCAGCGGTGCGGGAAACGCCTCCGCCGGACGTGGCTGAGTAACCTGTGCTGAGTAACCCGGGCTGCGCAATTGTGGAGCAAAGTTGAAATTTCTGTTGCGATTATTTGCGTTGCTGGTGCTCGTTGCGGCGGCCGCTGCGGGCTGGCTGTGGTACGGCCTTACGCAGCCTTATCGCGGATTCGGGAGCGAAGGCGTGTTTGTCGACGTGCCACACGGAGCCTCCAGCCGCAGCGTGGGGCGCCTGCTGCAAGGCAACGGCGTCATCCGCAACGCCATGGCGTTTGAACTATATGCCCGCCGGAAAAGTACGCACCCCGTGCAAGCCGGAGAATATTTTTTCGATCATGCTGTAAGCGCGCGCGATGTGTTTTGGAAACTGGCCAAGGGCGACGTCTATGAGCAGCCCTTCACGGTGAAGGAAGGCGACACCATGTTCGACATTGCGGCCGCGCTCGAAAAGGCCGGGCTGATGTCCGCCGAACAGTTTCTGGCCGCAGCCAAGAATCCTTCTTTGGTTCACGATATCGCGTCCAACGCTCCCACGCTGGAGGGATTTCTGTTTCCGGCCACCTATCATTTGTCGCGGCATCCCGTCGCCACCGAGCTGACCGCCGAAATGGTGCGCAAGTTCAAGGAGGAATGGACAGCAGCGAATTTGGCCACCGCCCCCGCGGGGTCTGTCGGCGGCACGCCATCCGCAGCCACGCCACAAAAAGCCGCCCCGGGTGTGGCCGCGGGTCCGCGGCCAGTTCTGGCCGTGGTCACGCTAGCTTCTCTGGTGGAACGCGAGACTCCGCGCACGGAGGAGCGTCCTTTGGTCGCCGGGACATTCACCAACCGACTGCAGCGCGGTATGGCTCTCCAGTGCGATCCCACGGTAGTCTACGCTATGGAACGCGAACACAAATATCGCGGCGCGCTTACCGGTAAAGACCTGAAATTCGATTCTCCGTACAACACGTACGAACACGCCGGTTTGCCTCCGGGCCCGATTGCCAATCCCGGTGAAGCGGCGCTCCGTGCGGCGCTGCAACCCGCGAAAACCGATTATCTCTATTTTGTAGCCAATACCCGCGGCGGCCATTTTTTTGCAGGAACCTTAGCCGAACACAACCGGAACGTGTTGAAATATCGTCGCCTGCTCGAAGGTGGCCCGGAGAACGAACCACCTCCGGCCCAAGTGGCCAACGCCGCAGCCGCACACCGCAAGGGCGGAAGTCGATGAGCGAACCTTTGAACGCCAACGAACATACCCATAAAGAGCACTCTAAAAAAGAGCTGATCCTCGCCGCGGCCCGTGAGATCAAGACCGCCAGCTGGACCCCGGCGGAAATCGATCAACTGCGCCGCCGCCTTATGGCGCTGCACGGCGAAGCGGGCAAAACCAGCTCCGAATACATCGCCGACGTCTTGCAAGCGGCTGGCTTCAAGCTGCAGCTGAACATGCAAGAAGAAGCCGAGGATCAGTACGAAGAAGAGTTCGAGGATCTTCTGCACTTTAAATCGCTGCAGGACGCCGAAGTCACTCTTATGCGCCTCGATGAACTGATGCGCCGCTTTCGGACGCACGGCGAACGAGCCGCGGTCGAGCGCGTCCTGAATATTGCACGGCTGGGCAAGCGCCGCGTGGAGATGATCGCCCGCAACAAAAAGGTCGACGCGCAAAAGCGCGCCGAGAAAGACGAAATGAGCGACTGGTTCCGCATCTGGCTGGAAACGCCGGACGCTTTCTTCGACTGGCTTGACGTCCGCAAGCAGTCCGCGGAATTTCAGAAGAAGTTTCCGCAGTGGGAGTCCGAAGAATGAGTACCAATGGCGCAACCGTCCCCGCCGGCGGCGCGTTGGAATTGCCGCCGTACTCCCTGGAGGTCCAGGCGCTGGACCTCGGTCCGGGCATAAAGGCCGTCGGTCTGGAACTAATCGGCACCGAAGACCGCGAGCCGGTGACCGGTCCAGACGGCGCGGAGATGTGGTCGGCGATTGTCCCGGCGCTCACCGCCAGCGAACCGTACGTACTCGATTTTTTCAGCCACCTCGACCGCGTGGCCGAGTTTTGCGCCCTGCACGACATTCCAACCCGCGAAGCCGCCGCGCGCTGTCTGGTCGTCTCCCAGCCGCCCGCCGACCAACTGCGGGAACTGTTCGCGCGTTTTGCGGCCGAAACCTTTGGCCTGCGCGTGGGTTTGAGCGCGCAAGCACCCGACCCGGAGCTCGAGGGCGACCTCTCGAAGCGCGGGCTGGACGCCTATCAAGGCGCGTATGCGCGTTACAATTTTTGCGGCATCTGCGAGCCCAACGATGGCTGGCTTACGCTTCTAAGCGACACGCTGTGGAGCAGCGAGGTGATCCGCCGTGTGCGGCCCGCGCTGCAGCCTTTCGATGTATATATTTCCCGGCCGCAATAGTGCCAATGGCCGGTCGGGGCGCGCTTTTAGGGGACTAGTCATTTGCATGGCTCATGGCGCGTGAATTGCACTTCATAGAGTCATAAGGGCGGAAAGTTTGCGTTTACGCTTCGTTACATGCATGGTGACGGCGGCAGTGGCGGCCATTTCTGGCGGCTGCGGTCACGTTATCACCAAAACCACCGTGACGCAGGGCACCGCGCGCCCAATTGCCAAAGATGCTACGCGCGAAGAGTTGATCAAGCGCTATAATGCCGTGGCTCGCGGCGTTCGCTCGCTGAATGCCACCGTGGAGCTAAAGCCCACGGCAGGCTCGAAATACAGCGGTGTGATCCAGGAATACCACGAAGTAAAAGCTTTCCTGCTGGTTGCGCGCCCGGCCAGCATTCGCGTTATTGGACAGGCGCCGGTGATCGGCAAAACAGTGTTCGATATGGCCAGCGATGGCGACACGTTCCGCGTTTGGATTCCGTCCAAAAACAAATTCCTGGTCGGCACCGTGGCCACGACGCACACGAGCGACAAGCCGATCGAGAATCTCCGGCCCGAGCATTTACTGGAAGCTTTTCTCTGGCCCGAAATTCGCAGTGGAGAAGAAGTGCTCTTCGAGGAATATAACGATGACAGCGGCCGCTACTACGTGTTGACGGTGCTGCGCGGCGGCTACCGCACGGAAATCCTGCGCAAAATCTGGTTTGATCGCGCCGAGCTCGAGGTTGCGCGCATCGAGGAATTTTCTTCCAAGGGCTTGCTCAGCGCGGATATCCATCTCTCGGACTGGCGTCAGGTCGATTCATCGGCGCCCAGTGCTAACACCGCCGCGGCGACGGCAGCCGATGCCACCTCGCTCTTCGCCCACACCATCGTCATCGACCGCCCCCATGACGATTACCGCCTGGACCTCCAGGTAACGAAAATTACGCTAAACGACGAGATTCCCGCAGCGCGTTTCCAGTTGGATCAACCTCCCGGCTCAGAGCTAGTTCACGTGGGCGACGATGCACAAAAATCCGTGGCGCCCGCCCCCGCGCAGGATCATCAGCCATGATGACCGAACTGATCCTCCGCAATCTTATCCACCGCCCGCTGCGCACGCTCATCAGCGTCCTGGCGGTAGGCGTCGAAGTCGCCCTGGTCGTCCTCATCGTCGGCCTGACCTCCGGCATGCTTTCTGAAACCGCCAAGCGCATCGAAGGCATTGGCGCAGACATCGTCCTGCAGCCTCCCGCCGCGTCCATCTTCCTGAATTTCAGCGGCTCGCCCATGCCCATTAAAATCGGCGACAAGCTCGCACAATTAAAATACGTGCAAGCCGTGGCGCCCGCCTTGCTGCAATTCAGCACCGCCGGCGGCGTCGATACCATCTGGGGCATCGACACGGAATCCTTCCACGCCGTATCCGGCGGCTTTGTGTTTCTCGCTGGCCATGACATGCAGGGCCCCGACGACCTGCTGGTCGACGATTGGGCCGCCAAGTCCAAAAACATTAAAGTCGGCGACACCTACAATCTGCTCAATCACGATTGGCATGTGGCAGGGATCATCGAACACGGCAAGGGGGCGCGTCTATTCGTCCCGCTAGCCACGCTGCAGGATCTCGTCGCCGCCCACGACAAGGCCTCCATCTTCCTGCTTAAGTGCACGCGCCCCGAACATACGGAAGACGTCAGCGAAGAAATGCGTCATTTGCTTCCCGGTTACACCGTTCGCCCATTGAAAGAATTCCTCTCGTTGATGACTTCCACCAACATCCCCGGCCTGCGCACCTTCATCGACGCCATGATCGCGCTCGCCGTGGCCATCGGCCTCCTGGTCATTTTTCTCACTATGTACACTACGGTTCTCGAACGCACGCGCGATATCGGCGTCCTGAAATCGCTCGGTGCCGATAGAAAATTCATCGTGCGCTCCGTGCTCACGGAATCCGCGGTCTTGTGCCTCTTCGGCATCGCCGCGGGCGTGGGCATCAGCTACCTTGTGCGCTCCTTGTTCCTCGCCGGCTTTCCCACGCTTTCCATCCTCATCACCCCAGGGTGGATCGCTCGCGCCGGCTTGATCGCCCTCGTCGGCGCCCTTTTTGGCGCCAGCTACCCGGCTTGGATGGCCAGCCGGAAAGACGCGGTAGAGGCCCTTTCCTATGACTAGTACAATGGCCAGCTTCGCCGTTCACGTCGTGCCCGCAGCATGCCCGCGCCGCAGACCCCAACGCGCGCCGCGCATCGCGCAAAAAGGATTGCCCGGCTAGGCAGCGAAGAAAATGGCAGATACACTACGAAATACCACGATTCGTCTGACGCTGGACGACCAATTACGGGACAAGGGGCCGGCAAAAAAAGGCGTGGAGCCCATACTTAAAACGGTAAAACTCTGGAAGCGTTACCGCGCCGGCAAGGTCGAAGTCCCGGCGCTCCGCGGCGTGGATTTTGAGGTCCAGCCGGGCGAATCCGTCGCCGTTATGGGCCCTTCCGGCTGCGGCAAATCTTCGCTTTTGTACGTTATCGGCGGCTTGGCTAAAGCGTCCGAAGGCACCGTGCTGGTCGACGGCAACGACCTCTC
>PMOV01000204.1:2070-9765 GCA_003161195.1 Acidobacteriota bacterium | reverse complement strand
ATGATTCGTGTCGTTGCTCATAAGCGCCCCAGGGCAATTCCAAAGTTATATTGCTAGTTTACCGCGTCTTTCAGCGTCGTCCCTCATTCTTTGATGCCGGGTTCGTGCCCCGTGCAGCCTCAGAAGATCACCAATCCGAGTATCGCGTGTTATCCAGGGCAGTGGCAGTGGATGACGAATAGACATCGAAGACGTTAATGCCGCCCCAGTGGGTGGAGTTCCAATCGTCTCCGGTTCCGCGCAAGCCCCAATCGGCTTTGCCGGTGATGGGATCGATGGGGATCGAGCGCAGGAACCGGATGGTCTGGTCCGGCGCGCTGGCCAGCGGGACGCCCTTGACCAAGGTTTGCAGGTCGGGCGGGTAGTTTGCGAGGTTCGCACTGGTGCGAATCTTCTGATCGGTGGCGGCGTCGTTGTAACGATCGATGGCCTCGCGAATTTCGCGCAGGTTCTTCTGCAATTGTCTTTCCTTCTGGTGCCAGATGGAATAGCGGGCGATGGGCAAAGCGGCGGAGGAGAGCACCAACAGGATGGCGCAAGAGACGATCAGCTCGAGCAGGGTCATGCCGGATTGGCCGCGCCAAGGTTGGCAGGGACGGGCGGCCAACCGCAACGGGAAGCGCCGCAAACTGCGACGCCGACGCCGCTGCGGCGGAGCGACGAAGATGAGCAAACGCGCCATAAACATTCCGACTCGGGGCTAAGGCTGAACCTGCAGCGTGGCTTCCGTGGTAACCAGCGGGATGGGCCGCTGCTGGGAATCCTTGGCATTCACCTGCAGGATGGAAAGATTGGATTGCCCCGGCGCCAAAGCCTTTACTTTCAGCGCCAAAAGCGTGCCGCTCCCGCTCACGCCGGGGGTGTTAGGCTGGCGAGTGGCAGATATGATGGCTTGACCTTTTTCCTTGTCGATGCGGCTTACGATGGCGACCACTTGCGTTCCGCCCGATAGGAACCCGCCCTTGCCGCCCTCGCCGGCGGCATATTCTGGCTCTTCGATGGCCAGGACCGCAGGATTGAATTGAATAAGCAGCGGCACGGAGAAGAGGTCAGTGACGTTATCCACGGCGATGGCCACGGTGGCTTCCTGGCCAACTTTCAAGGCCAGGGATTGCGGCTCAAATTTCAAGCGTGCAGGCGCGCCATTGGGAGCGGGAGCAACAGCGGAAGCAGCGGCGGAAGGAGCTGCGCCCACTGACATCGGGGGCGCTGCGGCGACCCCTGCGGGGCCGGGAATCGGCGCCGGCGCTTGTGGCGGCACGGCGCCTTGTTGCACCGGTTGCGCCTGAGGCGCCCGGATACTGGCGTCGTGCTTCACCTGGACGTTTGATTCCGTTCCGGAGTACATCGTGCGCAGATTGTTCTTGGTCCATTCCGGCATGCGGACGATGTGGGGAATCAAAACAAACAGCACTTCCGTGTCTTGTTTATCGGTGGCGTCGTCCGAGAAGAAATAACGCAGGAAGGGAATCTTGGCAAACCCGGGCCAGCCATTGAGCGTGCGGGTATCGTCTTTTTCAAACAAACCGCCGAGAACGTTGACTTCGCCCTCCTTGAGGCGGATATCGTGTTCGATCTTGCGCTGGCTGATGATGGGCTGCTGAATGCCGCCGATGGTGGAAGTGCCGGTTTGCGAGGAAACCTCGATGACCACCTTCATGCTGATTTCGTGATTGGGGTGGACGCGCGGCGTAATATCGACGTTGACGCCAACGTCCAAATACTGGAATTGCGTGTTGACGAGGGGGTTGACGATGCCCGCGCCTCCGGTCGAGCCGACGCCGACACCGGCCTGGAAGCTACCGGTGGCTACCGGGATCTTGTCGCCGATACGCAGCTTGGCGGGCTGGCCGTCGATCGAGCGAATCTCCGGATTCTGAATGATCTTCGTGTAGGTGTCGGTGAGGACGGCATTGGCCGTGAGGCTGGGCAAGGTGACGCTATAGTCCGCCCCGGTGAGGTGGCGCAGATTCTGCAGCGTAGGGTTGGTGGTGGTGGTGGACGTGGTGGTGGTGGTGGACGTGCTGCTCGTGCCGTTGTTGAGATTGATGGCGATGGAAGCGGATTGTCCGGGCAGGATCCCGAGGTCGCGCATGCGATCGACACGAGCCTGTAATACCTCCACCTGAATGACCACCTCGGGCTTGGCCTTATCGATATCGCGGATCATTTTTTCCGCAAGGGCGAGTTTGTCCGGGGTATCGCGGGCGATGATGGCGTTCTGGGAATTGAGTTGCTGCAAGCGCTTCATGTCGAGCAACTGGCGCAAGCCGGTGACGATTTCGGTAATGTCCTGGGCCTGGACGGTGTTGCCGAGATAAAAAGTTTTGACCACTTCTTCTTCATAGTCGCGGCGCTTCTGCGGCTGGTCGGGGATGACGAAGATAATGTTTTCCGTGACGGGCTTCCAGAAGGCTTTGGCTTGCAGAGCGGTGATGTCGAGCGCTTGCTGCAGGGTGACGTTGTTCAACTGGGATTTGATCTGTTTGCCGATAAAGTCCGGGTCATAGATGACCGTGAGGCCCGCCAACTTGGCGATGGTATCGAAGACCATCTTGGAATCGTTGGTCATGGTCAGCGTGATGGGGGCATTAGAGAGCGGTTTCAACTCTGGGGGCGCGGAAGCCAGGGGCTGCTCTCCGACCTCGGGCTCCGGTTGCGCGGCGGCATCGTTCGCGCGGCTATTTTCCGCGATCATATCGACGGTGCGCTGTAACTCCTGCTCGGCGACGGAGCTGGACGGATCGATGAGCAAGGCACGTTGAAATTCGGCGACCGCCGATTGCAGGTCACCCTTTTTTCGCTGCGCGTAACCGCGCTGGACGTGCATCTGGCCGGCGTCAAAACGAGATTGATCGGCCTTAATCTTATAATTCGCGTTATCCGGGTTGGCTTTGACGGCCTTCTGGTAGTAGATGTAGGCGTCGTCCAAGTCGGAGAGGTTTTCCGCCTTATGTCCCGCATCGAAGTCGTTTTGGCCCTTGGGACAGCCGGCTGCAAGCAGCGCAATCCCCAGGCAAACTGCCAGATTACTCCAACGGCGCATGAACTCTCCCGAGCCTCGACTGGACGAAGACAGTAGACTGTTTTGGAGTCTAACATTCGGCTTAGAAGCCCAGCAAGCGAGGGAAGGTTGGCTGTCTTGCATTGAATACCCCCCTTTTTTTTCAGCGGGTAGCGGGAATTTAATGCATCATTTATGATGAAAGAGTGGCGCAGCCTACCCGCAAACCGGAAAAATCCCGGAAACCTGAGAAGTCTGGCAAATCCGGCAAGTCTGGGAAGCCCGAGGAGTCGCTGGTCGCCCAGAATCGCGCGGCGTCGTATAATTACACGTTGCTGGACCGCTATGAGGCGGGCATCGTGCTGCATGGCACGGAAGTGAAGGCCCTGCGCGAGGGCAAAGCTAATATCCGCGACGCGTATGTGGAATTCAAGAAGAGCGGGCCGTGGCTGGTGAACGCCCATATTGCTCAGTACCTGGCGGGTGGTCCTTGGAATCACGAGCCGCTGGGATCCCGGAAACTGCTGCTGCACCGCAATGAGATACATAAGCTGGCGGTCCGTACCGAATCCAAAGGTTTAACCGTAATACCCCTGCGCATCTATTTCCGCAACGGCATCGCCAAGTGTGAAATCGCCCTGGCGCAGGGTAAAAAGAGCTGGGACCGCCGTGCGGACGAAAAGAAAAAAGAAGCGCGGCGGGAAGTAGACGAATCGATGTATCGCAATCGGAGGCGATAAACGCATCATGCAGATCACGCTGGAAACCAAGCCCTATGCCACGCTCGAAGCGGACGCGCTGGTTACGTACGTATTTGAAGAGAGCGACCCCTTGCAGGGCCATTTGCTGGAAATGGACCAGAGCGCGAACGGATTGTTGCGGAAGCTGGTGCAGAGCGGGGAATTGACGGGCAAGACGCTGGAGTCGACGCTGTTGCATGTGCCCGCGGGACTGAAGGCTGGGCGGTTGTTGCTGCTAGGCGCTGGCAAACGGGAACAGTTCAGCGGGGCGACGCTGCGAAAGATTGTCGGCGCAGCGATCCGTTCGCTGAAGGCCAAGGGCGTCAAGAAGATCGCTTTTTTGGTGGGCGAGAAGGAAGCCAATGACGCGGCCGCGCAAGCGATTGCCGAGGCCGTGACTACGGCGAATTTTGAGACCGACAAATACAAGACAGACAAGAAGACCGACAAGCAGATCGAGAGCCTGGCGATCGCGGGTTATCCGGATTCCATGCGCGCAAGTGCGGACGCGGCTATTTCGCGCGGGCGCACCATTGGCGAAGCACAGAATTTTACGCGCGACCTGGTGAACGAACCCTCGAACAAGCTCACCCCGCGTGTGCTGGGCGAGAAAGCCGAAGCCATGGCGCGCGAGGCGGGCTTGGCCGTGGAGGTGCTGGACGAGCGACGCATTGCGGATCTGAAGATGGGCGCGCTGCTCAGCGTGGCGCAAGGCGGCCCGGAGCCGCCGCGCATGATCGTGATTACGTACGTGCCGGCGAAGGCCAATCCGCAGGCGCCGGTGATTGGGTTGGTCGGCAAAGCCGTGACGTTTGACACCGGCGGCATTTCCATCAAGCCCGCCGACGGCATGGAGAAGATGAAGTACGACATGGCGGGCGGGGCTACCATGTTGGGAGTGATGCGGGCGATTGCCGCGCTGAAGCCGAATGTGAAGGTGATTTGCGTGGTGCCGGCCACGGAAAATATGCCGGGCGGCACGGCGCAGAAGCCCGGGGATATCCAGACGTCGATGTCTGGCAAGACCATCGAAGTGCTGAACACGGACGCCGAAGGACGGCTAATCCTGGCGGATGGGGTGACCTTTGCCAAGCAACTCGGGGCCACCGCGCTGATCGATGCGGCGACGCTGACCGGTGCCATTGTGGTGGCGCTGGCCAATGTGAACGTGGGCGTGTTTGGCTCGGACCAGGCCTTCACCGATAAGTTGCTGGCTTCCGCGAAGGCCGCGGGCGAAAAGATGTGGCAGATGCCCATCGACGACGAGTATCGCGAGTTCATCAAGGGCAGCTTTGCGGACATTCAGAATATCGGCAGCGGCAAGGGCGGCGGCGCGATTACTGGCGCGATGTTCATCAAGGAGTTCGCCGGCGATACGCCGTGGATCCATCTGGATATCGCGGGGACGGCGTGGAACGACGACGCCAAGCCGTGGTTGGCCAAGGGGCCGACGGCCGTGGCGCTGCGCACGCTGGTACATTTGCTGATGTCGTATTAGCTGATGTTGTGTGTGGGTGGGGTGCGGTTGACGCGCTCCACCTTTAACAAAACTTTCCCCCAGAGAGTTTCCTAGTTGCATCCGAACGGGTCCGGCATGCCGTACCCCTACCTGCAAATAACTTATTGATCGCAATTGAGATGTTTGCGTGTTGGGCAGGGCTTTGCGCGGGCCGCTGCCCGAGTCTTGCCGGGCGGCCGTGTACCATGGTACATTGGTACCAACAGTGGGGAGGTGCTGATCATGGCGGAAGACAGGCTCTTGATACAACGCGTCCAGACCGGGGTGCGCGTCGAAAAAAGGCTCTTGAAAGTGTTGAAGGCGTTTGCCGAGTACCAGGATATGACCCTCGGCGATTTGCTGGAAGGCATCGTGTTGCATGCCTTCGATGGGCAGTGTCCGTTTGAACCGGCGAGCCTGCAGCGTATTAAAGAGTTAAAGAGATTTTATGGTCTGGACCTGGACGCACGCGCCAGTCACCGATTGGTGGAGTCCGCCGGGCCCAGTTCCAAGAAGAAGAGTTTGAAGAAAAAGGGTGCCAAAAAAGATAGCGGAGATTGGAAATGAATACTGTGCTGAAACGCCTGGCGGTGCCGGCATTGCGGTGGACGCTGGGGCTGACGGTGCTGCTCGAATCCGTGCACTTCACGATGTCGCACGGTGCGGCGAAAGATTTTGCACAGCACGGGCTGCCCGCATGGCTACACCCGGGGCTTGGTGGAAGCGAAGCGCTCGCCGCGATTCTATTCCTGATCCCGCCAATGGAAATCATCGGCGGTTTTACGCTGCTAGGTGTTTTTGCCGTGGCCCTGGCGCTGCATTTTATGCGCGGAGAATACGCGGCCGAGTTAGTCATTTACGCCACGGCGGTGCTGGTGTGCATGAGCAGCCGCGACGACGAACGGCGGGGTGCGCGCCGTGACCGATGAAGAGTTCATGGCGGCGTTTGAACGCGGCAGCCTGCCCGGCGCGTCGTTCCATCACGCGGACCATGTGCGCATGGCGTTTCTGTATGTTTCGCGATACCCCGCCGCGGAAGCGTTGCAGCGATTTTCCGCGGCTTTGCAGCGACTCGCCGCCGCGAACGGCAAGCCGCAGCTTTATCACGAGACCATTACCTGGGCATATTTGTTTCTGGTCCGGGAGCGAATCGCGCGAGCGAAGGAAGAGCGGCCGCAAAGCTGGCTGGAGTTTGCGGCCGTCAACCCGGATCTGCTGGATTGGAAAAACAACGTGCTGAAAAAATATTATCGCCAGCAGACGCTGTCGTGCGAACTGGCGAGGCGGACGTTTCTGATGCCCGACGGGTGCCTGACCGGCGAATGAGGCGAATGACGAGCCAGGCCCGTGAATCCGCGTCAACGAACGATCTTAGTTGTAAGCCCCGTGCTGCTGCGGAGCTGTGGGGCGTACAATCTCCAACCCCACCTCGCCAAACTCCTTGGTGTCCGGCTTGCCAATCCACACCACGCTGCATTGTTCGATGACCGACTGCGGCTCGTCGAGGATCACTTCGACGAGGTCACCGCGGCGCACGCGCAAGCTGGCGCGCAGGCGAAAGCCTTCCTTGGACGAGTCCACCACGATGCAGGGAAGTAATTTCTGATTGCTGGCTAGGTTTACGACCAGACGACCGCGTTTTTTCAGCGATACGCGCTGCGATCGGCGGCGGGGTGCGTCACGAAGGATGGCCATGTCTTTCACCTTTTGTGACCGGGGCAAGATTGTACGCCGAATCGCGTCCAGGTTTGCTATTAAAAATTGATGACAACCGCCGTTTGCTTTTTTAATCGTGGACACCGGTGCATGACGCGAAGTTATATGCTTTTCTGGAGGCTGGCGGAGACGCACATGGAAAAAGCGCGAGCATCGCGGACGGCGGTCAGTGTGGCGTTGCGCCGCGCGGTCCATCAATTGCGCGATGTGCCAGTGGTATTTCACGACCCGGTGGCGATTCCGCTGCTGGGCCAGACGTATGCTGCGCCTTTGCAGGCCGCCGTCGCGGGGGCCGGCTCACGATTCTCTCTGGCCATGCGGGCGCATCTGGTGGCACGCAGCCGCTATGCGGAGGATTGTCTGGCGGCCGGCGCGGTGCGCGGAGCGCAGCAGTATGTTTTGCTGGGCGCCGGCCTAGATACCTTTGCCTACAGGAATCCGTTTCCTCAGGTGCACGTGTTCGAGGTGGATCATCCGGCGACGCAACAATGGAAGAGGGAACTGCTAGCACGCGCGAACGTCGCCATTCCGCAGAATCTCACGTTTGCGCCCGTGGATTTTGAGCAGCAGGCGCTGCCCGAGCGACTTCAGGCTGCCGGATTTGATTTGCACTCGCCGGCCGTGTTCGCGTGGCTGGGTGTGGTGCCATACCTGACGCTCGGCGCCTTTCGCGCGACCATCGGCTTCATCGCCGCGCGGGCGCCGGGCAGCGGCGTGATCTTCGATTATGGACAGCC
>PMOV01000204.1:0-1947 GCA_003161195.1 Acidobacteriota bacterium | reverse complement strand
TAGACTCCCTGCACGATCACGCCGCGATATTCGGCGCCCTTGAAGCGATGCTCGCGCACCTTGCGATACGCCGGACTGTCGTACCACGCCGTGGCGTCCTGCATGGTGGGAAATTCCATGATGAAAATGCCCTCGTGTTCCGGGCCTTCCAGCACTTCCTTTGGTCCGTACGCCGCAAGAATTTTCACCGGATGGCCTTCCAGCGTGGCCCGCGCGGTCTCGTTGTAGATTTTCATTTCCGCAGGGTCGATTGTTTTCACCCGGGTGAAAATCACATACGCGCTCATAATTTTCCTTTTTTCGCGAAACGGGGGTCGCTCGCATAGGGCTTTAGACGCCATCGGCAGGCGTGAAGTTATAACGCACTGCCGGAAAACAAAAAAGGCGGCCCGAGAATCGGACCGCCTTTTTGCTGAAACCTTGCCAATTTTGGGCGCCGCATGCAACGCCCCACAAAGGCGAGGCCCGTCTTAGTACATGCCGCCCATGCCGCCGGGCGCGCCACCCGGGCCGCCGGCGCCCGCTGCGGCCTTGGACTCTTCCTTGATGTCGGCGATCAAGGCTTCCGTGGTCAGCATCAAGCCGGCAATCGACGCCGCGTTCTGCAACGCGAGTCGGGTAACCTTGGCCGGATCGATCACGCCCATCTTGACCATGTCGCCGTACTCGCCGGACTCGGCGTTGAAGCCGAAGTTGTCGTCCTTGGAGTCGCGGATTTTACCGATCACCACAGCGCCTTCGTGGCCGGCGTTGAGCGCGATCTGGCGGGAAGGCTCCTCGAGAGCGCGGCGCACAATGCCTGCACCCACGGCCTCGTCGTCCTGCAGTTTGAGCTTCTCGATGGCCGAGATGCAACGCAGCAACGCCGTGCCGCCGCCGGGGACAATGCCTTCCTCGACCGCTGCGCGGGTGGCGTGCATGGCGTCTTCGACGCGCGCCTTCTTTTCCTTCAGTTCGGTTTCGGTGGCTGCGCCGACCTTGATGACGGCCACACCGCCGACCAGCTTGGCAAGGCGCTCCTGCAACTTCTCCTTGTCNNTCGGCAGTCTTGCCTTTGCCCTCGATGATCGTGGTGTTGTCCTTGTCGATGGTGATCTTCTGGGCGCGGCCGAGATCTTCGATCTTCACGTTCTCGAGCTTAATGCCCAGGTCTTCCGTGACGGCTTTGCCGCCCGTGAGGGTGGCGATGTCTTCGAGCATCGCTTTGCGGCGGTCGCCAAAGCCCGGGGCTTTAACGGCAGCGCACTGCAGCGTGCCGCGGAGTTTGTTCACGACCAAGGTCGCGAGCGCTTCGCCTTCGATGTCCTCAGCGATGATCAAGAGGGGCTTGCCCATCTTGGCGGTCTGCTCCAACAAGGGCAGCAAATCCTTCATCGAGCTGATTTTCTTCTCGTGGATCAGGATGCGCACATCCTCCAGCACGCACTCCATGCGGTCGGAGTCCGTGATGAAGTACGGCGAGAGGTAGCCGCGGTCAAACTGCATGCCTTCCACGACTTCCAGGGTGGTCTCCATCGTCTTGGATTCCTCGACGGTGATCACGCCATCCTTGCCGACCTTCTTCATAGCTTCGGCGATGATGCCGCCGATTTGCTTGTCGTTATTGGCGGAAATGGTGCCGACCTGCGCAATCATGTCGCCCTTCACGTCTTTGTGCAGCTTCTTGATCTCTTCGACCGCCACTTCCACGGCCTTTTCGATGCCGCGCTTCAGGGCCGTCGGGCTGGCGCCCGCCGCTACCGTCTTCACGCCCTCGCGGAAGATGGCTTGCGCCAGAACCGTCGCCGTCGTGGTGCCGTCGCCGGCCACGTCAGAGGTCTTTGAAGCTACTTCGCGTACCATCTGCGCGCCCATGTTCTCGAGCGGATCGCGCAGTTCGATTTCTTTTGCTACCGTCACGCCGTCCTTGGTGATGATCGGCGCGCCGAACTTCTTCTCAATGACCGC
>PMOV01000048.1:13290-13886 GCA_003161195.1 Acidobacteriota bacterium | reverse complement strand
CGAAGTGGTTACAGCGGCTGGACGTTGGACGCCTGCAAGCCCTTAGGGCCGCGGACGACTTCGAATTCAACCGCTTGGCCGTCGTTGAGCGACTTATAGCCATCAGCCACAATCGCGGAGAAATGGACGAAAACGTCCTCACCGCTCTGGCGCTGGATGAATCCAAAGCCCTTGCTGGCGTTAAACCACTTCACTGTTCCTTGTTCTTTGCTCACTGCTGTGTCTCTTTTCAAGAATTAAGCTATTTGGTGCTGCGGTACGTCTTGGCCGCCTTTAGGGCGGTATAAAACAAAAAAGCCGCAAGAGTTACCTTGCGGACCTTTACGAATTTCCAAAGGCGATACAAGAGCAACAAACGCAACACAAAAGTACCATGGGGCAGGGGGGAAAGCAAGCAAAATCGTATGAGGAGATGCGAAGAATCCGCGAAGTCGTCGCTAAGTCCTTTTATATTAATGTGATCCCAGTGAGGGGCGGCACTCGGGGCGCAGACCTTCCAATTCAGTTCTTAAATATAGATATGCCCTTTTTCATGGACTCGTGCTTGATTCCGGCGGTTCCTGGGCGATGATGGGCTTTGGCGGGTGTAGGGCGGG
>PMOV01000048.1:0-13215 GCA_003161195.1 Acidobacteriota bacterium | reverse complement strand
AGAAAGGCAAAGAGCAGAGAAAGACGAAGATATGCACGAACGGCTCGCGCAGGTTTGTCTTCAGTGAGAGACCCGCCATTATTGATCTCGATTAGGTCAGAGGCGCCGGCCTCAGAAGGCGGCCGCTACAAAGACGGTTCTGGGAGGTCGAGGAGGATGCTCAGGATTTGGTGGGCCAGTTTGGTGACGTCGGCGCCATCGAGATTGGCGAGGACCACGACGCCGGCGTTGCGGGCCGGGACCACGCCCATGTAGGTGCTGGTGCCTTGTTGGCCGCCGGTGTGACCGTAGATGGTGATGCCGGACCATTGGGCGATGTCCCAGCCGAGACCGTAGTCAAGTTGCTTGCCAGCGGTGGTTTTGCCGGGAGTCCACATGAGGTCGCGCGTGGTGCGTTTGATGAGCCTATCGGTAAGGATGGCGTATTCGTAGAGCGCCAGATCGTCGGCGGAAGAGAGCCAGCCGCCACCCGGGATTTTGTAGCTGGAATCGAGGACGCCGGCGTTCTGGACCACGCCTTGGGCATCCTTGTGATACCAGCGTGTGCGATGCGGGATGATGGCGAAGAAATCGTCGGCCTGGCTGTGCGCCATGTTGGCCGGGAGGAAAACATTTTCGCGGACGAAATCGATATATTTCTCGCCGCTGGCGCCTTCGAGGACGCAACCGAGGACGGTGTAGCCGTACGTGCTGTAGTGAAATTCCGCGCCGGGCGGCGAGAGCAGCGGATCATCTTCAAAAATGGCAAGGGCTTCTTTCATGGACGTGAAATGGCGGGCGCTGTCGTCGGGGATGTCGCCTCTGTTGTCGGGATTGTAGTGGCGGATGCCGGAGAGGTGGTTGAGGAGCATGCGTGAGGTGATGGGGGCGTTTTTTTGTGGGAAGGCCGGGCAATATTTTTGCACCGGGGCGTCGAGATCGAGCTTGCCGCGCTCCCAGAGCTGGAGGATGGCGGTGGCGGTAAGGGGTTTGGAGACGGAGGCCAAGCGAAAGAGGGTGGCGGGGGTGGCCGGGACGGAGTTTTCAAGGTCGGCCATGCCGAAGCCGACGGACCAGGCGGGTTGACCGTCGAGGACTACGGCGATCGAGAGGCCAGGGACGTTGGTGGCGGCCTGGAAGTCGGAGACGGCTTGGGAAATTAGCGCGCGTTTTTGCGCGGAGAGATCGGGTTGCTGGGCGGGGGTAGCGACGGCTAGGAATAGGAGGACCGCGAGGTGACAAATGTGGGGCCGTACGGCAGCGTCCTGTGCTGGGGTGCATCCGGGTAAGGCGGCGCGGCGCTTGGCTAGGGAGCGGAACGTGGGAGCACCTCGCAGGGTCACAGGTTGACGGACGGGAAGCAGTGTACTCCAAAAAGTGCCGCGAAATTGGCGTGCGAAGCGGCGCCCGGCTGTGGTGTTTGCGACACCCCCGGGAGCAGCAGAATGCATTGACCTTGAGCGCGACGGGTACATACCATGTAGGGATGTGGCGATGGAAGGTGGCCTGGCCACCGTGTTTGCGCGAAGCTGCGAAAGAAGCTCCCGAAAGAGCCGCGGTGCGAGCCCGGGCAGTGCACGCCGTGGCGTGGCGACGCCTGGGGCAAAGCGCCTTGGCTATGTGTTGCTTGGCATGCTGCGGCCTGGCGATGGGTTGCGACGATGCGGGAAAGCATGCGGTGCAGGCGCGCGTTCCAGCGCTCGCTCCGACCGCGGATCGACCGACGGCCAGCTTCGACGCGGGCGATGGCCAAAAGTCGACCGCACAGCAAACCTCGCCGAACGGGGCGCTGCCGCTGAGAAATGAGCTGGCACGGCCCAGCGTATCCCTGCTGCCTGCGGTGCCGAGCAGCAAGGCGTACCTGATCCAATGCGTGGAAGAACGGTTTGCCGCCGGGGAGCAGAACTACAAAGCGGGACACCTGGAAGCGGCGCGCAAGGATTTCAATGACGCGGTGGACTGGATGCTGGAAAGCGGCTACGACTTGACGGCGGATGCGCGGCTGAATGAATTGTTCCACCGCGTGGTGGATACGGTGTACAGCGAGGAATTGCAGGCGTTTCGCGCGGGGGATGGGTTCAGCGAGCCGCCGACGGTGCCCGCGGCGATCGACGAAGTGGCGGAGATGACGTTTCCGGTGGACCCGAGATTAAAGGACCGCGCGGAAGAGTCGGCGCGGAACATTTCGCATGACTTACCGCTGACGGTCAATGATGAGGTGCTGTCGTTTTTGAACTTTTTCCAGACGCCGCGCGGGCGGGCGATTGTGGAGACGGGGCTGAGGCGGGCGGGCCCGTATCGGGAGATGATTTCGCGGGTGTTGCGGGAAGAGGGCGTGCCGCAGGATTTGATCTACCTCGCGCAGGCGGAAAGCGCGTTTCAGCCGCTGGCATTGTCGCGGGCGGGAGCGCGGGGGATTTGGCAGTTCGTGGCGTGGCGCGGGAACGAGTACGGGCTGCGGCATACGTGGTGGGTGGATGAACGGCAGGACCCGGAGAAGGCCACGCGGGCGGCGGCGCACCATTTGCGGGATTTGTATGGGCTGTTCGGAGACTGGTACCTGGCCATGGCGGCGTATAACTGCGGGCCGGGGAACGTGCAGAAGGCGGTGGAACGCACGGGGTACGCGGATTTTTGGGAATTGTACCGGCGCAACGTGCTGCCCAAGGAAACCAAGAATTACGTGCCGATCATTCTGGCGCTGACCTTGATCGCGAAGGATGCGCCGCATTACGGGATCCATGCCGAGCCCGATCCTCCGGTGCCGTATGAGGTGGTGAAGCCGGGGCGAGCCATCGATCTGCGGCTGGTGGCGGAGACCATTGACGTGGATGTGCAGACGCTGCACGCGCTGAATCCTTCGCTGCTGCGGCTGGCCACCCCGGACGATCCGGCGTTTGAGATGCACGTACCTCCCGGGACGGCGGCGAAATTTTCCGCGGAGATTGCGGATATACCTCCGGACAAGTGGGTGAGCTGGCGGCGGCACCGCGTGGCGGAGGGCGAGACGCTGGCGGCCATCGCCAAGAAATATCGCGTGACGCCGGCGGCGATTGCCGAGGCCAACAATCTGGAGCGCGGGGCGCAGTTGGATTCCGGCGAGAAGCTGATTATCCCGGCGGCACAGGCGCAATCGGAGGCCACGCGGCGACTGGTGAGTTACCGGGTGCGGAAAGGCGATACCTTTTTGGGGATCGCCGATCGCTTCAGCGTGGAGGCGGACGATTTGAAGAAGTGGAACCGGCTGAAGAGCGACCGCGTGAGCCGGGGAATGGTGCTGCGGATATATACGTTGGGGGGATCGCCCGAGGCGGCGCCGTCACGGAAGGCGCCTGCCGCGCGCAGAAAAGTACCGCGCCATGGGGGAACGGCCGCCGCCCAGGCGAGCGCTCCTACGCCAGCACATAATTGACGTGTCGGAACGATTTTTTCGCGGCCAGATTGCGGAATGCTTGACAAGAGCCGCGCGAATGCGATAACAACGCGAAAGGGTTTACTAGGTGCCTCGGGGAGAGACGCCGCGTCTCTCCCCGCGATCGCATAAGGAAAAACCAAGTTTCGCAGGACCTACACTGCTCCAGGGGAGGATGGCATGGATTTCGAGAAGGACGGATTTGAGGACGACAACGACCTGGCGCCGCTCGAGGATGAGGAAGAGCTGGGCGTGGAGGCCGACGAAATCGGCGATGTGGAAGAAGAGGAATTGACGGTGGTGGAAGAGGACCTCGAGGACGCGCCGCCGCGCGTGACCACCACGGTGAAGGATGCCGCCAAGGCTGCGCCNNGCCAAGCCTGCGGCGAAGAAAGAAGCGGCAAAGAAGCCCGCCAAAAGCGCTAAGAAAAAAAAGCGTCGTTAGAGACTTGCGCTGACGCGACACACGCGAATTACCGACCGTTCGAAACGCAAGCCCCGAGAGGATCTCGGGGCTTGGTCCATCTAGCGGTGAAGTGTGGGCGCAGGGTGTTTTCAGAGCGGCACGGTTGGCCGGAGGGCGGGAATTTGTGGCGGATCAAAGCATGCCAACCCGCGCCAAATTGCGGACGGGCTGGCGGTCGAATCGGGAAATGAGTTGCCGCCGGGAAGCGCGGCCTTGCCCCGCGCCGCAAGTACCATTAGCATAACGCCGTCTATGTTACGGGCACTGGAGCAGATACGGCGGATGCGCGGCGGAGCGCAGTCGCACCTGATGCGCTGTTCGGACGGCCACTACTACGTGGTGAAGTTCCAAAACAATCCGCAACATCGGCGCGTGCTGGTGAACGAATTGCTGGGAACCAGGCTGGCGGCGCGGCTGGGGCTGCCGACGACGCCGGTGGCGGTGGTGGAGGTCGGCGAGGAGCTGATCCGCTACACGCCGGAATTGTGCGTGGAGTTGCCGCGTGCGCGAACGCCGTGCGTGGCGGGCCTGCAATTTGGTTCGCGCTTTCCCGGCGATCCACGGCGGCTGGCGCTGTACGATTTTTTGCCGGACGAGCAGTTGCGCGAGGTGGCCAACCTGCACGATTTTGCCGGCATGCTGGTATTTGATAAATGGACGTGCAATACCAATGGGCGACAGACGCTGTTTTATGCGCGGGACGCGGAACGACAAAACGAGCTGCTGCCCCGCAAGGACAGCTCGCCGTCGTTGCGTGTACCGGTGCCGCGGGCCTCGGCAGCGGTACGCGCCGAATTTGGCGAAGCGGGCGAGCCCGAGCAGCGCGGTCAGGTGGTTTACCTAACGAAAATGATCGATCAGGGATTCTGCTTTAACGCTGGGGAGTGGAATTTTCCAGATGCGCCACTGCGCGGTCTGTATACGCGGAACCGCGTGTATCAGGGCGTGACCGGGATAGAGTCCTTCGCGCCGTGGCTGACGCGACTGGAGAAGGGGTTGGGCGAAGCGGTGCTCGATGAGTTGAGCCGGGAGATCCCGCCGCAATGGTACGAGGATGACTACGACGCCTTGATGCGGCTGCTCGAGCAAATTCATCGGAGGAGAACTCGCGTGCCGGAGCTGATTTTGCAGGCCAAGAAATCCAATCGGCAGCCGTTTCCCAATTGGGTCTAGAATTTTTCGCTGCGGCGATCTGGGTTGAGGAAGCAGAGGCACCATTTATGGATGAAACCGCGGGTCCGCCGAATGAGCGAGACAAACGCATGTATCTGTACCGCGTGGTGCGCTACGCACCGAACCTGGTGCGCGATGAGTGGCTGAACATTGGTGTCCTGCTGTTCGAGCCGGAAACGGCGCAACGGCGCCTGCGGCTCATCAGCGAGACCGAGGAATTCACGCGCGTGCGGCGTCTGCACCCGGCGGCCGATGAGGCGCTGCTGCGGCGATTGCAGGAGGATCTGGAAAGCCGCTTCGAGGAATTTTCTCTGCGGTCGCGCAACGAAGTCGCGCCCGGCGGGCAGCCTGGCGTTGCCGCAGGCGATGAATGGCAGGGGCTGCTGAGCAAGTGGGACGACCTGCTTTCCAATACTGTGCAGCTGACGGACTCGAAAGGCTCCCTTGCCACGGAGAACATTGATGCCGAGCTGGAACGACTATACGCGGACCACGTCGCGCCGCAACGCTCCCGTGTACGCGTGGGAGCGCCCGGCAGTCGCGCTACGATGCGAACATACTGTAGGCAGGTGTTCCATCAGGCGCAGATTTGGGACCGGATTGAGCCTTCGGTGCGCGCCGCGTCGTATACGTTTCCCGGGGACCCCATGCGCATCGACTACAGCTACCGCCGCAACGGCACGCGCGGTTTCGTGCAGACGTTGTCCGTCACGCGCTCGCCTTCAGATGCCAAGCTACTCGCCTATACCGCGGAGAATATCACTAAAAAATCCGGACTTGGGACGGAGTTTGCCGCCATCACCGACGTCCCGCTGCTGGCGACCAACGAACGCCACCGTTTTGTGGGCAATACGCTGCGGTCCGCGGGCATCGAGCCGGTGCCACTCGAAGGGTTTGCCGTGTGGGTGGCGAAACTGAAACCCTTGCTTCGGGGGCAGTGACCTCGCTGGGTCGACTCGAGACCGCACACCGCCTGCGGATAGGCGGTCGGCAAATGAAAGCGGCCTCCGATCCGTGCCGGAGGGCACTTTCATTGTGTCAGATAAGCGTATTCGAGGAGTGAAAAAACTACAGCAGCGGCTCGCTCCAGTTCTCCAGCGTCTCTTTCACCTTGTGCAAAAACTGGTGCGCGATGGCACCGTCCACCACGCGGTGATCATAGCTCAGCGTTACGTAGCACATGGAGCGGATGGCGATGGAATCGTTGATGACCACCGGCCGCTTCTCGATGGCTCCCAGGCCCAGGATGCCCACGTTCGGCTGGCTGATGACCGGCAAGCCAAAGAGGCCACCGAAAACGCCGGGATTGGTGATGGAAAAAGTGCCTTCCTGCACTTCCTCCGGTTTCAGTTTCTTGGTGCGCGCGCGCTCGGCTAAATCGTTCATGGTGCGCTGGATGCCGAGGATATTTTTTTCGTCGGCGTGTTTCACGACCGGGACGAGCAAGCCCCAGTCGAGCGCCACGGCGATGCCGATGTTGATTTCTTTGTGCAGCACCACGTTGGTGCCGTCGAGCGAAGCGTTCAGCGTCGGGAAAGCGCGCAGCCCGGCGACCGCGGCCTTGACGAAGAACGGCATGAAGGTCAGCTTGGTGCCGTTCCGCTTCTCAAACTCGTCCTTGGACTTGGCGCGCAGCGCGGCGATTTTCGTCATGTCGATTTCGTCCACGGAGTACACGTGGGGCGAAACGCGCTTGCTGGCCACCATGTGTTCGCCGATGCGCTGGCGCATCACGCTCATGGGCGAGACTTCGTAATCGCCAAAATAGAGCTTTTCGCGCGGCACGGCGGTTTCAAAAGCCACATGCGCCTGTGCGCCGGTAGCGGACGCCGGCGGCGGAGGTGCGGAGGGACGCGGCGCCGGAATCGCTGGGCGCGTCGGCGCTTCGTAGGCCTCCTCGAGTTGTTCCTCGGTCTCGTCCTCGTAGGTCGGGGCCGCGGCAGGGCTGGCGCCGCCGCTGGCAATCGCCGCTTCGATGTCCTGCTTGCTGATGCGCCCGCCTGCGCCGGTGCCGGCGAGCGTGCTGAGGTCGATGCCGTGTTCCTTGGCCATGCGGCGGACCAGCGGCGAGCTGTGAATGCGTGCGCCCTCTTTGCCGCTGTGCGTCGCTTCGGTTTGCGCCGGCGAAGATACCGGCGGAGGCGCTACCTCCGCCGCTTTGGCGGTTGCTGCTGGCGCAGGCGCAGGTCGTGCGGGCGGTGCAGCTGCGGCTGGAGTGGCGGATTTCGCCGCCGGCGCCGCAGCTTTCGGTGCTTCGGGCTTTGCAGGCGGTGCGGGCGCGGCCGCGCTGGCCGAGCCGGCGCTATCGATCACCCCCACCACTGTTTGAATCGGCACAGTCTGGCCTTCGTTGACTTTAATTTCTTTCAGCACGCCCGCGGAAGGCGAGGGAATTTCCGCGTCCACCTTATCCGTGGAGATTTCAAAGAGCGGCTCGTCGCGTTCCACCTTGTCACCGGGCTTCTTGAGCCATTTGGTGATGGTGCCCTCAAAAATGCTTTCCCCCATTTGCGGCATTACGATGTCTGTGGCCATGGCGTTCTCCTGGAAATCTAAAGCTAATACCGCGCCAGTTCTTTGGCGGCGGCAAAAATTTTTTTGGCGTTGGGCAGAAAATGCTCCTCGAGCGGCGGCGCATACGGCACCGGTGTATCGAGTGCTGTGACGCGCATCAGCGGACCGTCCAGGTAACCAAACGCTTTTTCGCACAGAATCGCCGCAATTTCCCCGGCAATGCCGCCCGTCTTGGTGTCTTCGTGTACCACCAGACAGCGGTTGGTCTTTTTCACGGATTCCAAGATGGTTTCCTCGTCGAGCGGCAGCAACGTGCGCAGGTCGATCACCTCCGCTTCGATGCCCTCTTTGGCCAGCGCTTCCGCAGCTTCGAGCGCGGTGTGCATCATGGCGGCGTAGGAGACGATGGTCAGGTGTTTCCCCTCGCGGCGGACGATGGCCTTTCCGAGCGGCACGGTGTAATCGCCCGCAGGTAAAACTTCCTTGATGCGGCGATATAAAAACTTGTGCTCGAAGAACAGCACTGGATTGTTGTCGCGAATCGCCGCTTTCAGCAGACCCTTGGCGTCATAGGGGGTGGAGGGATAGACGACCTTCAAACCCGGGGTGTGCACGAAATACATTTCCGGATTGGCGGAATGAAACGGACCGCCATGCACGCCGCCGCCGGAAGGTCCGCGCACCACGATGGGCGCGGGCGCATTCCACAGGTAATGCCCCTTGGCCACGAAATTGGTCAGCTGATTGAAGCAGCAGGCGATGAAGTCGATGAACTGCATCTCGGCGATAGGACGCAGGCCGAGATAGCTCATGCCGCAAGCCGCCCCGATGATGGCGCTTTCGCTGATCGGCGTATCGATCACCCGCTCCCAGCCAAAGCGTTCCAGCAGCCCCTCGCTGGTTTTAAAAGCTCCGCCGTAGACGCCTACATCTTCGCCCAGCAGCACCACCGCGGGGTCACGTTCCATCTCTTCAAAGATGGCCTGTTTGATGGCCTCGAGAAAGGTAACGGGCTCGCCGTGTCCCTGTGCGCCATTCACTGCGCCGTTCGCTGCGGATGTTCTGCTCTCAGGCATGGGTTAGCGCCGGGCCTTTCCCGCGGGAACTTTGGTCGTTTTCGCGGCGCCGTTGCGGACCACTTTGGCCGGCGCTTTGGGCGACAGTTCGGCTGCGTTGTCTTTCTGCTCCTCTGCCGCGGCGGTATCGCCGAAATGGATGGGGGCATTTTTGCCGCCGGAACCTTTGCCCGTGCCGAAGGCCGCCACCTTCCACACCGCGGCGATGTTGGATTTCGGGGGCATGACTTCAGACTTGTCGCGCTCCCATTGCGCCGCGATCTTGTGGCAATCGTCGCCCGTGCAATAGACGCCCTTTTCCGCCAGCTCTGGGGGCGGCATCGGCGAGGCCTCGGCGAAGTCCCGGTCCTTATTCAGCAAGGCTTCCATCTTCTGTTCGAGCTCTTTCTTCGTCGCGGCATTCAGCAGCTTTTTCTCCAGCAAAAACTTTTCATACTGCTCGATGGGATCGCGCTGCTTCCAGTGCTCGAACATATCCTTTGGAACGTACTCCGCGGGATCGTGTTGCGCGTGGCCGCGCATGCGCATGGTCTTGGCTTCGATCAGGATCGGACCGTCTCCGGCGCGCGCGCGATCCACGGCTTCTTTCGCCGTGCGATATACCGCGACGACATCATTGCCGTCGACGATGTAACTGGCGATGCCGTATGCCTTGGCACGGTCCGCCAGGTTTTCGATGGGCACCTGGCGCTTCACCGGCGTCGAGTAGGCCCACTGATTGTTCTCGAGGATCAACACAAAGGGCGCTTTCTGGACTGCCGCGAAATTCAAGCCTTCGTGGAAGACGCCGGTCGAGCTTCCGCCGTCGCCAATCCAGGTCATGGCCACGATCTTCTGTCCGAGATAACGGCCGGCCATGGCCACGCCGGTCATCACGGGAATCAAATCGCCGAGCATGGAAATGGGCGACACGATGTGCAGGTTATCGAGGTCCCCAAAATGGCTGGTCCCGTCCTTGCCAAGCGTCGGCGAGGTGTACTTCGCCATATGCTGGGTAAAAATATCGCGCGGCGGGACGCCCTTCACCAGCAAAGCCCCGATATTGCGGATCATCGGGGCCAGCCAGTCTTTTTTCTCGAGCGCGTAGGCCGTGCCGACGGAGATGGCTTCCTGGCCCAAACTCGAATACAGTCCGCCCACGATTTTGTTCTGGCGGAACAGTTTGACCATGGTGTCTTCCACGGCGCGGTTCAGCCGCATGTAGTAGTACAGGTCCAGGTATTGCTGGCGCGTTAGATCTTTGCCTGCGGGGTCTTTGCCCAAGTGATCCTTGTTCGGGTCCGTCTTCATATGTTGCTCCGTAGCGTTTCGAGGACCGCGGGCGGCGATGCTTCGAGCGGTGTCGCCTCAAGCCGAGTTGCAGACAGAGGCTCTGGTGTGGGTGACCTTGGTTGGGCGCTTCGTTCCGCTGTCTCTAACTCGCGCATCAATTGTACTCTCGGGATGGCCCGCATTTCGAGTTGCAGCACGTCGCCGAAGTGTCGCGTAATGCGGGCTGCGACGTCCGCGAGCGGCAGGCTACGCCCCAGCAGTTTTTCGAGGGAGGTGGTCTGCCGCCCGGCAATGCCGCATGGCACAATCAGGCCGAAGTAGCGCAGGTCGGTGGCGACGTTGTAGGCAAAACCGTGCGAGGTCACCCAGCGGCTCAAGTGCACGCCGAGCGCGGCCAGCTTTTCCGGCGGGGCAACCGCGGGCTCGCCGGCTGCTGCGCCGTTCGCGGCATTGCGGGCCGCCGCACGCACCCAAATGCCGGCCTTGCCGGGTTCGCGTTCCGCAACGACGCCCAGCTCCGCGGACGCGCGGATCATGGCTGCTTCGAGCATGCGCATATACCAGCCCACGTCGCGCCGGATGGCTCCGAGATTCAGGATGGGGTAGCCCACCAGTTGGCCCGGGCCATGGTAAGTGATGTCGCCGCCGCGATTGGTGGCGTGAAACGCCACGCCTTTTTGCCGCAGTGCGCTCTCGCTGGCCAGCAGGTTCTGCAGCTTGCCATTGCGTCCTAACGTTACGGTGTGCGGGTGCTCGCAGAGCAACAGCGTATCGCCAATCGTCCCGGCCTTGCGGGCGGCAGCCAGCCGCTCCTGCAGGGCTGCCGCTTCGGCCCATCCCAGCAATCCCAGATCGACGACAGCGCAGGAATTCATTGCCCCATCCCGGCGCAAGCGCCAGCAGGAGAATTCGGAGAGAAAATTTTAATGGTCATCACTGGTGTACCGCGAGAGTTTACACGTTGATCTGCAAGCCGCGGACGGACGCGAAGGCGTCGCCCATGCCTTCCCACACCGTGGGATGGGCGTGCACCATGTGCATCATATCGTCGATGGTGCCTTCGAGGTGCAGCACGGCGGCGGCTTCGGACAGAATCTCCGTGGCCAGCGGTCCGATGATGTGAATGCCCAGAATCTCGCCGTACTTTTCGTCGGACACCACCTTGATGAATCCGCCGTGATTGCCGAGAATGGTGGCCTTGCTATTGCCAACGAAGGGGAATTTGCCGGTCTTCACCTGGTGGCCGGCGGCGATCGCTTCTTTCTCCGTTAAACCGATGGAGCCAATTTGCGGCTCGCAGTACGTGGCGTTGGGAATGCGCGTGCGCAGAAGGGGCTTGGTCGGTTTGCCGGCGATGGTGGTCACCGCGATGATGCCCTCCATCATGGCGGCATGCGCCAGTTGCGGCATGCCGGCGACGATGTCGCCAATGGCGTACAGGCCCTTTTCGTCGGTCTCCATGGTGGGGCTGACGTTGACGAATCCGCGGTCGAGCTTGGCTTTGGACTTTTCCAGGCCGCAATTTTCGGTCATGGGCTTGCGTCCCACGGCCAGCAGCAGCTTTTCCGCCTGCAAGCTCTGCGCTTTGCCGTCCTTATCTTTGAAGCTTACGGTAACGCCGGCGGCGTCCTTCTTCACGCTTTCCACCTTGCTGCTGGTGAAGATTTGGATGTTTTTCTTGCGGAAGGTTTTTTCGAGTTCCGTGGAAATTTCTTCATCCTCGACCGGCACCACGCGCGGCAGGGCTTCGAGAATGGTTACTTGCGTCCCGAACGAGTTGTAGATGGACGCGAATTCCACGCCTACGGCGCCGGCGCCCACGACAATCAGCGTTTTCGGAATGGCCGGCAGCTCCAGGATGGAGCGATTCGTCAGGATGGTAGTGTGATCCGGCTCGATGCCGGGGAGCGCGCGGGCTTCCGATCCGCTGACCATCAGCACATTGTTGGCTTCAATGATCGAGGTCTTGCCGTCCTTCTCGACGCTGACCTTGCCGGGACCTTCGTAGCGTCCCCAGCCCTGCACCCACTCGACCTTATTTTTCTTGAAGAGGAACTCGATGCCTTTGGCGTGCTTTTTAACGATTTTGTCTTTGCGTGCCAGTACGTTGGCCCAATTGATTTTCAAGCCGCTGACCTCGAAGCCCAGTTCTTCTCCATTTTTGAAGTGATCGTAAACATCGGCGTGATGCAGCAAAACCTTGGTGGGAATGCAGCCGACGTGCAGGCAAGTGCCGCCGAGAAACGGGTCTTTTTCGACGACTACAGTTTTCAGCCCGAGTTCTCCGGCGCGGATGGCGGCCACATAGCCCCCCGGGCCGCTTCCAATAATTGCTACATCGTACTTTGCCACGCGCATTCTCCTCTACGAGACACCGGCATCCACGCCAGGCGTCTGGTGTGCGTCCGCTCAGCGCGGACAAAGAGCACCCTGCAAATCACCAATTTTAACAGTCGGGGCAAGCTGCCGCAACCGGAGGCGAGAATGAGGGAGGGACGCGCAAAGATCACAAAATGGGCGGAATTCGCAGGGTCTAGTAGCTATAGCAGGAAAATTGGGTTTGATAATCCAGCAGCCAGTAATCACAGAGCCTGCCCTGGGCGAAAATACGGTCGAGGTCCTATGCCAAAAATTCCCATATCGGGATTTTTTTTCGGTGTTGTTGAGGCAGCGCGGCCCGGCGCCCGAGCGCAAAATTCCCGAATTGAAACGGCGCGCACAACGCTGTTCTTGTTGATTAAGTCAGCACTTGCAGTGCAAAAAAGAATTGTGTAGATTCCGTCTCCCTTTCCGGTTTCGGGATGTTTATTACGTTTCCGTACCAGACTGGTAATCTCAACCAATCCCTCAACGGAGGCGCCCAGCCATGTTGATGAAATCCGGGGAACGATGGCACTGCATCAATCCCTCTTGCAATTGCGAAGTGCTGGTGGAATCGGACAGCAACCTTTCCGGCAGCAGCCCGCGCTGTGTTTGCGGCTCGAGCATGAAACGGAATTACGTCCCGCCCGTGTTCAAGTATCTGGAGTTTCTGCGCGTTGACGATCCGGAGATGGCGCAGCAATCCATGGGGAAAGAGTGACGCCCATGTTTCGCGGCCAACGTGTGCAAAGTGGTCATCGTTTGCAGCGCAGTGAGGACCGTTCGCTGGCGCCATTGCTGGTGCGCGCGGGCGCGGCCCGCACGCTGGGCAGCATCATTGTGCTGTTATCGCTGGTGATGCTGAGCCTGGGAATATATCAGGTGATCGAAGCGGTGCGGCATCCGCTGGAGGCGCAATCCGTCATGCTCATCGCCGCAGCGGTATTTATCGCGCTGGCGAT
>PMOV01000004.1 GCA_003161195.1 Acidobacteriota bacterium | reverse complement strand
ATTTTCGATTCGCTCGTGGGGCTGGGCTATTACCAGCGGCGTCCGGATAAAGTGCGCGCCTATTACATGGGCGGGGGCCTGGTTATCGGTTTTCTGATGGTGTGGGCTTCCGGAGGGCTATCCGCCGCGTTGGGGATCGCGCCGTTCACGTTTATCCTGGCGGGGATTTTTACTGGAGCGGTGATTTGCGGGTTTGGCTGGTTCATGCCGGCGCATACGGAGCAAGGCACGCGCGCGCTGTAGGGCGTGCTGGGTTTCGAGGACTTTCTGAATCACGTGGAGTCCGACCGCTTCAATCGCACCATTAAAACGCCGCAGATGTTTGAAAAGTTTTTGCCGTTCGCCATGGCGCTGGGCGTGGAAAAAAACTGGAGCAAGGCGTTTGAAGGCATCATGACGGAGCCGCCGAGTTGGTACCGCGGTGGCGTGTATGGTCCCGCGTTTTACCCCTGGGTGTTCGCCAATAATCTGAGCTATATGTCTTCGCAGGCCGGGAGTGTAATGTCTTCGTCGCCGCGGAGTTCGGGCGGGTCGGGATTCGGCGGGGGCGGTGGGTCTTCTGGTGGTGGATTCGGCGGCGGCGGCGGCGGGGGATTTTAGCTGCGCACGCATCAGAAATTCGAGTTTACTCATCAACCTCAAATCACGGCGACGTCAGGAAGATTTTTGGGTGGTAGGCTAGTTTTCGATTATCGGGCTTGCCTTGGGTTGGCCGATCCGCAGACACAATGTAACTTGTGCGATTGACGCGTCAGCTTAAAATTAGATCGATTTCAGCATCGTACGGTCTGGATATGAGGTCGATCCAGATCTTAATTTTCCAAGCCACTTTACAAGCGCAAGGTTCGTGGACCACTCTGGATGAGCGCCTGAAGCCTCATCCACGATTGTCGCGATGTCCGAAGCGTGAAGCTGTGCCAAGCCGAATATCGATGAGAGTTGTAGCAGTGGATTGGTGTGCCGCAACCCACTTCGCATCTCCCTTTGCAGGACTTCGGCCAGTTCTTCAGAAGGTTTTCCGGTTTTGTGCAGAACGTCGGCCCACCAGTTAACGACCTCGTTGGCATCGAGCTTGTCAGCGACGGATTCCAGCCCCAACGAAATGCGCGACGCCAACAAAATCGTTTCCTCAATCGACTTCGACTCCGACAAAGCTTGCCCGAAATCTTGATGAATGTTTGTGGTTGAGGCCTTGAGTCGATCCGCCGGGAGTTCGGATATCTCGTCGAGCAGCCGTAAGATGAATTGTCGCCTGGTGTCGGGATGCAGATCGTTCCTAACCTGATTGTACTCATGCGATGTCAAACGCCCATCGCTCCGCTTGTTCAGCATCTGCTTGAGCGATCGAATCGCCTCAACCCACTGCCGACTTGGGGCAGGGGGAATTTCAGTGGCGACATCGAATCTTCCGCTGATCACTGCGAGCCAGAGTGTGTACATCGATTCTGAAAATGGTTCGGGGGGACCGAAGTCAACGAGCGTGGCACACCGATCACCGATCTCCTGCACGGACCTGCAGTCCCAGAAACGCCTCCCTCCGAGCAAGGCGGTTCCTGAAGTAACAAAAAGGCCGCTATCGCCCAAGCTGAAGGAGATCCACCAGCCAGGAAAATCCCGCGCCATCTCGCTCAGTGACCTGATCAAATCCGCGGTGATGTGCGAAGGACTGCACTCCACTATCGAGAGTCTGTTGTGCTCGTTATACATGTCGTCAACCACGAAGAAGTCTGGTTCGTTCACAGTCTCTTCACTAAAGGTAGGCTCATCATCCGTCTCGATTGAAAGATCTACCTCGCCCATTGGCCCGGCTGACCCGAACCGTCTAAGAACACGGAGTACATGATTCCTAAAGTTGTAGAAATCCTTCCATGTAAAGAGCGCGTGCGGCCCGTAATCCACGTCGGGCTTTTCGAAGTAGTCACCGATTCGAATACTTTCCATTGTCTTTTTACTCTCTAATGTTCGAAGGTCTCAATGGGTCGATCCAACACTGGCTCGCAGTTTGCGTGCGGAAGCCTGAAACGGGGTTCGTATCAGATGGTTTTGCATCGACCGTTTGAGCTGACACGACGCAGTCAGAACTTCACCGCGTCGTCTGTCGATAACTTCCGGTTTGGCGACAAGTCGAATGGGGCTATGAAAATGTTCGTTTTGGGGACGAGCGTTACCCGTACTTGAGATCGGTGCTCTGACCGACCTCGATGATGTAGCCATCTGGATCGCGGATGTAGCAGCGAATCTCGCCGTACTTGGGAATCGGCGGGGTGAGGAACTCGGCGCCGCGACTTTTCCACAATTCGTAGCACGCTTGAATATCAGCAACGCGGAAATTCAAAAAGCTGTTGATGTGATGCGGGTCGGGGACGCTGAGAGTGACCGTCGGCTTATCCGGGGTCGGGCCGCCCCCGACGTTGAGAATCATCCAGATATTGGCAAGCTGCAGGTACGGAGGCGCGTTGCCGTCACCCATGGTGAGAATGCGAGCGCCGAAGACCTTTTCGTAGTAGCGAGCGGAGCGCTCGACGTCGGCGACGGTGAGAAAATGGGCGATGCTTAGGCCCTCTCGCGGGGGCATCTCATAGCGCTGCTGGTCGATTTGTACGCTGGTCATGGACGTCTCCCATTCCGACAAACGATTCTCGTCTGCCGATTCCGGTTCTTTCGTATTCATGCTATGCCGGTCGAGCTTGACGAGGAAAGGCAAAAAATTAACGTGGGCTGAGATGTTTTAGTGGTGGGTCAGTTCCCGATTACCTGACATCAGGAGTTGAAGGATTGATTGACGTTAGAGAGCAAATCCTTTTGGCGACGATTTCTTCATTTCGCGGCTGCATCATTCTCCAAAACGGTGCCGTATCCGCGCGTACCTCCTCGCTCGTGTGCCGTGACGACCAAACCAGCAAAAGCATGTTTATATTCAGGGTACGAAGCCGAAAAAGCGGAGATTGGCTCTTGGTTTTTCCTGTCGGAATCTTTGTCGGTCGCCCACGGTTCAATTTCATGGTCAATCTTCAGGTAAATGTTTTTACTGACCCCGATGGGTCCAACATTTAAAACCTTGAACGATAGCCTGCCTAGCTCCCAATTGAACGGAGGCGGACCTTGCAGGACAGGGGGAGGTTTCAGAGCTTGTAGGCCCTTTTGAATTTCTGGCTGGATCCCAAGTTGAAGAAACGGCCCTCTTGCCGCTAACTGTGATGCGGCTGCGTACAGAATGTACGCGTTGAAATTGTGGCCCTCTTGCATCTCGGAATCGGCCATCCGCCGTAAGTCCTCGGCATCTTTTCCGACCATTGCGGTTATCGTCGCCTGGATATATTGGACATGCCAATCCCCTTGCTCCCGCAGCAGCCAGGTGACGAAGGCCCAGGTGTTGTTAAGCGTTTGAGCCTCCACGATAACGTAAGCTTGTAACTGGCCTGGCTTGGCGTTTACTGCAACCCAACTCTCGGGTCCGCCCAAGTTTCCACATACGACCCGCTGTTCTTGGGTCCCGGCGGTCACCTGTGGAAGGTACGTATGCGCGGCGCGGAGGTCTTGGAAGGGCCCATCTCGCTGAATGCCCTGTTTAAACTTTGTCACGAAGTTCTCGGAATTGACATTTGATTTTCCATCAGCTGTAAACATCAGGTACGCAGATTCGGGATTTGGGCCCAGTGCATTTCGCACAAAATCGATTGCCACCTTGTCTACTGCTGTGAGGTCGTTTTCAGAAATCTGTGCATCGGTTTTACAACTTGCCAAAAACGGCTGGAGGGATTGCGAGCGAGAATTACATCCCGGTGTGAATAGGAGGATGACGCCGAACAAACAGATCAGAAGGCCAATCCGAACGCTGTCAAAGTGCATGTTTGCAGCCGTCTCCTTCACAATGGCGTCGGACTTGATTATAGCCGGGCAATCGATGCGAGAATCGCGGGATGCGTTGGGCTCATTCTATTGTGAATTGTGAGACCCAATAACTGAGACGGCAGCCCTAACCGGAGGCTGATCCACTGCCGGGTTTTTCGCCGACGCCGTAAACCCGCAACACATCCTGCAGCGTTATGACGCCTTCGAGCTTGCG
>PMOV01000361.1:4300-10455 GCA_003161195.1 Acidobacteriota bacterium | reverse complement strand
CGTATTCCAAGAGACACAAGCGGGTCCCATAGATCGGACGTGCATCGATTTGCGAATTTAAAGGAATGGTTCGGGTCCCGGGTTGCCGAAGATCTGGCCCCTCGAGACATCGAAAATACGCTGGCGCGACTAGCGGAAAAACAGAACTGGGCGGCCTCTACCTATAACCACTACCGCTCGCTGATGTCCCTCAGTTATCGCCTCGGCATTCTTGACCGCAAGGTGACGACAAATCCGGTACGTTCTGTGGCGCACCGCCGTGAAGACAACAGTCGCGTGCGCTTTCTGACGGCCGCGGAGGAGAAAAGTCTCCGCGAAGTCGTCCAGGCCAAATGGGCCGTACATATCCCGGAGTTCGATTTGGCGCTGAACACTGGGCTGCGCAAGGGCAGCTAGTACGGACTGACTTGGGACATGGTAGACTGGCAAGGTCGGATGCTGAACATTCCGCGGACCAAGAACGAAGAGCCCTTGAATGTTTCTGTCAATGATGTTGCGATGGCAGCTCTGGGGCATTCAAGCGTCGGGGAATTGGCAAAGGCCGAGTGTTCCAAGTCGGCGAAGACGGGTGAGCCACTCGAAAACGGGCGGCATTGGTTTGATCGGGCCTTGCGGGAGGCCGGAATCAAGAATTTTCATTGGCGCGACTTGCGCCATACACTTGCTAGTCGGCTGCGGATGAAGGGCGCCCCTCTTGAAGATATCGCGGATTTGCTGGGGCACAAGAGTTTGACGATGACCAGACGCTATGCGCATCTCGCACCGAGCAAACTGCATGCCGTGGTTTCTTTGCTGGGGCCAACTGCCACCACAAGTGCCACCAACAAAAATGACAACGAGGGAAGTTCCTCGCAAGCCATTGCAAGATAAAGAGTTTAGGGGCGTAGCTCAGTGGTAGAGCAGAGGCCTTTTAAGCCTAAGGTCGTGGGTTCGATCCCCACCGCCCCTACCAACCATCCCATTTGCTTAGAATAACTTAGCGATTTTGCGAGGCGGCAAAAGCGCGCAATCGGAAATAAATCGAGCCTCGCAGGAGTCTCGAAACCTGTGGTGTTGCTCGGGGGTGCAAATTTTCACGCAGTACGACTCAAGTTTGTTTCCGCTCGCATCATGTCTTGTGCGATGCGCCGGGCCGACGCGATGGTATTGGTGAACGTCATGCGGATTCCGTCCTTGGGCCGTAGAATGACCATCGGACGGGCTTCGATCAGTTGACCCGGAGTCAGCTGAAAATCGTATTTTCTGAGCAGATCGCTCAAAATCATCAGGATCTGCAGCATCGCGTAATTTCCGCCGATACAGCCGCGCGGGCCACCTCCAAAGGGAAGAAAAGTGAAGGGCGTGCGCAGCTTGTCGTTCGCTTTGGTGAAACGCTCGGTATCGAAATTTTCCGGATTCTGCCAGTAGCGCGGAGCATGGTGCGCGCCGTACACATACACGATGACCGTCGATCCGGCGGGTATGTCGAGATCGCCCACGCGGTCGTCCGCGACAGCCATGCGGTCGATCATCCAAAACGGCGGGTACAGGCGGAGCCCTTCCTGAATCACCTGAGTGGTAAATTCGAATTTTGGAACGTCGGTGTAGCGCAAAGGCGCTTCGCCAAGCACGGAGTCAAATTCCTGCCTTACCCTCGCGAGACAATCCGGACGCGAGCTCAAAAGATAAAAGAGCCAGGATAGAGCATTCGACGATGTCTCGTGGCCGGCAACCAGAAGTTGCATGCTTTCGCTGAGGATGAGTTTATCGCTCATGCCTTCGCCGTCGCTATAACGCGCATCCATCAACGTTTGCAGCAGATCGTGGCCGGGCGGTTCCTTGCGGCGCTTCTTGATGTATTCGAGCAGCACGCCGTCCGCGCGCGTGCGCATGTCTTCGTGCCTGCGCAGTTCGCCGGACGCGGCAAACCACGGATTCAGATAGGGCTGAAGGGTTTGCCGAACAATGAATTCCTGGACGGTGCAGATGGTATGGCTGACCAGATCGATGTCTTGGTCCTTCAAGCGTGCGCCAAATAGCGAGCGGGCGACCATCGCAAACGTAATTTTCATCAGTTGGGGGTAGATATCGACCGGGCCGATGCGGGCCTGCCTGTCGAACTCCCGCAGCGACTCGGCAAGGGAGTCCTGCATGATGGACGACAGCGCGTCCAGTTGCGCGCGATCAAAGCCTTTCTGGATGAGGCGCCGCTGCGTGCGCCAGGCTTCGCCGTGGGTGGTGAGCAGACCTTTCCCCAGGAAGTGACCCATGCGCTTTACTTGAATTTCGGATTTTTGGTAGTTCTCCGAATTGGTTTTTAACACGTGCTGGATGACCGCGGGATCGATCGTAACGATGGCCTCTTTCAGGCCGCCCAAATAGAGCCGGAACGTGTCGCCGAAGCTTTCGCTGTAGCGAGACAAGACCTGCACGGGATTGCGGAACATGGCGCCAGAATCCGCAAAGCAGCGAAATCGGGACACAACCGGGATAGGAACGGACGAGTTCATTCCCGGCCATCCTGGCGCTGGCGTCGAATCGCAGGTGATTTTATGTCCCTTGTGGGCAGCAGCAGCGAGGCCATAGGTAAAGATGAAATGCTCGGAATCAGTTTTCGTTCCCCAGTTGCTTCAAGAGTATCAGATGATGCCGGATGGCCTGAGTCATGGTGGGATGCTGCCGATAGGGAACGCCAAACTCTTCGGCGGTCTGCTTGACGATCCGAGTCAGCGGAGCATAGTGGGTGTGGCACACGAACGGGCACAGATGGTGGACGATGTGATGATTGAGTCCCCCGGCCAGCCAACCGACGAGTGGATTTTCCGTCGCATAGTCCGCGGTGGTGGCGAAGATGTGGTACACGCCGTTGTCAAACTCGCCGCGGTCGGCAGGAAAGTACGTGCTGTCGATGGTGTGCGTCGTCTGGAATACCAGCGTTACAGCTAAACCGACGAACAAATGGACAAGGAGGAACGCGCCGGCGACGAGCAGAGGTGATTTCCCCAGCACCATCACCGGCAAAACAAGCATGTAGGTGAGGTAGAAAGCTTTGCCGGCAATGAGAATAGCGTATTCGCGCGAAGGATGATTGGCGCGTTTTAGATAATCGTGGGAGGGGAAGAAAAAGCTCTCGAAATCCCTGAAGAACACATAGTCGAGCGAGAACATGGCGTAAAGGAAAAGCGCATAGATGTGCTGGAAGCGGTGCCACGGCGCGTGGGATTCATGCGGGGTAAAGCGAAAGATGCCGCGGCCAGAAAGCGCATCATCTTCGCCGTGGAGATTGATGCACGAGTGATGGCCCCGATGATGGAGGATACGCCACATGTAGGAGCTGATTCCGCACAAATCGAAGACATAGTTCAGGGTTTTGTTGACGCGCGGACGCGACGAGATGGCGTTGTGATTGCTGTCGTGGGCAATGTTCAGCAAAAGGAATGTCTGCGCGAGGCCGCCTAAAAGGTACAGGGCAACAAACTTCCACGAACCGGGGCGCAAAGCATATATAACAATCCATGAGCCTGCGAGGACGGCCAGACCCACAGCGATCTTGACCCACATCGCACGGTCCGCTTTGTAGCTAATGTTCTGGTCGACAAAAAACCTGTCCAGGCGGCGGCGCAGGACTTTCGGAAAGGAAGTTGCAACAATTGGTTCGGTGGTCGAAGCCGCGGGGGATTCCGATGGCACAAGATCCGGAGTCTCCGCCTCTTGCGGGATCAATACCTCGGATTGCAAAGTCACCGGCGCCTCCGCGGTCATGCTCATTGGGCTGGATGCTTTCCATACGCCGCATCCGGGGTGCCGACCCGCGGCGAAATTGGTGCCGTGCCGACAGCCTCGCCCCACAATTTTAATGCCAGCTCGTAAAGACATCAAGGACATTCGGACGGGATCATGCTTGATTGTGGCTTGTGAACAATGGCAGCGACGACGCATGGCATTGTCTATGACGTTTTGTTAATATAAAATCTTAAATGAAACATAATGAGCGGGGCTTCCTGCAAGGGACCATAGAAGCAATTCCCATTCTCGCCTTGGTGCGCCAAAAAGGAAAATATCCGTTCCCCAGAGCGACCGGCGACGCTGATGCGGAGAACAAATTAAGCGAACATTTTCGCCATCGGCCTATATTTCAGGTCCGCACTTTCAAACTCGATCGGCGCTCCCCTCGCTTGCCGGGGAGAGTTTCGTGTAGTGGATTGCGTTCTATTCAACCATTGGGGGATCGCTGATTGATGACGGCGTCAATTTTAGGCCACCTGGATAGGCTGGCAGATCAGCACCCGGACCAGCCTCTTTATTCGTACCTCGACGTAAACGGCGATCCGATCGAAAGCTACAGCTACGCGACCTTTCTCCAGCGCGTGGAGGCGATCGCCGGTCATTTGTGGAAAGAGCGTCGTTTCGCGGCCGGCGACCGACTGCTGCTGGCCTACCCCCCGGGACTCGAAATGATCTGCGCATTCTTTGCCTGCGTTCGCGCTGGATTGATCCCTGTGCCGGTGTATCCCCCCAGTTCGCGCGGATTCCAAAGCGCGCTATACAAGATGATCCACATCGCAAAGGATTGTCAGGCGGCGGGGATCTTAACCAGCAGAGACTACCAGGCATCCCTGAAGACGAATCTCGCCAGGAGTGGAGTTTCGGCGTGCGGCGTGGACGTAGATTACATTTCCGGTCTTCCGTGGATAGCCACGGAAGATTTCGTGGATGCGATCTCGGCTCGGCCGACCGTCGATCATGCGCAGATTTTGTTTCTGCAGTACACCTCGGGTTCGACGATGGAGCCCAAAGGCGTGATTGTCGAGCACGAAAACATTCTCGATACGTGCCCGTTGGTGATCGACCATTCCGCGCCGGTGGTCGTTTCCTGGCTTCCGCAATATCACGATATGGGGTTGATCGGGTGCTACCTATATCCCGCATTGAAAGGTGGCACGACGTACGGGTTCTCTCCGACTGACTTCATTCAGCGGCCGATCCTGTGGTTCGATGCCATGACGGCCTACCGCGCCACCGCGACGGCTGCGCCCAACTTCGCTTACGACTATTGCCTGCGCGCAGGGCGGCTTTCCAAGGAGAGCCTGGAAGCCTGTGACCTCAGTTCGCTTCGCGTTTTGATGTGCGCCGCGGAGCCCGTAAAGCCGGATACCTACACGCGGTTTCTGGAAGCGTTTCAGTCCTATGGACTCAAGTCCGAGAGTTTCTATGTCGCCTACGGGCTGGCGGAGAATACCCTGGCCGTCTCACAGGGCGGTCGCAACATCGTCTCCGTCAACAAGCGTGCCCTCTCCCTGGGGACGGCCCGCATGACTACGGAGGTCTCTGAAATCGACGGTGCCACGCAGATCGTGAGTTGTGGAACGCCGCTCCCGGGCCTCGACGTTAGGATCGTGGATCCGGAAGGACACTTCCCGCTTAAGCCAGAGCGCACCGGCGAAATCTGGGTCGCCGGACGCGGTAAGTGCCGCGGCTATTGGAACAATCCGGAATTAACCCTGAAGCAGTTTCGCGCGCGGCTGGTGGACGATACCCCTTATGAGGACGGCTACTTGCGGACCGGGGACATAGGATTCTTCCACCGCGGTGAACTCTACGTCTGCGGCCGCATCAAGGACCTGATTATTCTGCGCGGGCAAAACTATTACCCGCACGACATTGAGAGCGTCGTGGAGAATTCATCCACTCTGATCCGCCACAACTGCGTCGTCGCCTTCCAGATTCAGGAAGACAGCGAACCTGCGCTGGCCATCGTCGCGGAGGCCAAAAATCTCAGGTCGCTCCCCGACGCTCGAAAGATTGCCGCCGCCGTCCGTAATTATCTCAACGTGGAAGTAGCGGTGATTTCCATCATCGCGCCTCGCGCCATCCCCAGAACGAGTTCGGGGAAGATTATGCGCCACAAGACCAAGCAGATGTGGCAACGAGGTCAGTTCACCGTTCTTTCGGACTTTTCCCGCGAGAAAGACGCCGGGAACTCCTCGCCCGATTCCGATATGCATTCCTCCTTCGCTGAATTGAAGGCCAGGTATGGGCTGACAGGTCTGGAATCGTACACCCTCGTCGAAGCCGGCCTGGATTCCCTGGATATTGTTGTCTTCATGCATGAACTAAAGGAACTCCTGAAAGATAATGGCGCCGAGATGCTGGCGCGGCAGGTAGATATTGGTGTT
>PMOV01000361.1:0-4255 GCA_003161195.1 Acidobacteriota bacterium | reverse complement strand
CCTTTGCCCATGCCGGAGACGCCGATGCCCAATCACGTGCTGCTCACGGGCGGGACCGGCTTCATAGGGCCTTTCCTTATGAAAAGCCTTCTGGAACAGACCCGGGCGAAGATCTATGTTCTCGTCAGGTCTTCCCACGAAACGCAAGGAAAGCAGCGATTGCGAACCGCGATGGAATCCATGGGTCCCTGCGACGTGGCTCTGATGGAGATGTTCGAAGCTCGGGTGCTCCCCGTCTGCGGGGATCTTGGGCAGCCAAAGCTGGGCCTCGCCCAGGACCTGTGGGATTTCCTCGCCAATGAAATCGACACGGTGTTCCACAACGGCGCTACCGTAAACTACCTGTTCAATTACGACCTGATGCGTGACGCGAACGTCTTGGGAACCAATGAGGTCGTAAGACTGGCCTTCGCGGGAAGGCCCAAAGAGTTCAATTATGTCTCGACAACCTTCGTGTTTGGCTGGGCGGTCAAATCAGTCCTGCGGGAATCCGACCTGAACGAGAATATGGAGCTGCTCGATTTTGGCTACAGCCAATCCAAATGGGTAGCGGAACAAGTGGTTGTCGACGCGCGCAACCGCGGACTTTCCGCGCGGATTTTCCGGCCAGCTCTCGTCAGTCCTTCCGTCACCGGCGGAGGCAACAATTTCGATATCGCCGTTCGCTTGGTTGCCTTCATGGTGAATCACGGCATTGGTGTTGATACTCTCAACCAGGTCAGCTTTGTTCCGGCGGACATCGTAGCGAACAACATCGTGGCCATCTCCACCACTCCCGGCACAGCGAATAAGACTTACCATGTCACGCGCGACGATTATTCCAACATGATGGACATTACCGGACTGATCACCAAAGCGACGGGCCGCCAATTCGAAATATTCAGGCTTCCCGACTTCGTTCCCGAGCTGATCCGCAGATGCCGCAAGGAAGATCTTCTCTTTCCGCTCCTGGATTTCTTGGTGGGCTCCGTGGATAACATCTCCGCGATGGAGTTCAAACGCTATGAGAGCTCCTCTTATCAAATGGCCCGCGATGCCTCGGTGTGGGGCAAAGCAGATCCGTCTCTGGAAGATACCGTCAACGGGATCCTGAAATTTATGTATCGCAAAGGCATCATTTCGGTCGCGGCTCGCGAGATCAACCCGTTGTCACCGAGCGATCGGCTGCTGGATTGCACGGACGCAATATCCGCTACTGCTTCTTAAACACGAGCGTCTCGCTTACCCGCTGGCCCGTTTCCAACGTGCCTGTGGTCGATAGCGTCATCTGCTGGCCATCCGCGGAAACCACCCACCTATCCTTTTGCGTAACTTGATCGTCTCTCCGGTAGCTCGCGTCCACGGTATGCGCATCGACGAGTTCGAGCGTCACGGTATCGTTGCGCGAGTTCTGCAGGTCGTATGGCTTTCCGTCAAAACGCGCCGTATAGCTGAAGTCGCTCAGAAAACGGATCCCACCGCTTCCGTCCGCCTCAATTTTGAGCGCCAAACCTTGCCGCATACGGGTCTTGCTGAGGTCTTGCGTCCATTCGCCTGCGAAGAGATCGTTGGCGACCTTTGCACCGCTCCGCGTCCACACGGTGATCTTATCGGCGTGGCCGGGGGTCGCCGTCGTGCTCGTTAGCTCGTTCCCATCATTCGAAATTTTTTCGCGAACCGTGGCCACCAGAGTTCCGTCCTTTTTCTCCTTGACCTCCGCCTGCCTCTTATCGATCCTGCGCAACTCAATTTGATTAAATGCCAGATTGCCCGGTGCGGACGAATCGTGTCCGCTCCAATTGGCTGTGAAATCGAGATGGCTTTCGCCGGACATGACTACATGCACCCCGCCATGCAGAGGCGTTATGGAGAGCCGGTTCGGAGGCTCCAGATTAGACTGCGCAGAGATGAGCGTCCACGCCCCAACACGCGGGTCCGCCACTCCAGGTTGGGTGGCGGCGAGTACGCCGAGCAAAAGTAAAGTGCGAATGGATCCTCCTAAGCCGACGGGGCACAGTTTAGCAGATTCAGATAGCTCCGTAAGTGAGTCCTGCCTAAGTGTAAACTCGCGAGACCAAGCGCAAACGTGCCAGCCGGTTTCAGACGCTGCGCCTCGTTCGCCCTGTGGTTCTTAAGTGCCACCGAACAGTTTTGCTGACGACGATTTTGCTTGATATGACATGATGAGGGCTATGTCTGTGCGCCGTTTTTGGGTATCAGGAATCGTCCTCGCAGCTGCCATCGCACTCCTTCCATTCTCTTTTCACGCGGAGCGCCGACTGGAGACCGCCACCCGCGTCGAAGGGAGCCAGGCGGAAACCGTCCGCGACGAGCTGGCCAGCCGTTTTCACTCGCCATTTGTCGACCGCGTGGTCCTGGTGCTCGAGGGAGTCCCGCCTGCGGATTCGCAGGAAGGCGGGCAAGCATTAGAAACCATCGTGGCGGCGCTGAAAGCGCAACCCGGTGTTTCAGGAGTGGTGTCCTATCTCGAGTTGCGCGATCCAATTTTTTTGGGCCGGGGCGGGGGAACCTTTGTGCTCGTGGGACTCACGTCCACCGGCGGTCCCGTCGAGTCCCTGGTTCCGCAGCTGCACCAACTGGCAAGCTCGCTGGAAAATCAATTGCGCAGCCGTTATCCCGCGGTAAAGCTCGAACTCACCGGCGAGATTCCGCTGAATTTCGATATTCGCAAGGCCAGCGCCGCCGACGTACATCGCGGCGAAAGCCTGGTAATCCCCGTGACCCTCGCGCTTCTGCTGGTGGCCTTTGGAAGCCTCATCGCCGCCCTGATTCCATTGGCGGTTGGCCAGCTGGCCATCGCCACCACTCTGGCGATTACCGGATTCCTGGCCCAGCGCTGGCACTTGTCTATTCTGGTTCAGAATCTAGCCACCATGCTCGGCCTGGGCTTGGGAATCGACTACGCGCTCCTCATGATCAGCCGCTTCCGGGAAGCGATTGCCGCCGGCAACGACGGACCCACTGCCGGGGTGATCGCGGCGCGTCAGGCAGGTCGCACGCTCTTGATTTCCGCCTCCACGGTAGCCATCGGGTTCCTGGCCCTCTTGACGGTTCCCATCAGCGAGATCCGTTCCATCGGCGTCGCGGGGTTTCTGGTGACGGGAATGAGTGTGTTGTTTACCAACACCCTCGTTCCGGCAGTGCTGGTGTTGCTTGGTCCGCGCATTGATCTTGGCCGATTGCGCTTTACTCCAAAGTTGGATCCGCAGCGGGTGGCGCATGCGGGAAATCGCTGGCGGCAATGGGGCAAGATGATTGTCGCGCATCCCTGGCTTGCCCTCGCTGTGGCAGGTACTCCTTTGCTGCTGCTCGCCTGGCAGGTCAGACGACTGGATACCAGTCTCCCCCGAGGGGATTGGCTCCCACCGGCGGCGGAATCCGTCCATGCGCTCCACGCCCTTGAACGCATGGATCGTGGTGGCGTTGTTGAATCGTTGCGCGTCATTGTCGAACTTCCCACGGATTCCATCGCGCAAACTGACGCGGGGTGGAATGCGTTGGATAGTCTTAGCAAGCGCCTTGCGAGCGACCCGCGCTGTGACCGCGTGATTTCTATCACTACGCTTGCGCAGAGCAACCGGTCTTCCCTCATGGACCTCTCGCGGGAGACGCGTCGAACCTTCCTGAGTAGTGACGGACGCGCGGCGCTGCTCGAGGTGATACCCGCGAGTTCCGTCTCCCTGCGTGACCAGGTCAACTGGGTGCGCGAACTCCGTAAGACCGGTGCGCCAGCTCTCACGGGGGTGCCTGGCGCGACCCTTCTTGTGGGCGGCATCCCGGCACTCAACGCGGATTATGAAACCATTATCAGACACCGCTTCCCGTCCGTAATGGCCCTGGTCGTGGGAGGCACGCTCTTCGCCCTGCTCTGCGGGTTCCGCTCGATCTTCGCCGCCGTGAAGGCCATCGCACTCAACCTGTTCTCGGTCGCGGCCTCCTTCGGCGCATTGGTGGTCGTTATCCAAGATGGACACGGAAGCAAACTCCTCGGAGTTCCTGGGGGCACGGGTAGTGTGTTTCCCCTGGTTCCGATCGTCGCTTTTGCCATCGTTTTCGGATTGAGCATGGATTACGAAGTATTTCTGGTCGCACGCGTTCTCGAGGCCAGAAGGAGCGGGCTGAGTGAAATGGACGCCATCCCGGAGGGTCTGGCTAGAACCGCGGGCCTGATTACCAGCGCCGCCGCGATCATGATCGTGGTATTTGCGGCCTTCACCTTCGGAGATTTCCTGGTGGTCAAGATGATCGGATTTAC
>PMOV01000294.1 GCA_003161195.1 Acidobacteriota bacterium | reverse complement strand
CAAAACCGGCCAATGAGGGACACCTCAAAACCGGCCAATAGAAACAGCAGGACATTGACGACGGCGGGGACTTATTCTCCGTCGAGTGAGCAATGTCTTGAACGAAGAAAAACGACAACAAGTCCTCGCGCTTGGCCGTCTAGGATGGCCGCTGCGGCGCATCCAACAAGAAACCGGCGTACGCCGGGAGACGGCTAGCGCCTGTCTCAAAGCTGCCGGCATCGGCGTACGACCTCCACGAGGCTGGGGAAAACGCCCGCCAGCTTCAAAACCGGCCAACGAGTTGCCCCCCGACTTTGGCGCAGAGTTGGCCCCATCCGCCACTCCGGACGCAGACCCCGCAACACCGACATCGGCGCAAGATACGTCACCGCCGAAATCAAAACCGGCCAATGAGGTGTCCCCCGACCCCGGCAAGGACGCTACGGCGAGCGTCTGCGAACCTTATCGCGACTTCATCGAGCTGTCCCTGAGCAAGGGCCGCAACGCCAAAGCCATCTATCAGGATCTGGTCGACGACCATGGCTTCACCGGCCGCTACGCCAGCGTCAAGCGCTTCGTGCGCCGCTGCCGCGGAAAGCAAACTCCGGAAGCACGCGCCGTCATCCTGACTCCCCCCGGTGAGGATTATGGTAAGTCCCGCGTCATGGTAAGAGGGAATCGTCACCCAATTCGGTTTCGGCCGAATCACCGCGATTCGCCCAACTCGCGCTTTCCATAATCCCCCCGGCGAGAATATTGTGGCCTCTGATTTTTACTTTTCTAAGGAGTCTACGATGTTCTCAAACTGGTTTTCTGGTGACGAGTGCGGGCAGTATCGCACGTCACCCCACAAGCAGCGCATGGACCACGTTGGAAGTAGTCTGTTGGAACTGCGCTACGCGAATGACGTAATCCGCCAGCATCTGCACGAATGGCTGCGCTTCTCCCGGCACCTCGAGGAACGCGGCCTGCCTTTGCAGGCCACAGATACCGACTTGGTACGGCAGTACCTTGCCCGGCGCACGGCGAAGACGAGTGCCAGTCGCTCCCGCGTTCTCAGAGCCTCTGTCAGGATTTTTCTCGACACAGATGAACGAGGACAGTTTCGCCGACGTGTTGGCTCTCCTCCTGTGACCCCAGCTTGGTTTGCCCCGATTCTGACGCCGTATTTGCTGTTTGTACAAACGCATCGCGGATTGGCGGCGAAGACGGCCAGGAAATACACCCAAAAGTTGTCGGCGTTCGCCCAGTACCTGGAGGGCGCCGGCATCACAGAACTCGACCAGATTACGCCAGGGCACGTTCGTGAGTTCTACGAAAATGCCAAGAATAAAGCACCCCGACGCTCGTATGGTTCCACCCTTCGGGTCTTTTTCCGCTGGGCCGCTGGGCAGGGATGGCTGTCCAGTTCTCTACGTGATGCGGTCCCGCGACCGCGACAGTATCGGTATGTCAACCTTCCAGACGTGCTGGGTCAAACCGACGTGGATCGCGTCCTGGCCGCCGTGGACCGATCAACGCCGCTCGGCCGCCGCGATTATGCGGTTCTTGTGTTGGCTGCTCGGTACGGATTGCGCCCCTGTGACATTCGCCAACTGACCCTCGACGAAATTGATTGGCGTGAGGCCCGGATTGATCTCCGGCAAGTCAAGACCGGCAGGCCCCTCGTACTGCCGCTCCTCCCCGACGTCGCAGGTGCTCTCAGCGCCTACTTGCTCGACGGCCGCCCAGTATCGACGAACCGCACCATCTTTCTGCGCCACTGTGCACCGTTCGAGCCGTTCGCGGCCGAGAATAACCTCGCCACGATCATGCGCGATGCCCTTCGGCGCGTCGGCCTTGCCGACCGACCCGGGCGCCGTGGCCTTTACTTATTTCGCCACACGCTGGCGACTCAGTTGCTGGCTTCCGGGCAGCCGCTTAAGGCAATCGCCGACGTGCTGGGCCACGCGTCTACTCAGACCACCTACGGCTATACCCGGGTCGAGGTGGACGGTTTGCGAAGCGTGGCCATCTCCGCGGAGGAGGTAATCCGATGAACCCCTTGCCGGCAAGTTCCTCCCCCGACCTCATCTCGCCGTTGGCCCCAAAACTGGTACAGTTCCTCGCTCAAAAGCACGCCATGGGCTACCGCTATAGAGAGGAGGGTCGTGCGTTGCGCGAGTTGGATCGCTTTCTCATCACTCGCCTATCGCCAGTTGATCCTGTTATCACGCTGGCGATTGTGCACGATTACGTAGCGCGACGGGGCACTGAATCGGAGACCACCCGCGCGCATCGTTTGACGCTCATGCGGGAAGTCTGTCGCTTCCTACGTCTCGAAGACGCCCGGACGGTCGTACCGGATCGCCGCTCTTTGCGGATTGTGCGCCAGAGATTTGTGCCACGGGTGCTCAGCCGCGACGAGGGTAAACGTTTCCTGCAAGCTTGCGCTGAGTTGCCGAAAGGACGGACGTCGCCGGTTCGGGACGCAGTCCTGGGCACTGCCTTGCGCCTTCTGTATCTTGCCGGCCTGCGAGCCGGAGAGCTTCTGCGACTCACCCAAGCCGATGTCGACCTTGACGCAGGCCTGCTGTATATCCGGCATACCAAGTTCGACAAGTCAAGAATGGTTCCGATTGCGCCGGACTTGGCTCAGCACCTGGTGCACTGCCGGACACTGGCGACCAAGCACTTCGCCAGCGGTGCTCCCGACAAGCCGTTCTTTCCCAGCCCACGCGGGGGACGGTATTCGATTACCGCCTTGCGCGGTGCGTTCCACCAGACGCTGAAGACCGCCCGCATTGAGCGCACGACTGGCAACCGGCACATTCGTCTCCACGACCTGAGGCATTCGATGGCTGTCCTTCGCCTTCTGCTATGGTGCGAACAGAATGTCGATCTCGACGCGAAGTTACCACTCTTAGCCACGTACCTTGGCCACGTCGGCTTGGCCAGTTCTCAGCGGTACCTGCAACTGACGCAGGATCTCATGGGCGAAATCACCCGGCGACATCAAGCCCGCTTCGGCTACCTGATCAACGAAGGGGGGCTTTGATGAACCTCCCTACGCTCCCCACGTTGCTCTCGGCATTCTTTCTTCGTTATCTCGCCATAGAGCGGGGCGTCAGCCCCCATACAACCACATCGTATAGGGATGCAATGAAGCTTCTGCTTCAGTTTGCGGCCGGGCGGTGTCGCCGCTCTGTCGATCAGCTCGTTATAGAGGATCTCACGGCCCCCATGGTACTGGAATTTCTAACGGACTTGGAGACCAGCCGCGGCAACACGATCCGCACGCGCAATTCACGCTTGGCGGCGGTTCAAACGTTCTTTCGCTACGTCGCGGGGCGAGAACCAGCTTTGGCCGCTACCTGCAGCCCTGTCTTGTCCGTTCCCGCAAAGAAGGCGCTTCGCCCTTTACTCGGTTATCTCAGCGAGCAGGAACTTGGTCATCTGCTGGCTCAAATCGACCGCTTGGCTAAGCACGGAGAACGCGATTACGTGCTCCTCAGCATACTCTATGACACCGGCGCCCGCATCCAGGAACTGCTGGATCTGACACCGCGTGACTTTCATCTGGAATCGCCGCCATTCGTCTGTGTTCGTGGTAAGGGACGTCGGGAGCGTTTATGCCCATTGCTGCCCCAATCCGCCCGGCTAGTCCGACAGTTCCTTTCGGCTGCGGGGCGTCAACTCGACGACCAACAGCCATTCCTGCAAAACGGGCGGGGCGGCCGACTGGGCCGGCACGGCGCACGATACATTCTGCTGAAGTACCTGCGCCGGGCCACGCCCGCCATGCCCACGCTGGCACGCCTGGGAATCAGTCCCCATACCATGAGACATACAAAGGCCATGCACCTTCTCCAGTCCGGCGTTCCCCTCGTCATGGTCAAAGATTTCCTTGGACACGTCGATATGAAGTCCACCGAAGTCTATGTTCAGGCGGACCTGGAGATGAAACGCAAGGCTCTCGACTCGGCAAACTGTCCCCAACCGACGCAAGCACCAACGCCTCTTCTCTCATCGAGCCTCATCGAGTGGCTCGAAGCTCTGTAGCGCATTATGTGACGGACGCGGTGGAGATTTCCGGCCAAAAAGCTGCGACTCCGCCGCTTCTTACCATGACGCGGGACTTAC
>PMOV01000047.1 GCA_003161195.1 Acidobacteriota bacterium | reverse complement strand
TTCAGCTTGGCCAGCGCCTCCAGCGACGTATCTTCCCGCGGCGATTCGTCGTAACGCATCACCACCGGCTCGCCCTTCTTCTGCGGAATCTCGATGGGCAAAATTTGCGCCTCAAAAAAACACGATTTCCGTGCGCGCACCGCTTTCTGGTGACTCTCAAACGAAAACTTGTCTTGCTCTTCGCGCGTGATNNCGCGCATTCATCAGCAAGTACGGGCAGTTGGACATGGACTCCATACCGCCGGCCACCACAATCTCCGATTCGCCCAGTTGCACCGCCTGCGCCGCCAGCGCCACGGCCTTCAATCCCGAGCCACACACCTTATTGATGGTCATCGCCGCCACGCGCGCATCGCAGCCACCGCGTAGCGCCGCCTGTCGCGCCGGATTCTGCCCCAGCCCGGCCTGCACCACATTCCCCATAATGGCTTCGTCAATCTGCCGGCCTTCGAGGCCCGCGCGCCGCGTAGCCTCGGCGATGGCCTTCGACCCAAGCTCCGTAGCCGAAAATCCCGCAAGCGAGCCCTGAAATTTTCCCACCGGCGTACGCACCGCGCTCAAAATCACTGGAACGTCCACGATTTGCCTCCACGCGTCGAAATCGGCGCGGTACTTCCAAACTAAGTCGGCGCGCGAGTCGCAAACACTGAGTTGCTTATCCCGCGCGCCGGATCGTCCTCACCCAAGACTTCTCTTACTGCTCGAATTTTTCATCCGCGCTGGGCCCATACAATCCCGGCACCGGCGCGCCCAGCGCCCGCAAATATGTGGTCAACTGCCCCCGATGATGAATTAGATGATTAAAGCACGCGCCCCGCAGCGCGGAATAGCGCGGCATCTCCATGATCATTTTCCCTTTCCAGGTGAGCGACCAGTTTTCTTTCATCTGTTCGTCGCTCACTTTGGAAATCGCCGCCCGCGCATCTTTGCCAACTTGCTCGAACACCTTCAGCAAGTCCCCAGGCTTATCCACGTTGCTTCGTGCGCCGCCTTCAATCTCGTAGTTGTTGCTGTCGCATATGGCAATCGCGAACCCCGGCAGCGTGGCTACGTGGCTGGCCATCCAGCCGAGCGACCCGGACTTGGCGTCCGGCTTCCAGTCCCATTTATCGACCGGCACGCGCTCGAGCACCCGCTTCGTGTTCGCCAACTCCCCATCATATTCGTTGATCAGCAATTCGCTTAATGGCATCGGTTATCTCCAGATTGGAATGTGCGGAGGCAGACGGGGCCATCATTGTACCCCCGGTGCAAATTGTTTGCCAGCAGACGCCACTCTTCGTGGTCCCACAACTTTGTTCTCTATTACGCGCGGCATTATTGCAAAATAGCAGCATGCCCCTGACTGACGCCGCGATCTCCCAAGCCGCCCCCCGCATGCTTTCCGCCAAGGCCGAGCAGTTCACCGAATCGGTAATCCGCGAAATGACCCGCCTCGCGCAAAAGCACCACGCCGTTAATCTCTCGCAAGGCTTCCCGGACTTCGCCGCCCCCGCCGAAATCAAGGACGCCGCCCGCCAGGCCATCGCCGACGACATCAACCAGTACGCCATCACCTGGGGCGCCAAACCCCTGCGCGACGCCATCGTCGAAAAATTCGCCCGCACGCAAAACGTGCGCGTCGATCCCGAGCGCGAAATCACCATCTGCTGCGGCTCCACGGAAGCCATGATGTCCGCCATGATGGCCATCATCAATCCCGGCGACGAAATCGTGGTCTTCGAGCCTTTTTACGAAAATTACGGCCCGGACGCCATCCTCAGCGGCGCCACACCGCGCTTCGTGCGCATGCATCCGCCCAAAGACGCCGATGCGCAGTGGACCTACGACCCGCAGGAACTAGCCGCCGCCTTCAACTCGCACACCAAAGCCATCATCCTCAACACCCCCAACAATCCCACCGGCAAAGTGTTCACGCGCGCGGAACTTGAATTCATCCGCGACCTCTGCGGGCGCTGGAACTGCTTCTGCATCACCGACGAAATCTACGAGCACATTCTCTACGACGGCACCGCCCACATCTCCATGGCGCAAATCGATGGCATGCGCGAGCGTACCATCGTCATCAACGGCCTATCGAAAACCTACAGCGTCACCGGCTGGCGCGTCGGTTGGGCCATCGCCCCTCCCGAAGCCACGCAAAGCATCCGCAAAGTTCACGATTTTCTTACGGTAGGAGCTGCCGCCCCGCTGCAACAAGCCGGAGCCTCCGCGCTGCAATTTCCTCAGTCTTATTACGACCAGCTCGCGGAAACCTATGCCGTCAAACGCGAACGCCTATTAAAAATTCTCACCGCCTCCGGTTTCACGGTCTACAAACCACGCGGCGCCTATTACATCATGACCGACATCTCCCGCTTCCAATTTCCCCATGACGATCCGCGCTTCGCCGCCCCCACCCGCGACGTAGCCTTTGCCAAATATCTCGTCCAGGAAATCGGTGTGGCCTGCGTCCCCGGCTCCAGCTTCTACAACCATAGCCAGGATGGCGCTACCCAAGTCCGCTTCACCTTTTGCAAAAAGGAAGAAACCTTAGCCGCCGCCGAACAGCGCTTCACCAAACTCCACGCTTAAGCAAGTCTTCCGGGGAGGGAACTTCTTTGCCGCCCAAATCGCCCGCATTCGGGATTTTTCCCGTTTTCGCCAATCTACAGTTGAATTCCACTGCCACTTTAGGTCAGAATGCGCCGCAAGGCGGGTGACTTTCTCGCAAAATACAGGGGCAGATGACGGACGCTCGGATGCTCGGATGCTCGGTTAGGATGTCCGCCCTCCGCCCCCTCGAGTGGACTTGCAGGTATAGACGAGCGTCACCCGCTAAATGTTTCTTCCGTGCAGAAAAAAAATAGTTCCAGGGTATTCAGTATAGCAAGCACGTGGCTCAACCCAATTCCACGGTATGCCGCGCGGTGGTGCGTTGCTTTCCGCTCGCGAAGCCCAAAAAAAACAAACGGCGGCCATGTGGGCCGGCCCGGTTCCTGACTACTTAATCGAGTCAGCGACCTACGTTGGTTAGTCCGCCGCGCTGGCTTGCTTCTGCTCGACCACGGCCTTGATGTCCAATCCCAGCCCCTTGGCCACTCCCTCGCCATACGCCGGATCCGCCTTGTAAAAATGCCGGATCTGCAGTTCCTGGATTCGTCGCGGCACGCCGTTCCCCAGGCTGCCCACGATGTTCCCAATCAGCCGCTGCTTCGCTCCCGCGTCCATCAACCGGAACAAATCTCCCGGCTGCGAGTAGTAATCGCTGTCGCTGCGATGGTCGTGCCGCGCCACCGTGCCGCTGACCATTTTCGGCCGCTCGGTGTACGCCGCGTCCTGCTTCGGCCCGCCAAAGCTGTTTGGCTCGTAATTCGGCTGCGCTCCCTGGTTCCCGTCAAAGCGCATCGCGCCGTCGCGATTGTACGTCGCAAACGGGCACTGTGGCTTGTTCACCGGCAGCACGTCATAATTCACGCCCAGCCGGTAACGGTGCGCATCCGGGTAAGAAATCAAGCGCGCCTGCAGCATCTTGTCCGGCGAATAACCCATCCCCGGCACGACGTTGCGCGGTTCAAACGCCGCCTGCTCCACTTCCGCGAAATAATTTTCCGCATTGCGGTTCAGTTCCAATTCCCCGACTTCGTGCAGCGGATAATCCTTGTGCGGCCACACTTTGGTCAGGTCGAAGGGGTTGATGCGATACGTCTCCGCATCCTTCTCCGGCATGATCTGCACGGAAACCTTCCACTTGGGGTAATCGCCTTTGGCGATGGCATCAAACAGGTCGCGCTGCGCGTAGTCCGGATCGACGCCGCGCATTGCGGCGGCCTTATCGCCGTCGAAATT
>PMOV01000031.1 GCA_003161195.1 Acidobacteriota bacterium | reverse complement strand
TGCTGGGAATATTGCGCGTCGGTGACGTGCTCAAGCCAGTCGACGACTTTGCCGTTGAGTTTTTCCTGGATGGCGATGTGGGTCATGGCGGTGGTGGGGGCGGCGCCATGCCAGTGCTTTTCGTCGGGGGCGAAACAGACGACGTCACCGGGGCGAATTTCTTCGACGGGGCCGCCGTGGCGCTGGGCGCGGCCGCAACCTGCGGTCACGATGAGCGTCTGGCCTAGCGGGTGCGTGTGCCAGGCGGTGCGGGCTCCGGGTTCGAAAGTGACCGAGGCGGCTTGGACGAAGGCTGGGTCGGGCGCTTGAAAAAGTGGATCGATGCGGACGGTGCCGGTGAACCACTCGGCGGGGCCTTTGGCGGAAGGTTGTGAGCCGGCGCGTTTGATTTCCATGTGGTGTCCTCGATTCGATAGTGATGGATTTTTTGGCAAAAAATGTGCCGCCCCAACGGGGCTCTGTGTCGCTTGGGAATCGGTGACCCCAGGCCTTGCGGCCTGGGCTAACTTGTGCCGCGCCTACGCGCTGGGTCAACTCAGTGGGGCGATATCCGTGTGCACTTATAAACTAGCGTCCGGTCATGGCTTCCAGTTTTTCCGGGTAACGGGCGCCTTCGATTTTGATTTGTGCGGAGGCGGTGTCGATTTCGCGGAGATCCTCGGGGGTGAGTGTGACGTCTAAGGCGCCGAGGTTTTCGTCGAGACGATGGAGCTTGGTGGTGCCGGGAATGGGAACCATCCAAGGCTTTTGCGCGAGGACCCAGGCGAGGGCGATCTGCGCGGGTGTGGCGTTTTTTTGTTTGGCGGTCCTGGCGAGGAGATCGATCACCGCGTGATTGGCTTTGAGAGCTTCCGGGGTGAAGCGCGGGAGTGTGCTGCGGAAATCGTTTTTTTCGAAAGTGGCGCTGGCGTCGATTTTTCCGGTGAGGAAGCCTTTGCCTAGCGGGCTGTATGGGACCATGCCGATGCCTAGCTCTTCGAGTGTGGGGATGACTTCGGCTTCCGGGTTGCGCCACCAGAGAGAATATTCGTTTTGCAGCGCGGCGACGGGCTGAACGGCGTGGGCGCGGCGAATGGTTTGCACGCCGGCTTCGGAGAGGCCGAAGTGTTTTACTTTGCCCTCGCGAATTAACTCTTTGACGGTGCCGGCCACGTCCTCGATGGGGACCTCTGGGTCGACGCGATGCTGATAGAAGAGATCGATGACTTCGGTTTTGAGGCGCTGGAGCGAGGCTTCGGCGACGCGTTTAATTTGTTCGGGCTTGCTACTTAAGCCTTGCCAACCGGGGCTGCCGTCGGGATGGAGGTTGAAGCCGAACTTGGTGGCGATGATGACTTTGTCGCGGACGGGCGAGAGGGCTTCGCCGAGGAGTTGTTCGTTGGTGTAAGGGCCGTAGACTTCGGCGGTGTCGAAGAAAGTGACGCCGCGGTCGACAGCGGTGCGAAGAAGAGAGATCATTTCGGTTTTGTCTTTGGGGGGACCGTAGGAAAAACTCATACCCATGCAGCCGAGGCCGATGGCGGAGACTTGGAGGCTGCTTTTTCCGAGTTTGCGTTTTTGCACGGTTGCTCCTTGCGAAGTGCTTCGCTGGTTTATTAGGTTACGGCGGAAGATGGCGCGAGCGGTAGCACGATTCTTCCGATGCCACGAGGTGATTGAGATGACTGTGGCCGAGGGAAGAAACGCGATGGCGGGCAAGAGGTGTCGCTTAATGAGTACCTTTTTTGTTTGGCACGCCATTCTTTGGAAAGCTTAGTCTTTTGGGTCGGTCGTTTCAGACGGGATATTAGTGCGGATTGGTAGCAGCAGCATCCAGTGAATCGTGTATCCGCGCCTCAATTCCGGGGTCGAAGCATCGAATGTTTATGTTGCACCTCATCATTGTCGTTTTCTGGCTAGGTATTGCGGGCTATGTTATCGCCGTGACGCTGGCCTTGCTCTTTGATGCGACCATACGATTGGTCGCCCGGCAGGGCTACCATTTGACGTCCGCTAAACAGATGAACCGATAGTGTTCATGGCGAACGACGGCGCGCGCATCTAGTTCACGACGAAAAACTCCTCTCCCTTTATGGTGGACTGAATCGCCTGGACCAGTGCGTGGGCAGCATCTGATTTCGCGACGTAGCCGTTGGCTCCCGCTTTCCGAGCCTGGGCAATGAATTGCTCGTCCCGAGAGGACAGAATCACGATGGCACAATCAGGCAAACAGTTCCGAATGCGCCGGGCGGCCTCGAAGCCGGACATGTGCGGCGTGGTGATGTTGAGAGCGGTGTAAGTAAATCTCGATATGAACATTCCTTGCGGCTTCGTAGGAACCGCTTAAGCCATTTATCGCCGGTGACCGGATTAGCGCGGTCTTCACAGTGTGCGCAGACAACGTCAGGCAAAGCGACCGTCATGACGTAAGGATTCCTCAGCGTCTAGTGGGAAGACTTGGCTGTGACGGTAACTTCAACATGAGCGCCCTTTTTCAACTGAACATCCTCACCATGTTCATCGGTGAGTGCATTTTCAATGCGGAAATCTCGATATCGCTGGCCAACTCCGTCTACAGCAATCTGTGCCTTTTCCGGTTGGCTTGGCCGGGGCGGGATGATTTTGTCAACGGTGCCCGGCACGCTGGTACTGGGCTGCTGCTCGGGAATTCGAGCAGTATCTAATTTCAGTTCCTTAATTCTTGCGGATTTACTTGTGCGCGGCTTGGCCATTTCCTTTAAAACACTAGCGAGGGTCGTCCGGACGAATGCTCTATCGCCTTTGCGTTTACGCATGCCAGCATCATGGCATCCAGAGGGAAACCAAGCTGTTCGGTACTGCACACCGTTGATTATGCGATAGAGGACGGTATCGTCACGATTGTCGACTTAATTTCGACGTAACTTGTCTCGACGCAACTGCTGACGATGTCGTCTTTTAATGCCGATGGCTCGCGCAACGTCGTTGAACGGAGGCTCGCGCGTCATTTTACCTGCGCCTCAAAAGCGCTTCCGAGCAATAGAGACGGTTGTGGGCGCAGACGCGAGTCCGCATCAGTACACGATTGTGTGCCATTTGGAACAGCAGGGAAGTCGGCAGAGTGAGATATTTCCCATGTCTATGGGACTGCGATTCAGACGGCAGGGCTCACAAGAGCCTAGGCGATAGTTATCGCCCAATCTGGCCGTGATGCACGGATCGCAAGCTCGAAACCGCGCGGAGCATCAGCTGCGGCGCGGTCGATGCGGGCGCACAGCAAATCGCAACCGCTCAAACCCCCAGACGAAGACTCGCTGCAGTGATCCTCAACCGCGGGTAGATTTCAACTCTCCCACTACCGAATTCTGAGGAAGGTATGCCAACGGCCGCCAGCGAACAGCAATGGAAGCCCAAGTTCAATCCATGGATCATTGCTGGAACGGTGGCGATTGCGGCCTTCATGGAGGTACTGGATACATCGATCGCAAACGTCGCCCTTCCGCACATCTCGGGCGGGCTTTCCGCCACTCAGGATGAATCCACGTGGGTTCTGACGAGCTACCTGGTGTCGAACGCCATCATCCTGCCGATCAGCGCCTGGCTTTCCGT
>PMOV01000260.1 GCA_003161195.1 Acidobacteriota bacterium | reverse complement strand
CGAATTCGTCGCCGCCCAGGCGGCTGACGGTATCCGAGGCGCGCACACTGGCGAGCAACCGTCCGGCAACGGACTGCAGAAGAGCGTCGCCGACGGCATGGCCTAACGAATCGTTCATGTCTTTGAAACGATCCAAATCCAGAAACAGGAGAGCCAGAGGTCTACGCTGCCGCCGCGCCAAGGCAATGGCCTGGGCGATGCGGTCGCGGAGCAGCAGGCGATTGGGGAGATTGGTCAAGGCGTCGTGCTGCGCCGAATGGGTCATTTGCTGGGACATGACGCGCGCCGCGCTGACATCATGGAACACAATGACGGCACCGGTGACGTGGCCGGCCCGGTCGTGGATGGGCGCGGCGGAATCTTCGATAGCCGATTCAAGTCCGTCGCGGCGGATGAGCACGCAATTAATGGTAAGTCCCACGGTTCTATTTTGCTTGACGGCCATCTCCATGGGGTCGGGAGCGGGNNGTTCTGCTCGACGGCCATCTCCATGGGGTCTTTAGCCGTCTGACGCGTAGCGCCGTCAATAATTCGGAAGACTTCGGCGAGGGGCTTGCCAATGGCTTCGTCGCGGCGCCAACCGGTCATGCTTTCCGCAACGAGATTGAGGTAGGTGACGTTGCCGGAAATGCTGGTGCACAGAACGGCATCGCCAATCGAATTGAGGGTCACTTCAGCGCGTTCTTTCTCGACGAATATGGCATCAACCGCGGCTTTGCGTTCAATGGCGTTGCGCAGCGCACGCGGCAACGAATAGTCGAGGTGGTCCGGCAGCAGATAATCCTGCGCGCCGCGGCCTACCGCTTCTTTGGCTAGAGCTTCGTTCAGGTGGCCGCCCAGGATCAGAATCGGGATGTCCGGTACGGCGGCGAATAGCTTGTCGAAGGTTTCGATACCCTGACTATCCGGGAGGAACAGATTCAGCAGAATGGCATCCACGGGGGATGCGCGCAGGCGCACGAGGCCCTCGGAAAGTGCCCGAATCCACTGCACATCGAAAGAAGCGAATCCGGGGGCGCGGAGCGCGGCATCAATTTTATCGGCGACCGCCGGATCGTTTTCGATAAGCAGAATTTTCGGAGACAGAGTATCTGTGGGCATGGCTTAGGGTCCAGCTTCCGATGGTCGTGGCACATCGCGGTATCCCGGTATCAAGATAGCCTTGCGCGCTTTCCACACACTGTTATTTATTGCACACCGAGTACTAAGTCAGTACTCGAGGCACAATATGTAAGATTAGCGCCCGCAATCGGAGATGCCCCAATTGGCAACCGGCGAGGCTGGCATACGGACGGGGTCAGCTAGCAGTGCGCTGGCTTAGGCCGCTAAACTGGAGAGCATGAAACGGTTGGTGATCGTTGGTCGAGGGGCGGCGGGCAAATCGACGCTGGCGAGGCGCTTGGGGGAGATTACGGGGCTGCCAGTGACCGAGATAGACAAATTGTTTTGGCAAGCGGGGCTGATCGCGACGCCGCGAGAGGAGTGGGCCGCGGTGCAGGCGAAACTTGTCGCGAGGGAGCGCTGGATCCTCGAAGGTGACCTGGGACCGTACGACGCCGTGGAGGTGCGGCTGCGCGCCGCGGATACGATTATTTTTTTGGACTTTTCGCTCGCGCGCTGTGTGTGGCGGGCGCTGCGCCGTTCGCGCGAACGGGCCGATTTCTGGCGTTGGCTTTTGGCGTATCGGTATCAGGGCCGACCGGTGCTCAGGGAGGCGATGGCCAAGCACGCACCCAACGCGGTGGTGCATGTGTTTCGCGGGCCTACGGCGGTGGAGCGATTCGTGGCGGAGGTGGCCGCCCGCGGGCCGGCGCAGCGTTAGGCGCGTTCAGGGGGCCTTAGCTAGAACTTTGCGCCAGACGAATCAGTGTCGGCACGCCGGTCGCGGGCTGCAAAAAATGAAAGAACTGGCGGAGAGGGTGGGATTCGAACCCACGGTAGGGGTTAACCTACACACGCTTTCCAAGCGTGCGCCTTAAACCGCTCGGCCACCTCTCCGGCGTCACACGCGCGGATGCAATTCCACTAATCTAGCAGAAACGCGCCGTGCGCGCATGGCCAACCAGCCAACAGGCATGAATTAACAAGCTGGCAGCGCCGACGTGTACGTCCCGGATGGCTCGCCGCGCGACAGTTTTTGCGGAGTATAACGCGTGCCTTGCGCAACGCACCCGGCGTGCGTTGCGAGCAGCGATTCCCGGCCTTAACAAATTCCTCATGAACCGTTCAGGACTTCCTTTTCCCGCGCCTTTTAAGATGGTGCTCGTTGTGGTGAAGAATTCTGCGCTCGCCGATACGCCGCCGAAGTAGTGCGTAGTTGACGCGAACACGAGGTGCTGCACATGCCTTTTACGCTCCTGGCCATCTGCATTCTAGGTTGCGATGTCCTGCTGTATTCCCTTTTCTGCTGGGCGTACCCCGACCGCTCCGACCGCCGCCCGCAGCCGACATCCCGCCGAGGTTCGCTGCAACACGCGCCGCACGCGTAACCCTTCGCACGGGTGATGCTCAGCGCCCGGCACAACCGCGGGAGCGCAAACTCGGACGAGTCCCCCAGGAAAGCCAGACGTGCGGCTTGCAGCGCCGAGCGTTCCTGGCATCACTCCTGGCGTGCTGCGAAATCGCACACTCCTCTGGTAAACTAGCTGGGAATAAATCCGTTCCGGGATCGTCTAATCGGTAGGACATCAGCCTTTGAAGCTGAGTATCGTGGTTCGAGTCCACGTCCCGGAACCACTTCTGGAAACCGTCGCCCTGCAGCGAGTGGCTCGAGTCTCACCCACACAGGACGGGGCTTAATCCGCTAGCGGGCGCCGCAAGCCCATGGCCTGGGCCGTCACGTCGGCATACTTCAATCCCGCGCCGGTATTGAACAGCAGCACGCGATCCTCGAGTCGCAGTTCCCCGCGAGCCAGCAACTCGTCATACGCGGCAGTCGCCGCCGCACCCTCGGGCGAAAGAAAAATTCCTTCGTTGCGCGCCCAGTCTTGCAAGGAGGCGAGGATTTTTTCGTCCGGAAACGCCAGCGCCATGCCGCCGGACTCACGCAAAATCTGCAGCATGAGGTAGTCGCCATAGGGTTTGGGCACGCGCAATCCCGAAGCGAAAGTGTCGGCATTCTGCCACATGGTGCTGGCGGCCTCGCGCGCGTCGAACGCGCGCACCATGGGCGCGCAGCCCGCCGATTGCACGGCAATCATCCGCGGCCGCTTGCCCGGTTTCACCCAGCCCAACTCTTCGAGCTCGCCGAAGGCCTTCCACATGCCGATCAGGCCCACGCCGCCGCCCGTGGGGTAAAAAACCGCCGCCGGATATTCCCATCCCAGTTGCTCGACCAGTTCGTAGCCCATGGTCTTCTTGCCCTCGAGGCGAAAAGGCTCCTTCAATGTGGAAATATCGAACCAACCCTCGCGCCCTTTGCGTTCCGCCACCATCCTGCCGCAATCGGAGATCAGGCCATCGACGAGGGTTACGTGCGCGCCGTAGAGCACGGCCTCCAAATAATTTGCGAAGGGCACATCCTTGGGCATGAAAATATTCGCTTCGATGCCCGCGGCCGCGGCGTAGGCCGCCAGCGCCCCGGCGGCATTGCCGGCGGACGGTACGGCCAGCTTGCGCAGTCCGTAATGGCGAGCCATGGTGACGGCCAGGGCCAGCCCGCGCGCCTTGAAGCTACCGGTGGGATTGGCGCCTTCTTCCTTTAGATAAACACCGGGGTAGCGCTTGCTGCGCAGCACGGGCGTCCAGCCCTCGCCGAGCGTGACGGGCAACACATCGGGCAACACGGATTTGTATCGCCACATTCCCGGCCAGGCCCCGGAGCGTGCGAAGTTCGCGGCGTTCGCGCTAACCGCATCGCGCGCGGGGAGACCTTGCACGGCAGCGAGGTCATAACGCACATACCAGACTCCCGCACAAGATGAGCAAACGGTTTGTGGTTTATCCGCGGCGGCCGTGGCGTGGCAGCGCGAACATTCTAAATGGGCGATTGCGGGCATCGCAAAACCATACCAGCCGCCGCATGACGAAACAAATTCGGATCTGGGGCCTGCGCGGCGCGGCGAAGCGGTATATCATTCCGCGCATCACAGTAGACCGCGCAGACCCTTATGCAATTGCCACGAGCCCGATGAGCACAGTGCCAGAAAAACATTCGCGCGGCACACGGCCGGGGAACAGCGCACTCCTGGCGACCGGCGTCGCAATTTTTCTAGGCGCCGCGGGGATACAAATCTTCGCGCCCAGCCAAAACTGGCTTTCCCTGCTGCGCGACTTCGCCCTGCTGCTGCTGGCCGTGGCGGCGGTGCGCCAACGCTCGCTGACCTTGTGGATTTTCTTCGCCATGCTGGCAGGGCTGGAGCTGGGGCTTGATCGCCCGCAATTCGCCGAACACTTACGTTTTCTCAGCGAAATTTTTCTGCGGCTGATCAAAGTGATCGTCGCGCCGCTGATCCTGGCCACCCTCATCACCGGCATCGCGGGCCACGGGGACTTGCGCGGCGTTGGCCGCATCGGCCTCAAGAGCCTGATCTACTTTGAAGTGGTCACCACCATTGCGCTGTTCCTGGGCGTGGCGGCGATCAACATCACACGCGCCGGCGAGGGCTTGGCATGGTGGTCGTCGCCTGCAACCAGCGCGCAACTCACGAGCACAACTCCAGCCGCCGCGCCGCTGCGCTGGGACGAATTTCTGCTCCACGTTTTCCCGGAAAACATCGTCAAGTCCGCCGCGGAGAACCAAATCCTGCAGGTGGCGGTCTTCGCCATCCTGTTCGCCATCGCGCTAACGCAGGTAGCGGAGCCCACGCGCGCGCCCATCCTGCGTTTCGCGGAATCCCTGGCGCAAGTGATGTTCAAGTTCACCAATCTGGTGATGTACTACGCACCGGTCGGTGTGGGCGCGGCCATGGCCTACACCGTGGGGCACATGGGGATGAGCGTGCTGCTGCCGCTGGCCAAACTTTTATTCACCGCATACGCCGCGCTGGCCGCGTTCCTGCTGTGCGTGCTCCTGCCGATTGCGCTCCTGGCGCGTCTGCCGTTGCACCGTTTGCTAAGCGCGGTCGCCGAACCCGCGACCATCGCCTTCGCGACCAGCACCTCAGAAGCCGCCCTACCCCGCGCCATGGAGTGCATGGAGGCCTTTGGCGTGCCGCGCCAGATTGTGGCCTTCGTAATACCGGCGGGTTACAGCTTCAACCTCGACGGCTCGACTTTATATCTGGCGCTGGCCTCGATTTTCGTGGCGCAGGCCGCCGGGATGCACATGACCTGGGGCGAGCAACTGCTGATGGTGGTCACGTTGATGCTCACTAGCAAGGGCGTGGCCGGCGTGCCGCGCGCGGTGCTGGTCGTGCTGCTGGCCACAGCCGCGACGTTTCACCTGCCGAGTGAACCGATCTTCATTATTTTAGGCATCGACGCGTTGATCGATATGGCCCGCACCGCGGTCAACGTCATCGGCAACTGTCTCGCGTGCGCCGTGGTGGCGCGGTGGGAAAATCAGCTGGTGATACCGGAGCATGGCGCCGTAGCGATCGCGGAGTAAGCTCCGCATCGAGCGTAGCTTACAAGGTCCGGCACAGCCTACTGTGCCGCCGCGCGCGCTGCCGGCTTGAGAATCCGCTGCAGCGGCTGCAAATCCCCATCGACCGCCCCGGTTTTCAATTGCTCGATATCCAGGCCGAGCAGTTTCGCCACGAGGGGATAGATATCCACGTTGTCAAAGGACGCGACCTTCGCCCCCGCCACGATGTCTGGCCCAGCCGCGAAAAAGCTGGCCTTCATTTCCGGCACGCGCGCGGGATCGAAGCCATGGGCGCCCACCTGTTTATGCTCGGGCGCCGCCGAGGCGCTCGCGGGCGGAGCGGAAAAGCGCACCAGGTACGGCCCATTCGTCACGATGATCGGATCACCCGCGCGCGGATTGCTATCGTCGTGCAGCGACGCAGGCATCTGCGCGCGGCGGTACACGGCAAACTTATCGCTCCTGCCACGCAGCGCCTCATACGCCCGCTGGGCATCGGCTTGGGACGTGGGGTACAGGTAGGGGCCGAGGATTTTTTCGAACGCGCCGGCGTCGGGGAAATAATCGCTCAGGGTAATCCAATCGCCTTGCACGGTGGCCATGCCGTGATCGGCCACCACGATCACGTCCACGGGCAACTGTAGCTTGGCCAGGCCTTCGCGCAGCGCGCCGATTTCTTTATCAATTACCGCGACCGCGGAGCGAACTTCTTCGCTGTCCGGACCATGTTCGTGGCCCTGATGATCGACGTCAGAAAAATAAACGGTGATGAAATGCGGGCGCTGCGCTTCGGGCAGCTGGAGCCAGGCGAGCACCTGCTCGACGCGCGCGTGATTGGCAACCCGTTCGTCGTATTTTAAATAATAGGAAGGCCGTACGCCCTGAATCGCGGCTTCCGAACCGGGCCAGAAAAAACACGCCGCGCGCATGCCCTGCTGCTCGGCCAGCACCCACAGCGGCGTTCCGCCGTACCAGCTTCCGTCGGTCACCGTGGCGGGATTTCCCAGACTATAGACCTCTTTGCGATGCGGATCGTAAAAGCTGTTGGCCACAATTCCGTGATGCTCGGGATAGAGACCGGTGGCCAGCGTGTAGTGATTCGGAAACGTGAGCGAAGGATAGGCGGGGAGCATGCCGTCGGGGGCGGTAGCGCCGGACGCCGCCAGCGCCAGCAAGTTCTTCGCGCCGTATTTGACGGCGTAGTCGTAGCGAAAGCCGTCGAGAGAAACGAGGATTACGTAGTGCTGCTTCTGCGCCTGCGGGGAGTTCGCGCCGTGCTCGCTGGTGAGCACCGGGGCCGGGACTTGCGCCCCTGAGGCCGCGCCGGCGAAAGCACAAAGAAGCAAAATCGGCAGAACAGTCATGCGTCGCAGGGCAGAGAAAATTGGCAAGTTCATGGGTCTCCCGAAGTGATTGCTAACTGGTCGTAAAATCGTGGACGGCGCGAAAGGCCTGGTCGATAGCCTCATTGGTGTAGGCGTTGGCCCCGGCATCCGAATTGGCAATGGCGATGTTGCCAAAACGCTTACGGCCGATGACCCAGGGCTTTTCTTCCTCACGCCACGGCGGATCGAACAACGGATTCGGCGTATAGGCATAGCCGTGCGCCCAGCGATTCACGGTAATACCTTCGATATCGCGGGCCGCATCGAAGCCGCCCCCGCCCAGCATCTCTGACAGCTGCTGGCGGATGTTGCGCTCAAATGTGGCGAACGGCGTTTCCATTAATTCGCGCCGGCCAGCGCGATACTGTTCGCGCATGGGCAGTCCCGGCTGGCACGGCGTGCGCAGCATAAAGAGCACCGCCGGCTCGCTCGGTTTGCTCGGGAATTTGTATCCGCCGACGCTCACGGGGAAATCGAGCGCTGTGTGCGTATGATACGCGCCCGGGGCCACCACTTGTCGTATCCCCAGCTTGGCGAAAGGTTCCCAGTTGCGCAGCGCCACGTGGGTATAGACCAGCGGCGTTTTCACGAGGTAGCTGAGCGCCTCTTTCTGCGGCGCGGGCAACTCCGGGCACAGATAAGGGATCATCACGTTGTAGCAAGCCAGCACGCACTTGGCACCGCGCACTTGCTGCAACTTGCCGCCGCGGACGTAGGAAACACTGATGGAACCATCCGCGCCGTGCTCTTGCCGCACATGCACGACGGTGCTGTTCAAGCGGATGCGCACCTTCGTGGCATCCGCGTCGAGCTTCGCGTAATTCGCGCGCGCGGTCACCACATCTTCCATCGTGTGGCCCGGTACAGCCCCAGGAATCAGCGCCCTCACCAATAACCGCGCGACCGACGCATTGCCGTCGGGAAAATGAAAAATATAGGGCTCTTCCTTGGGCAACTCCGGCAGTCCCAACCCGGCAAAGCCGGGGTAGGTGAACGACTCGTAATCATCAGGATTTTGATAGCAGGCCAGCGCCGAGACCGCGTCGATGCCCACGCCAAATAAATCGTGCGGCATGGCCTGAAAGAACGGCAACGCTTCGGGGGTCACTTTGCAAGACTTCGTCAGATACTCCGCGTAGCTGATTTTATTAAGCTGCGCTTCCTTCTCATCGCGCGCAAGCCCCTGCAGATAATCCACCTTCTCCGAGTACACCCGGGCGATATCCTTCTTCGCGGCGTCCGGTAAAGGAGCTTGCGCCAGAAACTCCGCCCACGGCGTGCGGTTCATCCCCGTGAGCATGGCGTCCCGTCCAAACGTCGCCGTGTCAAAAAAGCAGCCGGTCCCAAGCTTGTCGTACAGCGTGCGGTCGTAGTCCTGGTAAAACCGCTGTACCTCGACGCCGATCTCTTTCAGCAACCCGGCCGCCACGTCGCTATAGCTACCCGGACTCTCAATCGACTGCGTCCCGCCATAACTCAGCACCATCCGCCCGCCGGCAGTGAATTCGTTCCGCTTGGCGTGCCCGCCAAAATCGTCGTGATTGTCGAGAATCAGAATGCGTGCTTCCGGCCCCGCCTGCCGGCGAAAAAAATGTGCCGCGGCCAGCCCGCTGATCCCCCCTCCCACCACCAGCAGGTCGAAGGGCTGTTCCCCGGTATCCGCGTTCTTACCCAGATCTGTCCAGCTAGCCCCGTCGCGCAGCATGTGTGCGTAGGTGAACGTCCCGTCATGGTTTCCACGCATTCCCATCTTGGCGGGTGGGTAATAGTCGGCCGCTTTTTCCGGCGCGAACTCCTGTGCCATTCCACCAGCCATGCCCGCAGCCAGCAGCGTCTCCGCGCCAAACGCCCCTCCGATCAGCGCTCCGCCTACTCCGCGCGCCACGCCATTTAAGAAGTCCCGGCGGGTAATCTCTCGCTCCATGCCCAGTTCCTGATCTCGCTTGTCCACCTGCGCTCCCCGTGCCACATCCAGCCTCGTGCGCGGCGATTATAGACCGAGGAGGTCGATTTCTAGTCCTTCGGAGAATGGCGCCGTGTTCCACTTCCGGAATCAGCGGCTCGCCCTACCCGATTCGGCACGCCGCGGCCCCAAACGACCGCTGCAGTGGAGAAAACTCCTGCATCCTTCCGTTACCGGTCACCCGCCGCGGACAACCTGGAGCGTTCCCCATACCATTGATTCCAAACCTGTTGCGGTGGTCGGCGGCCCTCGATAATGCCGTATCCGGGCAGCGCCTCCATCCCCCGTTTCGCTGCTTCACGTTCGTGGCACACGGCATGCCTTAGACCTCACTATCGTGCCACACGCACAATCTAAGACGGTTGAATCGCTGTCTCCGAAAACCACCCTTACGCCTTGCATTCTCGACGACGACCCCGCCCAGTTGAGCCAATTGCAGGCGCTCATCGGCGACATGGGCTACGACGCCATAGCCACTTCTGACCCCGACGAAGCACTGCAACTCGTGCGCGTCGGCCGCTGCCGCATGCTCCTCGCCGATATGCACATCCCCGGCGCGGACGGTTACGAATTCCTGGACCGCGTCCTGCGCTGCGACCCCGGCGTCCACGTCCTGGTGATGACCGCCGAGTACACCCTCGAATCGGCCCTCGAAGCCATCCGTCGCGGCGCCGCCGATTTTCTCCCCAAGCCCATTGACCGCATCCGTCTGAAGCGCACCCTCGACGACACCGCTGCCCTCTACGACCAGCGCCGGCGAGTAAAGGCCCTCGAAGAGCAACTGCTGCGGGACCTCGAATTTCACGGCATCGTGGGCAAGAGTCCGGCCATGCTGGAAGTTTTTGATTTCGCCAGAAAAGTCGCCCGCCACTACTCCAACGTCCTGTTAATCGGCCCCACCGGCACCGGCAAGGAACTCGTGGCCCGGGCCATCCACCAGATCAGCCCGGTCAGCCAGCAGCGCCTCGCGGTTTGCAATTGCTCCGCCATGGTGGATTCCCTGCTCGAGAGCCAACTCTTCGGCCATATGCGCGGCTCTTTCACCGGCGCAACGGATACCCGCCCGGGACTCTTTGAATACGCCAACGGCGGCACCGTCTTCCTCGACGAAGTCGGCGAGACCAGCCTGCCGATGCAAGCCAAACTCCTGCGCGTCATCCAGAACCGCGAAATCCAGCGCGTCGGCTCCCCGCAGGTGATGCAGGTCAACGTGCGCCTGATCGCCGCCACCAACCGTGACCTGCGCGCGGAGGTCTTAGCCGGCCGCTTCCGCGAAGACCTGTTCTACCGTTTAAGCTCCATCCAGATTCGCATCCCGTCGCTCGCCGAGCGCCTCGAGGACGTCCCGCTCCTCGTGCAATTCTTCCTGAAAAAGTACAACGACGCCTACGGCAAAAACATCGCCGGCCTCACGCGCCGCGCGCAAACTGTCCTGCTGCAGCACGGCTGGGCCGGCAACGTGCGCGAACTGGAAAATGTCATCTCCAGCGCCAGCATCACCGCCATGGGCGATTTCATCGACCTCGCCGACCTCCCTGAACATTTCCAGCGCCGCGGCGGCGCGCACGGCGGCGCGGACGACGAATGGCGTCCGCTTTCGCTCGAGGACGTGCGCAAGGTGCACATCCAGCGCGTCCTCGACATGTGCCAGGGCAACCGCCTGCGCGCCGCGCAAATCCTGGGTATCGGCCGCACCAGCTTATATCGCTACCTAAAACGCGACGCCGACGTCCCGCCCATGCACGCTCAACACAAATACCGCGGCAGGTCCGGCAGCGCCGTCGCGTAGCCATCGCTTTCTAAACTATTTTTTTCGTTTCTCGAGCGGTCGATCGTTGTTTTTACCATCCGGTCCACCTTCCGCTCCGGCCGCTCAATTCTGCGTGCAATCTGCCCTACGTTTCGTAACGCAGTCACCGTCCCAACTGTCCCACTCCGGCACACTGTTTCCCGTTGACGCAACCCCTCACCCTTCCGGTCGCCCCCATCTCATTGATAACGCGCGATTTTAAGCCCGCCAAGTTTGGCCCTCGCGCTGCAAATATCCCCAGCGAACACGGCAGTAGAAACCCGCATCAAGGAGCAAACTAAAAAATTTGTGCGTCAGCCCAGCAACACGGGTTAGCGCCAAACAGCGCCCGCCAACTGCAGTTCCCCAGCAATCCTCGACCAACTAGCCTGAATCCTCCACGGGCGCCGTGCTCCGGTTATTCCCGGGCCACGGCGCTCTTTCCTTTTACGCTCGTATACCACCGCCTCCCGAGATTACTTTTCGTGTCTCGCTGCTCGATTCTGTGCCAAACTTCCCGCTGCCCTTTTCTGCCGTTTCCCTCTGCAACAAACAACGAAGGAGAAGCCTCATGAAACTCTGGCAGGCCCGGTTCTGTTCCGCAGCGATCCTCACCATCGCTCTGGTCGCATCGGCAACAACGCCACTCGCCAGCGCGCCTCGTCCGCCGGCACAGAGCGCGCCCACCGAGGACAAAGCCAAAGCATTAAAATATCTCGAGAGCACCAAGAAGCAGATCCTCGAAGCCACCAAGGGCCTCTCCGAAGCGCAGTGGAACTTCAAGGCCGGGCCGGACCGCTGGTCCATCGCGCAAGTCATGGAACACATCGCCATCGCCGAGGATTTTATCCGCGGCAATATTGTGGACAACGTGATGAAAGCGCCCGCGCCGGACATGACCGGCCGCGAGGTGCAGAAGATCGACGCCGGCGTCCTCGCCATGGTGCCCGACCGCTCGCACAAAGCCACCGCGCCCGCGCCAATCCAGCCCAAGAACCAGTTCGGCTCGCCCGCCGCCTCCATCCAGCACTTCATCGACAGCCGCGCCAAGACCGAAGCCTTCCTCGAAGACACTCCGGACCTGCGCCTCCACGCAACGGACAGCCCGCTGGGCGTAAAACTTGACGCCTACGAATGGGTGTTGTTCCTCGCCGCGCACAGCGAACGCCACTTGAAACAAATCCTCGAAGTAAAAGCCGATCCGAACTATCCGAAGAGCTGATCGAGCGCAACGCAGCTAGCGACTCTGCCGCGCAACCCACAGCGCACAAAAAAATGCATCGCCGCTTGCCACCCACATAGCGCAAACGGCGATTTTTATTTCAGACCAGCGTACCTTTAGTTGCCTAGTTGCCGCTGTTGGAAGCTACCGGGACCGGAACGTCGTTGTTATTGCCGACCAACACCGGCACGGTAATGGTGCCATCCAGCCGCGCCAGCATGCCCGTCTGCGCGGGCAAATCAACCTCTTTACCCTTGCGCACCGCGATGTATACCGCGCTGCCGGCCAGTCCGAAGCCGAAACCGCGCACCACGTTGCTGAAAATCGCGCCCACCAGCGCGCCGCCGCCCGTGCCAATGGCCCCGCCCACGATGTCTCCCTTGAAGTCGTGTTTCTCCTGCAACACCTGCCCTTCGTCAATCTTGATGTCCTTGCGGGACTTGGTATCGCCGTTGGCATGCTTGTCTTCAATCGCCAAAATGCTCATTTGGATCGGGATGACGCGACTGTCCACCTCCATGCTGCGAAACGTGAGGTTCATGTACGCCTGCCCGCGAAACAGTGAAAAGTGGCGAGCCTTCTCGACCGTACCGATGGTGCCGTTCACCCGCGTGCCTTGCGGGATCAGCAGCGTGTTGCCGATGAATACCGGCTCGGAAACTACGGCCACGAAAGGATCGCCATCGCGGGAGCTGGAGCTGCTGATGTCCGTGATCAGGCTGAGGCGCACCCGCGTGCCCTGCATCACCTGATGCGGTTCGGCGTACGATGCGACGGAGCTGAAGAGAAATACGGCAGCCACAAGAAGCGAAAGCAAAGTCTTTTTCAAGGGTAATCCTCCTGCGCGCGTGTAGGAACGCGCGATAGCCCCGTGTCGTGGGGAGGCACCGCGGCGATGCCGCGATGCGATCCGCTGGCGCAGCGGACCCGCACTCACGCTGCGGCGCAAGGCGGGTGGACGGGGGAGGAACTCCATCCGAAAACAAGTGTACGCGGGAAGAACGCGCGCCAAATACCGCGATTCGTGGATGTGTTTACTCTCAGGACACAAGCTGGGAGCGGCGCGGCGGACTCACCACCGCGCAAAAAAACCGCCAGCCGCAAAACTCGCGGAGAAAACCTGGACGCAATTCGCGCCCACTTCCCGCTCCGCGAAGTCCGGCTCCGCGAAATTTCCGCCGCGTTGCGCGCTGCGCACTGTGCGACGCGAACGCTTGCGAGCCCTCCGCGCGATAGTTGGCCGCCTTCGCCTGTGCTAAACTTTTGCATCGCAGTGGCGTCCCGCGAATTCTGCGGTGCGCGCGGCTGCCGGAGAGTGGAGCTTCGGGCTCTGTGCGACAAGGTCCCGCGAACCCCGCCAGGCCCGGAAGGGAGCAACGGTACCGGGATCGCCTTGTGCGCCGCAGACCACCCGAAGTTCCTCTCACCGCCAGCCCGCAGTTCCGGATGAAGTTCCGGATGAAGTTGCGAATGGAAGTTTAGCTTTACACGACGGCTCATGAACATATTCTGGCGAATGCTCGCACGACTCGTTTTTGCCGCCACCGTTCTGCAACTACTCTTTAATTCCGCTGCCGATTCCCTTTCGAGATTCCCACAACTATGAGCAATTACCAGGTCATCGCCCGCAAGTGGCGGCCGCAGACGTTTCGCGATCTCGTGGGCCAGGAGCATGTCACCGCGACGCTCAAGAACGCCATTGAAAAAAATCGCGTGGCGCACGCCTACATTTTTTCCGGCGCACGCGGTGTGGGAAAAACCACGGCCGCGCGCATCCTCGCCAAAGCCCTCAACTGCGTGCATGGGCCCACAGCCCAGCCGTGCGGCGTGTGCGATGCGTGCAAGGAGATCGCCGCGGGTACGTCGCTGGACGTGATCGAAATTGACGCCGCCTCGAACCGCGGCATCGACCAGGTGCGTGAACTGCGCGAGATGGTACGCTACGCCCCCGCCGCTTCGCGCAGCAAAGTGGTGATCCTCGACGAAGCCCACATGCTGACCACGGAAGCCTCCAACGCGCTGTTAAAAACGCTGGAAGAGCCGCCCGACCGTGTGATCTTCGTCATGGCCACCACTCAGCCCGAGGACCTCGAAGACACCATCCGCTCGCGCTCGCAGCATTTCCATTTTCGCGCCCTCACCTTTGCCGAGATTGCCGGGCGCATCGAGCACATCGCCAAAGAAGAAGGTTTGCACATCGAACCGGGTGCCCTGGCCGTGATCGCCCGCATGGCGGAAGGCAGCCTGCGCGACGCCCTGTCGCTGCTCGAGCAGGCCCGCGCGTATTGCGGCGACACCATTCCCGACAAGGAAGTTCGCGAACTGCTGGGCGTGGTGCCCGAAGACGCGCTGGAAGAACTGGTGAACGCCATCGCCGAAGGTTCCGCGGACCGGGCGCTCGCCCTGGTACATCGCTTCCAAAAAGACGGACGCAACTTGCAGCACTTCTGCCGTGAAGCCATCCGCCACATGCGCAACCTCCTGATCGCACGGGTCAGCGGGGCGGACTCGGAATTAATTGCCGCCACGGCGGACCAGCGCCCCGCGCTGGCCAAGGCCGCGGCGCTTTTCAGCGAAGAAGATTTGACGCGCTTTTTCCAGATCCTGCTGCAGACCGACGACACCTTGCGCCGCGCCCCCGATCCCCGCGTGCATCTGGAGATGGGACTCCTGCGACTGATCAACGCCGCGCGCCTGGCCCCGCTCGAAGAATTAATGGCGGAGATGCAGGGAGGAGGAGGCGCAGCGAGCGGGCCTGGCGCGGGACGCGGCGCGTCCGCAACTCCCGCGGCCGGCGTCGCAGCGCCGAAGAAAATGTTCGCCGAGACCGCGCGGGAAGTTGTGAAAAGTGTCGCGACAGAAACGGACCCGCACGTGCCACGCGCGAACACGGAGCTGCGTGCAGGAGGTTCAGCCGGCGAAGCCATGGATGCGCCGACGTGGCGGCCCGAACCACGCGACGGAGGCACCAAGACTGATGTTGGGAAGAGTGCGGTGAGAACTCCCGTTGCGGATATAGCAGCACGCGGGCCCGAGAGTGCATCCGAAACAGAGGACGCCCCGGATGTAGCGACGCCCTTTAGGGCGTCATCTCCCGGTTCGTCAACAAGCGTCGCTGCAAACCCTGAAACGAATGGGGCGGCCCCGGCAACGGATGGAATTTCCGCGGAGCAAGTCGCGGAGATTAAGGCTGCCATTCAGGCGGAAAAGAAATTCGTCGGCGAATTGCTGGAACGCAGCATCCGCTGGCAGGTCGAAGGCGCGGAGTTGCGAATATTTTTTCCCGCGGAACAAAAAACGTTTGCGGATTTGCTCGAAGGACGCGAGACCCTCGAGCGTCTCCGTGCCACCGCGGGCAGGGTGTTGGGCCGCCCCGTGCGCGTCTGTGCTAAAATTGAAACCATCGCGGCGGCCGCAGCGGCAGGGGCTTCGCGTGGCGGGACGCCCAGCGGATCGCCAAGTGGATTAATGGACGCAACGCGCGGCGCGGGCCGAGCCGCGGGAGCGCCAGACGATTCGGAATTGCGCGCGCGCTTCGAGCGCGACCCGATGGTGCGCGCCGTGCTCGAACGCTTCGGCGGAAAGATTTCGGAAGTGAAGCCGGCGCGGTCGTAGGGCCGGCAGGGGTTTCTGGTTCGCGTGGGCAGGCAGCGAGGTGCACACCATTATGGAAGTCAATGCTCTGCAACAGATGCTTTCCCGCTTGCGGCAGGTCCAGGAGGACTTGCAGCAGCAGGTCAACGCCGTAGCCGTGGAAGCTTCGGCAGGCGGCGGCATGGTCACCGTAAAGATGAATGGGCAGAAGCAAATCGTGGAGGTAAAAATTGAGCCCGACGTTTTCGCCGGCAAAGATCAGGAAATGCTGCAAGATTTGATCCGCGCCGCGGTAAATGAAGCCACGCGCCGCGTAGACGATGAACTGGCCAGCCAGTTGAAAAATGTGGCCGGCACCATGCCGGGCATCGGCGGCCTGAAAATTCCCGGCCTGTTCTAATCCTTCGATTTAGCAATATCGTCAGCGCGGCGACTCCCGATCGAAAATCTAAGTTGGACAAGCTTGCCGCGTGATCCGTATGTGACTCGCCACTCCTTTCAAGATGACAATTCTTCGTCACTCCCGGCGCCAAGCCGGTCCCTGCCGCCCCGCACCGGGGCTCCTGGCCGAGCTGCCGCGCCCGCCGTTATATTACTGACAAGTATTTATCTGCGAGCGCGCGCGGCTGGCCCTGCAGCCATAGCGATTTATGCCGCCAGGGCTTGCGATTTGTCCCTTAGGAGAGTTTAATGGCGGGGGAGGTGTTATGGAGATTTTGACGGCACTGAGGACCGAGGAAGCTAGATTACAACATCAGTTAACAGCGATTCGCGGAGCCATCGCGGCGCTGAATGGCGCGAGCGCCAGCACCGTCGTCGCGCGCAAAGGCGGCCGGCCGAAGCGCGTGGTGACCGCGGCGCTGCGCGCCCATCTGTCCAAGAAGGCCAAGGAACGCTGGGCACGCGTGCGCGCGGAGAAAAAGTCCAAGTAGCCACTCTGCGGTATCTGCGGTGAAGGTGCAGATCACACAGCATCGCGTTGGAAAACTTTGCAGCCACTGGGTCGCCACGTGGGATGAGGCGGCCCTTTTCGTTTCTATTTCTGATTTTGTAGCGGCCGCCTTCTGCCTGCCCCGGTGAAACCGCTGAGGCGGGCGCCTTCCCTACCCCACGCGGCACGCAACGCAGCTTTTGCGACTTCCGCTGCGCATGCCTACGCTCGCCAGAACGGAAACCACTCGGCGATAGACAAAACCGTGCCATCGCAAATGGGTTGCGCAGTCGAACCCCGCATGTTACCGTGAGCGAATAAAAGGCGAATCACAGGAGGCCACGCGTATGTCCCAATCTCTAGCCGTTCGAACGGCACGAGAGGCCATAGGGAGTGACACCGGAATTGCCTTGCCTGAAATGCGGGCGGAAGGTGCCGTGCGCGAGGTGCTCGAGCTCTTCGCGCGGCGCGACCGCACCGGCGAAACGCTGACGGCCGTGCGGCAATTTCCCGCGCGCCAGGCGCAGTTTGCGGAGTTTCCGGCATGGGTGCGCGAGGATTTGCGCGCGGCCTACTTAAGCAAGGGCATTCGCCGTCCGTATTCGCACCAGGCGGAAGCCGGCGAGGCCGTCCACGCCGCGAAGAACGTGGTAATTGTGACGCCAACGGCTTCCGGCAAGACGCTGTGTTACAACCTGCCGGTACTGAACGAAATTCTGGAAAGACCCGACACCCGGGCGCTGTACCTATTCCCGACGAAGGCTCTGGCCCAGGATCAGTTGGCCGAACTTCACGACCTAAACACGCGCTTGGCCGATCGCATCGGCGTGTTTACCTATGACGGCGACACGCCCAGCGACGCGCGCAAGGCCATCCGCGAAAAGAGTCACATCGTGCTGACCAATCCGGACATGCTGCACACCGGCGTGCTCCCGCACCACACCAAGTGGACGCGGCTCTTTGAAAATTTACGTTACATCGTGATCGATGAGCTGCACACCTACCGCGGAGTCTTTGGCAGCCATTTGTGCAACGTCCTGCGGCGGTTGAAGCGCATTGCGAAATTCTACGGACGCACCCCGCAGTTTATTTGCTGCTCGGCGACCATCGGCAATCCGGGTGAGCTGGCGACGCGCCTCCTGGAAGAAGGAGTCGAGGTGTTGAGCGGCAACGGGGCGCCGGCGGCGGAGAAAACTTTGGTCTTCTACAACCCGCCGGTGGTCAACCGTGCGCTGGGCATTCGGCGGAGTTACCTCCATGAAGCTTCCCGCGTGGCGCAGGAATTCCTGAAGCGCGAGATGCAGACCATGGTGTTCGCCAATTCACGGCTGCACACGGAGTTGCTGCTTACCTATCTGCAGCAGGCCAATCCCGCAAAGCTCGGCAAGCCGGACACCATTCGCGGCTATCGCGCCGGCTATTTGCCGGGTGAACGGCGGGAAATCGAGCGCGGCTTGCGCGATGGCGGCATTCGCGCTGTGGTTTCGACCAGCGCGCTCGAGTTGGGCATCGATGTTGGTTCCCTCGACACCGTCGTGATGGCGGGCTATCCGGGAACCATCGCCGCCACGTGGCAGCGCGCCGGGCGCGCGGGGCGCAGACGCGGCAGTTCCTGCGCCGTGCTGGTAGCATCCTCCGCGCCGTTAGACCAATTCATTGTGCGCCACCCTGACTATTTTTTCGGCCATGCCCCGGAGCAGGCGTTTATCCAGCCGGATAACCTGGAAATTCTGGTGAATCACTTGAAGTGCGCAGCGTTTGAGCTGCCGATTACGCCCGAGGAACGTTTCGGTGAGGCGGACGTGCCGGATTTGTGTGCGCGGCTCGCCGGCGCGGGCTATCTGCATCGCGCAGCCGAGAATTACCACTGGACGCAGGAAGCCTATCCCGCAGATACGGTAAGTTTGCGCTCGGTCACGAGCGACAATTTTGTGATTATCGATATCACCGGAGCCCCCAACGTAATCGGTGAAGTAGATTTTCCCAGCGCCCTCACCAGCGTGCATGAGAAAGCCATCTACATGCACGGCGGCACGCAGTTTCACGTCGAGCATCTCGATTTCCAGGAACGCAAAGCCTACGTGAAAAAAGTGAACGTCGATTACTACACCGACGCCATCCGCTACACGCAGGTACGCATTCTGGAAATAGCGGCAACTGCCGAGGGACGTTGCGCGGGACGCGTTGACGATGCCGGAGAATTCGCAGGCAGTGCGATTGCCGACGGGCCTCGCGCGTTCCGCATTGACGATGTCGACGGAATCGCGCGAAGTGTGATCGCAGATGGTCATCGCAACGGGCGCGTTGCCAGTGCCAACCGATTCGCGGGAAATGCCAGCGCCGCCTCACGCTCGCACGGCGATGTGCTGGTGCGTTCGCAAGTGATCGGCTTCAAGAAAATAAAATTGTTCACCAACGAGAATGTCGGCGCCGGCCAGTTGCAACTGCCGGAGAACGAAATGCACACCACGGCGTACTGGCTCACGCTCGAGCGCGCACTGCTTGATTCCCTGCCCTTCTCGGTCAGCGAGCGCCAGAGCGGCATGTTCGGTTTGCTGTATGCGCTGGAGTCGGTTGCGACGCTGTTGCTGATGTGCGACCGGCGCGATTTGGGCACCGCGATTGGTGAGCGTCCCCCAGCGCCGAACGCACGCGCACGCGCCGGGGTGGGCACGGTGGTTAGCACCGCGCCTGACGCCACGGTTAGCGCCGCGGCCGCCGCGATACCCGCGAACGGAGCAGAGAGCGAAGAGTTCACTCCGCAGCGGACGGATGGAAGCTGCGCGCCGGAGCGGAAGGAGCAAAGCGTCGCGCCAACCACGAGGATTGAAGACTTCACGCCGACGCGCATGAAAGATGCAATCGGAGAAAATGCGCGAGAATTCTTCGAGCCAAATCTGTATTTGTTCGACGCCTACCCGGGCGGAATCGGATTTTCCGAGCCATTGTTTCGCGTGCATGAGTTGTTGCTGCGAGAAACGCGCTCCTTGATTGCAGCTTGCCCGTGCGACGCGGGCTGCCCGTCGTGTGTGGGGCCAGCCGGCGACTTGGCGCCACGCGCCAAGGAAGCAGCGCTGGCGATTTTACAAAGCCTGGGCGCGTAATGGCGGCATCAGCGGTCTTGCAAAGGTTGGGCGCGTGATGCCAGATCCTGCCGACAAATTTTCGCGACTGGCGGCGCTCAAACCGGCGCGTGGCACGCCGCTGACAATTTTGCAAAGGGTGGACGCATGATTGCAACTCCAGCGGATAAATTTTCGCGGCTGTCAGCGCTCAAACCGGCGCGCGGCGCCGGCGCGTTCCCTGCACGAAACGCGGAAGCGCGAGACGCGGCAGGCGCGGCGCACGGCGCTGAGATGCGCGAACCGTGCGAAGAGGACACGCTCGCGCGACTGCTGGGCGCGCGCGTCGGACGCAACCGTTTTGGCGAGCACCTTGCCGTGCGCAACTGGTACTCGAGTCCGGAGTTTGTTGCGCCGTCCCCAGTGGCGCTGGACATTTTGTCGCGCCGCCGCGATGAACGGCCGGCGCGGCGTGTGCGCGAAGAAACGCCTTCGCAGCGCGGAAACAACCAGACGCAGTCGCGGCGCATACGCGATGAAGCACGATCCCGGCGCGCACGGAATGAAGCGCAGCAGCGCGCACGCGACGAGACGCGGCGCGCACGCGAAGCGCTGAGCGATCCCGCGAAGTGGTTGTTTCTCGATACGGAAACGACTGGGCTCGCGGGCGGCACCGGAACCTATGCATTCCTGATCGGGCTGGCGTGGTGGGACGCTGGCGGATTGCAGGTGGAGCAGCTCTTCATGCGCGATTTTGGCGAAGAGCACGCCATCCTGCACGAACTGGCAGCGCGCGTGGCGGAGCGGCCGGTGCTGATCACTTACAACGGCAAGACGTTTGACTGGCCGCTGCTGGAGAGCCGCTTCACCATGACGCGGTCGATTGCGGCGCCGAAACTTTTGGCGCATTTGGATTTGCTGCATCCGGCGCGCGCGGTGTGGAAGCTGCGGCTCGGGTCGGTGCGGCTGAGCGACCTGGAGCGGCATGTGCTCGAGCCGGTGGCGCTGGGCTGGA
>PMOV01000163.1:2475-3818 GCA_003161195.1 Acidobacteriota bacterium | reverse complement strand
CGGCGGGAGCTTGAGTTGCGGCCGCGGTGTCTTCCTGTTGCAAGGTATTGGCTAGCCAAGCGCGTTCGTCCGGGGACAGCCAAGTTGCGGCGCCGGGCTTATCGGTGATGACGAAGAACGTGAGAACGCCAAGGAGGATAGCCGGCGAACCCTCCAAGAGGAAGAGCCATTGCCAACCGGAAAGGCCGTGAAGGTGGTGCAGGCCGAGGAGCGCGCCGGAGATGGGTCCACCGATGATGCCGGAAACGGGGCCGGCGGTCATGAACAGGGCGACGACGCGGGCGCGAGCTTCGGCCGGGAACCAACTGCGGAAATAGAGGATCATGCCGGGGAAGAAGCCAGCTTCGGCGGCGCCCAAGAGGAAGCGCAGGGCGTAGAAGCTGTGGGGCGTGGTGACGAACATGTTGGATGCGGAAATACAGCCCCAGAGAATCATCAGCAATCCGATCCAGCGGCGCGCGCCGACGCGCTGGAGGGCGAGGTTGCTGGGAAGCTGGAAGAGGAAATAGCCGGCGAAGAAGATGCCGGAGCCGATGCCGTAGACGTCGTCGCTGAAGCGGAGTTCCTGGCGCATCTGGAGGGCGGCGAAGCCGACGTTGATACGGTCGAGATAGGCGACGACGTAGAGGAGGAAGAGGAAGGGTAATAGGCGCCAGAGAAGTTTGGCGATGAGGGGCGCGGCGGGATCGCGGGTGGTGGTAGTGGTCAAGTGGATTTGGCGATGGCGTCAGGGTGCGCGGAAGTTGACGCTGCTTGCTTAGGATGCGCGATGGCCGCGGTCATCTTACGCCAACTGCAAGCGGGCGCAAATCTCGGCGACGATTTCTTCGGGAGTGCGGCTGACGTCTTCGATGAGGGCGTCGTGAGGCTCCTCGAGGGTGGCGAGTTGGCTGGGCAGTAAAGATTCTCCGGCGAAGTGACCGTGGCGGCTTTCGATGTGGGAGCGGAGAACGGCTTCCGAACCTTTTAGGTAGACGACGCGCATATCGAGCCCGGCAGCGAGAACGTCACGATATTCCTGCTTGAGGGCGGAGCAGGCGAGGACGGCGCTGCGGCGTTGTTGCTCGAGGCGCAGAAGTTCTTCGTGGATAGCGGCTAGCCAGGGGGCGCGGTCGGCGTCGGAGAGAGGGATGCCGCGATGCATTTTTTCTTTGTTTTGCGGGGAGTGGAAATCGTCGGCTTCAACGAAGGGCCAGGCGAGGCGGCGGGCGAGGAGCTGGGCGATGGTGGTTTTGCCGGAGCCGGTGGTGCCCATGACGAGGATGACCATTTGTTGGGTCTCCGTGTGGAGTATAGAGGAGTCGAGGAGGGAGGCAAATTTTTTTGCGGAGGAAAAGGCGGGG
>PMOV01000163.1:0-2469 GCA_003161195.1 Acidobacteriota bacterium | reverse complement strand
AGGATAACGCAGAGGCGCGGAGAACGCGGAGAAACGCAGAGGAAACAAAGAAAAATCAGGCGCGGCGGAGGACCAGGAGAGTTATTTCTGGGGGGACGCCCAGGCGGACGGGGGCACCGACTGTACCCAGGCCGCGATTGACGTAAATTTGCGCTTGCGGAGATTGCGGATCGAGGTGCAGAGACTGGTGGCTGGCAGCGCGGGCGTCGGGGGCCGCGGCGAAGAGCGGGCGGGAGTAGCGGCCGGCGACGTAATCGCTGATGAAGCGCGCGGGACTGAGGCGATGATCGAGAATTTCGACCTGGACCTGGCCGCCGTGGGTGTGGCCGGCGAGAGAAAGCTCGATGCCGAGTTCGGCGGCGCGATTGAAGGAGTTGGGATTGTGAGAGAGGAGAATGTTGGGCATGTCGCGGCGGACGAGGCCCTCGACGCCAACGAGGAACGGCTGGCGATGGCCAGAGAGAGTGCGTTCGCGCTGGTAATCGACGCCGATAAGATTGAAGCTGGCGCCGCGGAAGGCGAGTTGGGCGTTTTCGTGGCGCAAGAGCTTCATGCCGGCTTGCGCGAAAAGAGATTGCGCAGCGTCTTCGGCTTTGGCGTAGATTTCATGATTGCCGTTGCAGCCCCAGACGCCCAGCGGGGCGCGGAGCTGGCGGAGTTCGTCGATGCAATCGGCCAGGGGATCGTTGGCCCCGGTGATGAAGTCACCGGTTACGACAGCCAGGTCGGCGCCGAGATCGTTCGCCATGTCCACGGCGCGGCGGACTTCGGAACGCGGCATGTAACCGCTGAGGTGAATGTCGCTGAGCTGCGCGATTTGCAGGCCGTCTAGCTGGGACGGAAGATTGGCGATGGGGATTTCCACGCGACGGACGATGAAGCGGAAGCGTTCAGCGGCGAAACCGTACATGACGCCGAGAAACGGGGCGGCACCTGCGGCCATGGTGGCGGTGCGGAAGAAGTAGCGGCGGCTGGGGTCGCGGAGCTGCTCGGGTGGTGCGGCGCCGGCCGCAAGCGCCGCGGCAGTTTGCGGAGCGGCGGAGCGGGAAGAGTTCAAGACGCGCGGCTGGCGGCGCGCGAAGGTCCAGAAACGATCGAAAATGGCGACGATTTTGACGGCGAGATAGGCGAAGAGGGCGCTGGTGAACCACAGGCCGGAGAAGGCGGCGACGAGCGATTCGCGGGGGATGAGGCGGCGGTGCTGGCCCATACGCATGCCATCGACAAGCGTGGCGACGATCAGCAGGATGGCGAGCACGTAGAGGAGGCGGGCGGCAACGCGCAGCGAAGTGTTGCGCCAGTTGGCGGTGGCGCGCCAGATGGCGCGATACCAGAATCGCTGAGAGAGAAAAAGCGCCCCGAGGATGAACAGGGCGATGATGATGCGCAGGATAAAATATCCCCAGTTCACGTTTGAGAGGGCCTCGACCGACGCTGATAGTTTAGCATGCGCGAGAGGGCGAGGGTTTACGCGGAAAAGCGATGGAAGGCAGCGGAATTTGTGTGCCTTGGGTGGGGTTCGTGCGTAAGATATGACGCGTGGACTATGGAGGCGAGCAGGAATGAATGGGAAATCGGGGATGGGGATTTTATCGCGGGCGGCGATGGGGATGGCTTTGGCGGTGGTGCTGGCGAGGACGGGCGTGACGGCGTCCGCGAGGAGCTTGCCGCAGGACGCGGGGCAGAAAAATGCGCCGAAGGGGGCGATGGCGACGGAATCGCAGATTGTGCTTTCGCAATGGAATGAGATAGGACGGAAATTGATCGCGATAGCGGAGGATTTGCCGGAGGACAAGTATAACTACAAGCCGAATCCGGATTCGCGGACGTTTGTGGGGCAACTGCTGCATGCTGCGGCGTCGATGTATTACTTCACGGACCCAGCGCAGGGGCAGAAGGTGCGCTATCCGGACGACCCGAGCCGGGAGAATTTGCAGACGAAGGCAGATGTGGTGGCGTTTGTGAAGAAGGCGGTGGCGGACGGGGCGGCGTTGATCAAAGCCAAGGGCGACAAGGGGATGAGCGAGATTTATACGGATCCGGAGTCCAAGCAGCAGATGCATATTTCGGATCTGGCGTATTCGCTGATGGAGCATTCGGGCGAGCACTATGGGCAGCTGGTGGTGTATTACCGGATTAATGGGCTGGTGCCGCCGGAGTCGCGGAAGAAGTAAGAGTTTGCGCAACGGCGCGCAAAGCTGACAGAAGTCTACGAAGACGCCGCTATACCCGCGGCGCCGCGCGTCAGCAAAGACAACAACTGAGCGGGATCGCTGGTGGGCGGGAGGCAACTCTGGCCGGCGCAGACGATGGCTTGTGCGTGATTTTGCGGAAGATGCGGGAGAGTCTCACGGAGGGCTTGCGCGAGATTAGCTTGCGGCGTCTCGGGGGTGATGCGGAGGACGGATTTGGCGAAGCGGAAGACGCTGTGGGCGGCGTCGGCGAGGGATTGGGCGAGCGGATCGTTGG
>PMOV01000074.1 GCA_003161195.1 Acidobacteriota bacterium | reverse complement strand
CACGAGTATGAGTTTATTAAGCGCGAGGGCGTGGGGTTTGAGTTTTTGGCGCAGCCGGCGCGCGTGTACGCCGAGAGTGGAGCGGTTTCGGCTCTCGAGTGCGTGCGCATGCGGCTCGGGGCGAAGGACAATTCGGGAAGGGCGGCGCCGGAGCCGATAGAGGGCTCAGCGTTTGTGATTCCCGCGGACCAGATCGTGAAGGCTATTGGGCAGAAGAAACCGGCGCTGGCGGAATTGTGGAAGCTGAAAACGGAGCGCGGCTTCATTCAGGTGAGCGAGGAGTTTGAGACGAGTGTGCCGGGCGTGTTCGCCGGGGGCGATTGCGTACGCGCGCGCGGGGCGGCGTCTACCGTGATGGCGGTGCAGGACGGAAAGTTGGCGGCGCGGGCGATTGGGGAAAGGCTGGTGGGGCGTGGCTGACCTGAGAATTAATTTTGCGGGGATTCGTTCGCCGAATCCCTTTTGGCTGGCGTCGGCGCCACCGGCAAATTCCGGGGCGCAGGTGCATCGCGCGTTTGAGGCGGGATGGGGCGGGGCGGTGTGGAAGACCATTGGCGCGCCCGTGCTGAACGTTTCGAACCGCTACGGGGCATGGCATTACGGCGGGCAGAAGATGCTGGCGATCAATAACGTAGAGCTAATTTCGGACCGTCCGTTCGAAACGAATTTGCGGGAGATTGCGGAAGTGAAGCGGGCGTGGCCGGATCGCGCGGTGATTGTTTCGGCGATGGTGGAATCGAAGCCGGACACGTGGCATGACATTATTCGGCGGATTCAGGATACCGGGGCGGATGGGATTGAGCTGAATTACGGATGTCCGCACGGGATGAGCGAGCGCGGCATGGGCAGTGCGGTGGGGCAAGTGCCGGAATATTGCGAGCAGATTACGCGGTGGGTGATGGAGGTGGCAAAGATTCCGGTGATCGTAAAGCTTACGCCGAACATTTCGGATATCACCGTGCCGGCGCGGGCGGCGGCGGCGGCGGGAGCCAATGCGCTGTCGCTGATCAACACGATCAACTCGATTGTGGGCGTGGACCTGGATTCGCTGGAGATTACCCCGAACATTGGCGGCAAGGGCGGGCACGGCGGGTATGCGGGGCCGGCGGTGAAGCCGATCGCGCTGAATATGCTGGCGGCGCTGGGCCGGGATAGCGTGGTGGCGGGGTCGCGGCTGCCGATTTCCGGGATGGGCGGGATTTCCGACTGGCGGGATGCGGCGGAATTTTTGTTATTGGGAGCCAGCAGCCTGCAAGTTTGCACGGCGGTGATGCACTATGGGTTCCGGATAATTGAAGATTTGTGCGACGGACTGAGCAACTGGATGGACGAGAAAGGTTTTGCGTCGATTGCGGATGTGGCGGGAAAGAGTTTGGCGCGAGTTTCGGATTTTAATAATTTTGATTTGTCGTTTCGGGCGGTCGCGCGCATTGATCAGGAAAAGTGCGTGCGCTGCAACTTGTGCTATGTGGCGTGCAACGATACGGCGCATCAATGTATCGACCTGATCGCGAAGGATGGAAGCATTGTGGCGCCCTACGGGCACGATGAGCGCGTGAACGGTCGCGTGGTGGTGGAGACGCGGCCGCGCGTGCAGGTTCGCGAGGTGGATTGCGTGGGTTGCCGGCTGTGTTTTAACGTGTGCCCGGTGGAGGGTTGCATCGCGATGGTGGAGGAACCCTCGGGGCGCGCTGCGGTGACGTGGGGGCAAATCACGCAGCGGGAGCCAGCGGTGACGGAAGATTGGCAGGCGATGGAGAAGTATCGCGCGAAGATGGGGATCGAGATTCATTGATCGTGTGGGCGTGGGGAAATTGGGGAGCCAGCGATGGGACTGCTGATTCGAGGCGGCGAGATTGTGAACGTGGGCTCGCGCGTGCGCGCGGATATTTACGTAGAAAACGAGACGGTGACGCGCATCGGGCCGAGTCTGGAGGTTCCCCCGGGGACCGAGACTGTGGATGCCACGGGCAAGCTGATTTTTCCGGGATTCATTGACCCGCACGTGCACATTTATTTGCCGTTCATGGCGACGTTTGCGAAGGATACGCACGAGACGGCGAGCATTGCGGCACTGGTGGGCGGGACGACCACGTTTATCGAGATGGTGTGCCCGAGTCGGAAGGACGACGCGCTGGAAGGCTATCACCTGTGGAAGTCAAAAGCCGAGGGGCGGAGCGCGTGCGACTATGCGTTTCATATGTCGGTGACGAAGTACATCGGCGAGACGGAGAAGCAGTTGCGGGAAATTGTGGCGGACGGAACGGCTTCGTTCAAGATTTTCCTTTCGTACAAGAATTTTTTTGGCGTGGATGATGGGGAGATGTACCAAACGCTGGAGCTGGCGAAGCGGCTGGGTGTGATTGTGACGGCGCACTGCGAGAATGCCGAACTGGTGGACCGGCTGCAGAAAAAATTGCTGGCCGAGGGAAAGACCGGGCCAGAATGGCATGAGGCGAGCCGCCCGGAATCGGTGGAAGCGGAGGGGACCGGGCGATTCGCAGCGTTTCTCGAAAACACCGGCGCTACCGGGTACGTAGTGCATCTTTCGTGCGAGCCGGCGCTGGCGGCGGCGTTGGCGGCCAAGAAACGCGGGGTGCAGATTTCCGTGGAGTCCGTGGTGCCGCACCTGCTGCTGGATAAAACGTACGCGGAGCGCGCGGGCGTGGAGGGCATGAAGCACGTGATGTCGCCGCCATTGCGCGCGAAACGGAATCAGGAAGCGCTGTGGGCGGCGCTGCAGAGCGGGGCAATCGATACGATCGGAACGGATCATTGCCCGTTCGATGCCGAGCAGAAACTTCTGGGCAAGGATTCGTTCGTCAGCATACCGAACGGAATTCCGGGCATCGAAGAGCGCGTGAATCTACTGTATACGCACGGCGTGGCGGCGGGACGGCTGACGATGGACCGCTTTGTGGACGCGGCGAGCACGCGGGCGGCGAAGCTGTTTGGGCTTTATCCGCGCAAGGGAACAATCGCGATGGGAAGCGACGCGGACCTGGTGGTGTACGACCCGGAGTATCGCGGGGTGATTTCCGCGAAGACGCAGCATGTGAACAATGATTACAACGGCTTTGAAGGGATGGAGATCGCGGGACGGGCGGCCGTGGTCACGGTGCGCGGCAAGGT
>PMOV01000313.1:579-14851 GCA_003161195.1 Acidobacteriota bacterium | reverse complement strand
GGTTGCGTGGATTTGCGGGGCAGGATAGAGTGAGGCTCTTAAATTGGCAGTAGGCGCGGTGGTCCGGCACTGCTTACGCTAACGCCTGTGTGTGTAGACGCTTACGCGGGTGTAGCGATTTGCCGGCCAGTCTGCGATCGGAGCGTCTGAGTGGCATCTGATCTGTTCCGCTGCAAGAATATCGACCAGCTGATTTCGGACTGCGAAAACGCGGAAGTTCCCCTGAAAAAATCGTTGGGTTGGCTGAGCCTTACCTCGCTGGGCATTGGCGCGGTGATTGGCTCGGGCATTTTTACGATTATCGGGACGGCGATTGCCGGGCAGAAGCTGAGCGTTTCCTCGATTCTGAATGCGCCGCTGCTGGAATATTTGATTTATCACTCGCCGTCGTTTGGGCGGCCGGGGGCGGGGCCGGCGATTGCGCTGTCNNTGGGATTTGATTCTGGAATACGCCGTGAGCAACATGGCGGTGAGCGTGGGATTTTCGCAGCACATGGTGAATTTGTTCGACTGGTTTGGGTGGCATCCGGATCCCAAGTGGATTTCTCCGGCGTACTTGCCGGCGGGATTGCAGGATTTGCAGGGCAACGATATTTACGCGGCGGGGTGGCACTTCGGGTTTAACTGGCCGGCGTTCATCATCGTGATGCTGCTGACGGTGGTGCTGGTGCGGGGCATCAAGGAATCGGCCAACACGAACAACATCATGGTGCTGCTGAAGATCGTGGCCATCCTGGTGTTTGTGAGCTTTGCGGCGCGGCTGATTCATCCGGCGAACTGGCATCCTTTTGCGCCGAACGGGTGGCCGGGGATTTTGACCGGCGGGTCGATTGTGTTTTTTACGTATATCGGATTCGATTCCGTTTCGACGGCGGCGGAGGAGTGCAAAAATCCGCAGAAAGATTTGCCGATTGGGATTATCGCCACGCTGGTGGTGTGCACGATTTTGTACATCGCGGTGGTGGTGGTGCTGACGGGGCTGGTGAAGTGGGACACGCTGGTAGATGACGCGGCGCCGGTGGTGAACACGCTGAAGAAGCTGCATTTTACAGGCGTGCGGCTGGTGGTGCTGCTGGGCGCGATGATGGGGATGATTTCGTCGCTGCTGGTGTTTCAGTTGGGGCAGGCGCGAGTGTGGTTTGCGATGTCGCGCGATGGGTTATTTCCGAAGATTTTTGGGCGCGTGCATCCGAAGTATCAGACGCCGGCGTTTTCGACCTGGGTGGCGGGATTTGTGGTGGGCATTCCGGCGGGGTTGCTGGACATTGGGACGCTGGCGGACCTTTCGAACATCGGGACACTGTTTGCGTTTGCGCTGGTGGCCGGGGGCGTGCTGATTCTGCGCTATCGCGAGCCGGAGCGGCGGCGGGCGTTTCGTGCGCCGGGCGGACCGATTGCCCCGATTCTCACGATTCTGACGTGCCTGCTGCTGATGGCCGGGCTGCCGATCATGAACTGGATTCGATTCGTCGTTTGGTTAATCATAGGGCTGGTGCTTTATGCTGCGTATGGCAGCCGGAAGAGCACGTTGCGCGCGGCGAATCGGGCGTAGAAGGATTGGCGGATGCGGCTTGGGAAGCGACGGCGGGTGGGATACGCGGCGTGGTTTGGTTTGGCCGTTTTGTGGTGTGCGCTGCTGCCGTGTGGCGCACGGTCGTGGGGCGGAAGCGGACAGAAACTGATCGTCAATCAGGCGATTGAGACCTTGCCGCCGGAAATTCGCGGCTATTTTGAGGCGAACCGCGCATTTTTGCTGCAGCATGTCGGCGATCCTGTCGAGCTGATGATCAAGTCCACTACCGAGCGCCGCAATCATTACCTTTACCTGGATAAATATGGGCGGTTTCCGTTTGAAGCACTGCCGCGAAACTATAAGGCGGCGGTCTCGAAGATTGGCAAATGGAAGCTGGAAGGCAACGGCTTGCTGCCGTGGCAAGTGGGCGTGTACAGCCAGAAGCTGACGGAGGCGATGAAAGCCGGGCGCTGGGATGAAGCCAAGGTGGACGCCGCGCTGCTGGCGTTTTATGTGGGGGAGACGGACGACCCGTTCCATACGACGGACAATTTCGATGGCAAGCTGAGCTTGCAGACCGGTGTCGACGAACGCTTTGGGTCCACGCTGGTGGATCGATTTTCTTCCTTTTTCCCGATGCGGCCGATTGATGCGGCGTTTATCGGAGATCCGACGGACCACGCGTTTGAATCGTGCCTGGCGTCGCACTCGGTGATTGAGAATGTGCTGCTGGCGGACCGCGACGCGCGCAAGGGGCAGACGACTTACAACGACGAATACTACGACCGCTTTTATAATTTGTCGGCAGCCGTGCTGATCCGGCAGCTTTCAAGCGCGGCTACGGATACGGGCTCGTACTGGCTGACGGCGTGGATCAATGCCGGGCGGCCCGCCCTGCCGCACTGAGCGGTGCCTTAGCGTTACGTTCGCGCGCAATTCCGCGCCGCACGATTTTCTCTTCTGAAAGGCTCCTAGCTGTGACCGCGCTTCCCGCACGCATCGCTTCCTTGCCAAAGGCCGAACTGCATGTGCACCTGGAAGGCTCCATGCCGCCAGCGACGGTGGCGAAGATTGCCGCGCGGCATGACGTGGCAGTGTCGGAAGAGGAAGTGCGGCGGCGGTATGCGTATCAGGATTTTGTGGAATTTATCGAGACGTTCAAGTGGGTGACGTCGTTTCTGCGCGAGCCGGCGGATTACGGCGTGATCGTACAGGATTTCGCGGAAGCGTTGCTGACGCAGCATGTGGTGTATGCCGAGGCCACACTTTCAATTGGCGTGATGCAACTACGGGGACAGAATCCGCGCGCGAATTTTGCCGCGATACTGGAGGCGGCGGAAGGGTTTGAGACGCGCGGGCTGCGGCTGCGCTGGGTGTGGGATGCGGTGCGGCAGTTCGGGGTTGAGGCGGCACTGTCGGTGGTGGAAGCGGCGGGCGAGTGCAAATCGGATAAGATTGTGGCCTTTGGGATTGGCGGCGATGAGCGCAGCATTCCGGCCAAAGAGTTTCGCCACGTGTATGGGCGTGCGGGAGATTTGGGAATGCGGAAGCTGATTCACGCGGGCGAGGTAGGCGGGCCGGAAAATATTCGAGAGGCCATCGAGCATTTGGGCGTAGAGCGCATCGGGCATGGGATTGCAGCGTTTCGCGATCCGGCGCTGATGGATTTGCTTGCGGAACGGCAGATACCGCTGGAGGTTTGCCCGGCGAGCAATATTTGTACCGGGGCCCTGGACGTGCAGCTAGGCGTAACGGGCGCGACCATCGAGCAGCATCCGCTTCCGACACTATTTCGCCATGGGATTCCCATTGTGCTATCGACTGACGACCCCACGATGTTTCACACGACGCTGACGCGCGAGTATGAGAACGCGGCGAAGATGGGGCTGGAGAAGGCGGAACTCGAGCGAATCGTAGAGATGGGATTTACGCACGCGTTTCGCTGAATAGCGTGCTTGTTGAGGATGGCGCAACGACAAATGCCCGAAAATTCGGGCGGAACGTTGCAGAGGCTTCAATGCGGGGCGGCGTTGTAGGCGGCGAGAACCAGAAATCCCAGGCCAGCGAAGGTGGCTAGCACCATGGCGGAAATCCAGAGGATCAATTCGTCGTTGGTCTTGCGTGGAGCAACCCAGTAGCCCATAAAAATTCCTTTCCTGCGACTTATGCGGTTTCCTCTCCCTGAGGATTATAAGCAAGGTTACGATACGCGCGAATCTACGGCTGGGCCATCGGGTAGACACTGTAAATTTGTGAGCGCGGGACTTGAGCCTGGTGCGCGGCTGGAACACTGTAATTTTTTGTGCGCGGAATTTGAACTGCCGGGCTCTGATACGTGCCGTGTTGGAACATGTTGGATTGGAAACTGCTAAGATTGCGGGAAATGTTGACCGCGAGAGCGATGCGCATTGAGGTGGACGGCGGCCGCGAGCCGTCCGGGATATCGCAGAGCGAGGTGTCGGCGTTGTTGATGATGCCCACGCACGCGAAGCAACTGCTGGTGTTGGGGCATGGGGCGGGCGCGGGGATGAATCATCCCTTTATGGAGGCTCTGGCGGGGGAATTGGCGGCCGTGGGCATGGGCACGCTGCGCTACCAATTCCCTTACATGGAACACCGGCGGCGGGTTCCGGATGCGCCGGGATTGCTCTTGGCGACAGTAGCGGCTGCGGTGTGGACTGCGCGCAAGGTAGCGCCGGATGTGGAGTTGCTGGCTGGGGGCAAGTCCATGGGCGGGAGGATGACTTCGCAGGCGGCGGCCGAGGGATTGCTGGAAGGCGTGCGTGGGTTGGTGTTTTTTGGGTTTCCGTTGCATCCGCCCGGCAAGGTGGGGACCAAGCGCGCGGAGCATTTGGCGAAGGTACGCCTGCCGATGCTGTTCTTGCAGGGGACGCGGGATACGTTTGCGGACATGAAGTTGCTGCGAGGGGTGTGCGCGCGCGTGGGAAGTTTGGCGACACTGCATGTGCTGGAGACGGCGGACCACTCGTTCCATGTGCTGAAGAGCGCGCGGAAAACGAACGCGGAGGTGTTGCGGGAATTGGCGAAGACTACGGAGGAGTGGGCGGCAAGCATCGCCTAAGCAATTTGCCGGCAATGTTATACTGGCGGCATGAAAGCACATGTTTGGGTGATGCCGAAGAGGACCGTGCTGGATCCGCAGGGACAGACCATTCAGCACGCGCTGAGCGGGCTGGGTTATGCAGCGGTGAAGGACGTGCGGCAGGGGAAATTTTTTGTGCTGCAGCTCGAGGACTGGAGCCGCGAGGAAGCGCAGGCGCAGGTGGAGAAGATTTCGCGCGAGGTGCTGACCAACATGGTGATTGAAGAATATCGCTTTGAGATTGTGGAGTGATGTTGCGGAGGAGTTTGCGCCACAAAAATATGACTCCCTTTTCCCTGCTTGGCCGCTCCCGCGTTTCTGTGTCCCGCGCGTTGTGCGTTTTGCTGGCGTTGGTGTACCTGGTTGCGGGTGCTGGGTGCAAGAACAATCCCGCTGTGCATACGTCCGACCCGCAGATGAAGGGGATCGATGCGCTGCTGGCGGAGCAGTTGCCGCCGGGAACGTCGGCCGCGCGCGTGGAGACCTTCTGCAAGGTGCGCGGGTATGAGCAGCGCGACTCGGTACAGCCGCACACGCTGGTGGTGATCGTGAACCATATCAATCCGGAAACGGTAAAGCCGGAGGTAGCGCGCGTCACCTTTCATTTCGATCCGGCGACGGACAAGTTGACGACGTACGAATTGGAACCTGCTCCTGCACTGCCGGTGCGCTAGGCCGGCCTGCGGGCCGCGGATCGCCGTTCCCCCCACAAACCGCGGGTAACTACCGCTGCATTCGGCACACGCTGTTCCCTGCGCAGGCAGGCGGCCAAGACCCTCGTGTTACGCTAAGAAAGAACTCCTAGGAGACGCTGGGCATGTGCGGAATTGTGGGCTACATCGGCCCGAAAAAAGTGGTGCCCGTCATCATCGAAGGGCTGCGCAAGCTGGAATATCGCGGCTATGACTCGGCGGGGATTGCCGTGGTGACGCCGGAGGGCAAGCTGGAGATTCGGCGCGCTTCGGGCAAGCTGCGCAACCTGGAAGAAGTAATCCGCAAGCACCCCATCGATGGCACCTATGGCATCGGCCACACGCGCTGGGCCACGCACGGGCGTCCTACGGAAGAAAATGCGCACCCGCACCGCGACTGCAGCGGCCAAATCGTGGTGGTGCACAACGGAATCATCGAAAATTACCTGGAATTGAAAGAGCAACTGCAGGCGGAAGGCCATCGCTTTGTGACCGAGACGGACACGGAAGTAGTGGCCCACCTGGCGGAGAAATTCTCGAAAGGCGGCGTGCCGCTCGAAGAAGCCGTGCGGCTGACCTTGAAAGAGCTGCGCGGAATTTATTCGCTGGTGTTTCTCTCCGCGAACGATGCGCACAAGATCGTGGCGGCGCGCCTGGGGCCGCCCTCGGTGATCGGCATTGGCGAAGGCGAATATTTCGTGGCCAGCGATATTCCCGCGCTGCTGGAGCATACGCGGGAGATTTTCTTTTTGGCCGATGGCGACATTGCGGTGCTGACAAAAGAGGGCGTCCGGGTGATGGATCACGACGGACGGACGGTGGCGCGTCCCACACAGCACGTAAATTGGGACCCCATCATGGCGGAAAAGGGCGGCTACAAGCACTTCATGCAGAAAGAGATTTTCGAACAGCCGCGCGCCGTGCGGGACACGCTGCTGGGGCGCATTTCGCAAGACACGGGAAAGATTTTTCTGGGCGACATGCTCATCAGCGAAGAGCAGTTTCGCGACTTTGATCATGTGCGCATCGTGGCCTGCGGGACAAGCTGGCACGCCGGGCTGGCGGGAAAGTTCATGATCGAACGGCTGGCGCGGATCCCGGTAGAGGTGGACTACGGCAGCGAATTTCGCTATCGCGATCCCATTCTGGATGCACGCACGCTGACCGTGTGCATCAGCCAGTCCGGCGAAACCGCCGATACGCTGGCGGCGCAACGCGAAGCCAAGAGCAAGGGTTCGCCCACGCTGGCGATTTGCAACGTGATGGGCTCGATGATCACGCGTGAGGCGGCGGGGACCATCCTGACGCATGCCGGGCCGGAGATTGGTGTGGCGTCAACCAAAGCTTTCACCGCACAATTAACCGCGTTGCTGCTGCTGGCCATCCGGCTGGGCGAAGTCCGCGGGAAACTTTCTGATGCCTCGGCGAAGACCCTGCTGCAGGAATTCACCCGCATCCCCCACAAGATCGAACTGGTGCTGCAGGCAGACGCAACGGGCTTTTACGAGACGCTAGCGCGGCAATTCTTTCGCTTCACGGATTTTCTCTATCTGGGACGCGGCATTCACTACCCCATCGCGCTCGAAGGCGCGCTGAAACTCAAGGAAATTTCCTACATCCACGCCGAAGGTTATCCTGCCGGCGAAATGAAGCACGGTCCGAACGCATTGATCGATGAGAATTTGCCGGTGGTAGTGTTGGCCACGCGGGACGAGAGCGACCCGGATTCCATGACGCGGTACGAGAAGAGCGTGTCCAACATTAAAGAAGTAAAAGCGCGCGACGGCATCGTGATCGCCGTTGTAACGGCCAACGACCGCTTGGCACGCGAGGCGGCCGACCATTTGATCGAACTGCCTCCCGCGCCGGAATTGCTGGCACCGCTGCTCGAAATTATTCCGTTGCAACTGCTGGCCTATCACATAGCTGTGCGCCTCGGGTGCGACGTCGATCAGCCGCGCAACCTGGCGAAGTCCGTCACCGTCGAGTAGTTCGCAAACTCGAGCAACTTTCGCTCAGGCCGCGCACCGCCGTGCGAATTCCGGTAACCCGCGCAACAACTTTACGTTTTCCGTTAGAATGAACTTGTGCGGCCTTTGCGTTCCATCCACAACGGCGCGTTCACCTGCGCGCTTCTCTCCATCGTGATGAGCTTCTCCGTTGCTGCGCCAAGCTCTGCGCAGACTCCTGCTGCCGCGCCCGCCGCCGGTGCCACCGCCCCGCTCCGCCACGTCAACGCCGAGGGCCTGAAGTCGCTTCCCGCGGCGGCGTTCGTCGTGCTCACCGGTCTCACCATCGGCGCACCAGTCGGGCGCGCCGACCTGCAAGCCGGGGCCGACCATTTGCTCGAGACCGGCTTCTTCACCAACGTCAGCTACAATTTCGAGACCGCCGCCGAAGGCGTCTCGATCACTTACAAAGTGCAGGAAGCCCCGCTGCTGCCCGTATATTTCGACAATCTGCCATGGCTTGCGGACGCGGAAATCGCCGCGGCCATCACGCGCAAGGTGCCCTACTACGACGGCCGCCTCCCAGCCGCGGGCGGCAGCGTCGACCAGGCCAGCGAGGCCATCTCCGCACTGATACGCGCACGCGGCGTGCAAGCCTCGCTCGAGCACCAACCCATTCCGAATCCGCTCGGCGACGGCGACGTGCTGGAATTTCATGTGGAAGGCGCGTCGATGCAGATCGCCTCCATCACCTTCAGCGACCCGGCGCTGGCCGCGTCTAAACTTATCCAACAGCACCTTGCGGAAATCGAAGGCAAGGAATATTCACGCAGCGCGATCGATTTGTTTCTCGCCGAGCAAATTCGCCCGTTCTACTTGCAGCAAGGATATTTGCGCGTGCATCTCGGGCCGCCGGAAATCCGGCTGACCGGCAATCCCAACCAAAAACTTCCGGAACGCATTCCAGTATTTGTGCCCGTTGCCCCCGGCCCCATCTACCAGTGGAAGGGCGTGCAGTTTCACGGCAACGCGGCGTTCCCGGAAATGGCGCTCACTTCCCTGCTGGGCGAAACGATTGGCTCCGTTGCCAATGGCTCAGAACTTGAGGGCGGATGGGACCGCATTCGCGAGCAATATGGCCAGAAGGGCTATCTGGACGCGATGATCAATCCCACGCCCACGTACGACGACGCCGCACACACCGTCTCCTATGACGTGGCCATCGCGGAAGGCCCCGCGTATCGCTTCGGCAAGCTGGTGCTCTCCGGCCTTTCGCTCGAAGGCGAGAAGCGGCTCAAGCAGGCGTGGTCGATTCCGCCGAATGCGTTATTCGATAAATCGCTATTCGAGGAACTGCTCGCCAAGCTGGAGACGCATCCCTCGAAAATCTTCGGAGACCTTCCCCTGCATTACGACAGTGTGGGACACTGGCTGCAGACCGATCCGCAACAGGGGACGGTCGATGTTCTGCTGGATTTCAAGCATTGAGTTGCGGGTCAACTCGCGCCACGATAAGAAAATGCAACCCCTAATTCACATTCACGGGCAGTCGGACGCGGCGGCGGCGCCCTGCACTGCGCATCCGCAACCGGAAAACCTTACGCTCGTGGAAAAAGAAGAATCCCTGCTGCGAATTCTCGCGCGGCTGGATTCCGTAATTGTTGCGCTTTCCGGCGGCGCGGACTCCGCGTATCTCGCCTGGGCGGCGCACCGCGCTCTCGGCCCGCGCGCCCTCTCCGTCACCGCCGTCTCCCCCAGCTTTGCCGAGCACGACCGCGCGATCGTCGCGCAATTCATCGCGCAAACGAATCTGCGACACGAGTTCGTCGACACGCACGAAATGGAAAATCCCGCCTATCGTGCCAACGCCTCAGACCGCTGCTTTTTCTGCAAAGACGAGCTCTTCAGCGTGCTCGATACGCTCGCCAAGAAACAATTCTTCGCCGCCGTCGCCTATGGCGTGAACGCCGACGACACGCTCGATTTTCGCCCCGGCCATCGCGCCGCGACCGAGCATCACGTTGTCGCTCCGCTGCTCGACGCGCGCCTGCATAAATCGGAAATACGCGAACTTTCGCAGCGCGCGGGCCTGTCGACGTGGGATCGCCCGGCGTCCGCGTGTCTCGCTTCGCGTTTGCCCTACGGCACGGAAGTTACGCCCGAGCGTTTGGCGCTGGTGGCGCGCGGTGAAGAAGCTCTGCGCCGGCTGGGCTTTCTGCAGTTTCGCGTGCGCCTGCACGACCGGCTCGCACGTGTCGAGATCGCGCCGGACGAAATGCCGCGCGCCCTGGCCCCCGAAATGGCCGCCCTCATCGCGCGACAGCTCAAGCAAGCCGGCTTCGTCTACGTGGCACTCGATCTCGAGGGCTATCGGCAAGGTTCGCTGAACGAAGTTCTGCCTCCGCGGTTGTAGCATCCTGAGCAGCGGACGTCCGCTGCGGAAAGCTCACGCGCATAACCACGCGGCTTTGCCTCGCGGCTGGCGGTGGCAGTTGCATCTGGAACATATTTCCTATATTTCTCGTACCTTAGTTTGTGAGCTTTTGCTCTGGCCAGCGATTACCAGAAGCCGAATTTGATCGGAGACGACTTTTGATCGGAGATTGGATGCACTTTCGCCGGAACTTCTCGAGCATTCTAATTACGGGCGTCATGGTCTCCGTCGCCCTCGCCGCCTGCGCCGAAGGCCCGGCGGCCACCGGCGGCTTTGATCGCGACTTTACCGTCAGCGGCCACACGCGCCTCGAAATCACTAACGCTTCCGGCGACGTCAGCATCTCCGGCAGCGCCGACGGCAAAATTCACGTGCACGGCGATGTGCGCGCCAACGGTTCCAGCATGAAAGCTGCTCAGGAGAAGCTTTCTGACATCCAGTCGCGCCCGCCGGTGGAACAAACTTCCGAGGGCGTGCGCATCGGCTCGGACATTGTACGGCTGCACAATGCGAGCATCTCCTACACCATCGAGGTGCCGCGCGATACGGAAGTGAGCAGCAGCGTGGCCAGCGGCGCGCAGACGGTGCGCAATCTGCGCGGCCCCATCAAGCTGCAATCGGCTTCCGGCTCGCTGCGCGCCGAGCACATCGAGGGCGCGGCCCAGCTCAATAGCCTCAGCGGCACCGTCACCGCCAGCGACATAGGAGACACCGTGCGCGGCACCAGCGTCTCTGGCGATATCAGCATCGACCATGCCAAAAACGACGTCCGCCTCAGCGTGCAGTCCGGCAATATTCGCGTGAGCAATCCCGGCGGCCGCGTGGAAGCGGACCTCATCAGCGGCAATGTCGACGTGTTCGGCGCGACGGGAGATGTGAAGGTGCACGGCATCTCCGGGCGATTGTCGGTGCAAGGCAATCCTGCGGCCGCGAGTTTCTGGGAACTGCGTAATGTTTCTGGTGGCATCGATATCACCGTGCCGCCCGGCGCAAACTTTCATCTGCTGGCCGAAGCCAGCACGGGAGAAATTCGCGCTGATATTCCCATTGTGATCGAAGAACAGGGCAAACACTCGCTGCGCGCGCAGGTCGGCACTGGCGGCGGGCGCATCGAAGTGCACAACACCTCCGGTGAAATTCACCTGCTATCGAAGTAGCCGCGTCGCGTTGCGGTAGCCCTGCTTAGTTCTCGCCAATTCCCTGCCGGAACCGTAAAATTATCCCGCATGCTTCACCAATCACCGCCGCATAAGAGTCGCGCCCCATTCTTTTTTGCCTGGGTATCGCTTTGCGTCGTTCTTCTCCAGCCGCATCCCGCTCGCACACAACAAGCTCCTGCCCAGCACGCTCCTGCCGGCCAGGACAAAACGCCCAACCGGCCTGCGCCCGCGCCGAAGCCCACCCCCGATGAAGAAGAGCTCCCGCAGGTTATCGAATCCGCCGGAAGCGATCGCGCCGCGCTGGTGCGCAATCTCGAAGCCTTCCTGAAAAAATATCCGGAATCGGTGATGCGCCCGCAAATTTACCGCGCGCTCGTGGAAGCCGACCTGCAACTACAGGACAACGCGCACGCCACGGAATACGCGGAGCGCATCGTCGCACTGCAGCCCGAAGACATGTCCATGACCGTGGTGGCCATCCAACTGCTCGAGCGCAATGGCGACGCCGCCGCGCTGCAACGCGCCGTCAGCTACGCCACCAGGGTGCTCGATTATCTACAGCGCGATTCGCCAGACGGGCGCTCGCCGCGCGTGTCCCTGCAGGAATGGCAGGCTGAACATGAGCGCCGGGAGGAATCGCTGCTGATGCTGCGCGGGCGCATCTACCTCAAGCTGAGGCAAAGCGACCTGGCGCAGCACGACCTGGCCGCGAGCTATGCGTTGTCGCCCAATGCCGCCGCCGCGGAGAAACTTGGCGAGCTGGCCGAGATGAACAAGGATGCCGCAGGCGCGGCGAAACAGTACGCGCGAGCTTTTGCCTTGTCTCACGACACCGAAAGCGCACTGAACCGCCGCGAACTTCGCGAAAAATTAAGCAACGTCTGGCGCCAATCGCACGGCTCGGACGCGGGCTTGGGCGATTTTCTGTTGCAGACGTTTGACGAGACGCTCACCGCCAGTTCCCCCACTCCCGTGACCCGCAATGCCACGGCCAAAACCCCGTTTGACTTTACCCTGCGCAAGGCCGAAACCGGCGCGCCCTTTCCCATGCTGCCGCTGAAAGGCAAAGTGTTGGTGGTGAATTTCTGGGCCACGTGGTGCGAGCCTTGCCGTGCCCTGGCGCCCCTCCTGGAACGCGTGCGCCTGCAGTTTCAGACCGACGCGGACGTGCGCTTCCTGGGCGCCAATTGCGATGAGGACGAATCGCTCGTGGCTCCCTATCTTGCCGTCGAGCAGCCGCAGATCAACATGGTCTTTGCGGACGGTCTGGATCGCTTGCTCGCCGTCACGTCGTTTCCCACGGTCGTAGTGCTGGATCGTACGGGCAAAATCGTCTATCGCAGCGAGGGATACGGCGACGACAATTTTGAGAAGGAACTAGCCGCCGCCATTCATCAGGCCATGTAGCCCGCCGCGATGCGCCGCAAGCTAACCTGCGGCTTTGCGCGCTAACTCGCTCACAATCTCTCGCGCCGCCAAAATGGTATTCATGTGAATGCGCACCGTATCTTCCACGCGCCGCGCATAACCTCCGGCCAGCGTGGTCATCACAGGAATTCCGCGCGAACGCGCCGCGCGAAACACGCCGCGGTCCCGCTCCTGCAAACCCTTCTTCGTGAGCGACAATCCCCCGAGCTGGTCCTCGCAAAACGGGTCTGCGCCGCCGACGTAAAACACCATGTCCGGTTGAAACTCAACGATTCCCCGCTGCACTTCCGGTAGCAGGATGTCCAGATATTCCTCATCCTCCACGCGATCGTCCAGGTCCAGATCCACCGTGGAAGCCGGCTTGTACGCGGGATAATTGTTGAGCTGGTGGATGGACAGCGTGAACACGCTGGGATCGTCGGCGAAAATATGCGCGGTGCCGTTTCCGTGATGCACATCCGTATCGACCACCATGGCTTTGCGAATTGCGCCATCCGCCTGCAACCGCCGGATGGCCACCGCCACATCATGAATCGCGCAAAAGCCTTCGCCATGTGCGGCGTGCGCGTGGTGAAATCCACCGCCGAGATTACAGCCAAAGCCGTCGCGCAACGCGCTCTGCGCCGCCAGAATGCTGCCGCCCGCCGCGAGCCACACGGCCTCCACCAGTTCCGCGGAATACGGCACCTCCAGCATCATCGCCTCGTTCGGTGTCAGCGTTCCGGTCTTCAGCTTGCGCACCCATTCCGGTGTGTGCACGCGCAGGATGTCTTCGTCGCTGGCGGGGGCTGGTTCCAGGAAGTCGTCTTTGCTGGCCCAGCCTTCGCTGAGCAGCCTCTCGGCAATCAGACGAAATTTCTGCGAAGGAAAAACATGCGCCCCAAGATTGAGGTCGTAGCCGGAGTGATAAATCAGCTTGAACGGAAGCATCTCACCACACGAACGCTGTGACCCGGCGCGCCGCTAGTTCTCGCGCTCCAACACAAAATCCGGCAACGTCGCCAGCGCCCGCGCATACTCCGATTTGCCGTGCCCGTTCAAACACGCCTTCGCCCGCCCGGCATACTCGTGCGCCAGCGCCCGCGTGCGATCCAGCGCCCCGGAATCCTGCACCAGCGCCACAATCCTCTCCGCCTTCACCGAATGAAACTCTTTCTCCTCCAGCACCCGAGCCACCAGCTCGCGCGCCTCGCCGTGACCATTTTCCATCGCGTAAATCAGCGGCAAGGTGACTTTCCCCTCTTTCAAATCGCTCAACACCGGTTTGCCCAGCGTCTCCGCCGACGCCGTAAAATCCAGCAAATCATCCACCAACTGAAACGCCAGTCCCGCGTTCCTGCCGTACTCCGCCAGCGCCTCTTCTTCCACGCCCTCGAGCCCGCCCAACACCGCGCCCAATCGCGCGCACCCGCTGAACAAGCAAGCTGTCTTGTACGTCGCGAGCTGCAGCGCCTGATCTTCGGTCACATCAATGCGCCCGATCTTCGCCAGCTGCAATAATTCGCCTTCCACCATTTTCTGCGTCAGATCGATCAGCACATCCAGTATCCGAAAATTCCGCTCTTCCAGCGCCATCTGGAAGGACTGCATATACAACCAGTCGCCCGCCAGCACGCTGCGATGATTCCCCCAGCGCGAATTAGCCGAGGGCCGTCCGCGCCGCGTATCCGAAGCATCAATCACATCATCGTGAATTAAGGTGGCGCTATGCAGCAGCTCCACCACCGCGGCCAGCCGAATCGCGCCTGGACTGCGCTGTCCCGCCGCATACCCGTTGCACAGCAGCAGCAGCGCCGGACGCAACCGCTTCCCGCCTCCGCCCAGCAGATAGCTCGTCAGCTCCGCCACGGGCGCAAACGCCGCCGCGCTTTGCCGCGCCAGTTCCTCTTCGACCAGCAACAAATCGTCGCGGACGAGATCAAATATCTCCTTAGCCGTGAGCAGGGCGATAACCATCCTCCAATAAAGACCTGTACGGCAAGCCGGACGTCCC
>PMOV01000313.1:0-543 GCA_003161195.1 Acidobacteriota bacterium | reverse complement strand
CTGTGGCGCCAGGAACGGAGCGTCCGTCTCAATCAAAATGTTCTCTAAGGGCAAAGCTTTCGCAACGTCGCGCAAATGCTGTGTTTTCGGATACGTCGAATTGCCCGCAAAAGAAATCATAAAGCCCATATCCAGCACACGGCGCGCATCCTCCAGGGTGCTGGTAAAGCAGTGCAGGATGCCGCCAAGGCCGGTCGAACGCCAGTGCCCATCCAGCATATCGAGCGTGTCGGGCCAAGCATCGCGGCAATGGATGATAATCGGCAGCTTGGCAGCGTGCGCCAAAGCCATCTGCTCGCGAAACACTCGCTGCTGCGTCTCACGCGGCGAATGATCGTAGAAATAGTCCAGCCCAATCTCACCCCAGGCGATCACCTTGGGATGCCGAGCCAGTTCTGACAGTTTCAGCAGCACCTCAGGAGTAACCAGCTTCGCCTCGTGCGGATGCACCCCAATGGTCGCGTAAATCCAGTCGTGCGCCTCCGCAAACGGAATCGCCGCATCCATCTTCTCCGGCCCCGGCCCAGTCCCAATCGCCAGAAT
>PMOV01000127.1 GCA_003161195.1 Acidobacteriota bacterium | reverse complement strand
CGGCTGTTTCGCCGGGGAGCCCGGCAGCCAGCGGTCCTTCCCGCGCATCTGTGAGATACTGGCGGCGATTCCTGCCGCGTCGTCGCGCCAATGAATGCCATCTCCGCCTGCATCATCACCCTCAACGAACAGAAACGGCTCACGCGCGCGCTGGCGTCCCTGATTCCTATCGCCGACGAAATCATGGTAGTCGATGCCGGCAGCACCGACGCGACCGCCGAAATCGCCAAACGCCACGGCGCCATCTTCCTCTCCCGCTCCTGGACCAACTACGCTGAACAAAAAAACTTCGCCGCCGAACGAGCCACGCACCCGTGGATTTTTTCCCTCGACGCCGACGAAGAATTGAGCGCCGAGTTGCGCTCCTCGCTCCTCGCCTGGAAGCGCCAGCCGCCGGCTTTCAGCGTGTATGAAGTTTCCCGCCGCGCCTGGTATCTCGGTGCCTGGATTCGTCACTCCGGTTGGTACCCCGATTTTCAACGCCGCCTCTATCGCCGCGACGCCGCCCGTTTCACCGGCATCGTGCACGAAGCCCTGCGCTTCTCGGGCGTTCCCGGCCGTTTGCCGGGAGACCTTCTTCACTACACCGTCGACTCCTTCGCCGAGCACGAAGAAAAAGTCGAGCGCTACACCACCCTGGCCGCGCAGCAAATGTTCGCCGCCGGCCGCCGCCATTGGCGTGGCGCCATGTATTTCGGCACGCCGTGGAGTTGGCTGCAAAACTATTTTCTGCGCGGCGGCATTCTCGATGGCTATCGCGGCGCCTTAATCGCCAGCATGGCCGCGCGTTCCGTACGCCTGAAATATCGCAAACTCGGCGCGCTCCTCGCCGAACGGTCCGCGCCATGAATATTCTCTTCGCGGACCTTGATCGTGAATGGCGCGGTGGCCAGAGCCAGGCTTTGCTGACGCTGCGCGGTCTGCGCGGCGCCGGCCACCATGTCCAACTCCTCGCCGCTGCCCGGTCGCCCATCGCCACGCGTTCCTCCGCCGCGGGAATCACCGTAAACGAAGTTCCCCGGTTCGCGCTGCGCTTCTCGGCCGCCCAAAGCATCAAGAAATTGCTCGCCAACGGCAATTTCCATCTGTTGCACATCAACGAGCCGCATGCGCTCACCGCCGCCTGGCTTGCCGGCGCACACCACCGCTTGCCCTTGCTGCTCTCCCGCCGCATCGGTTTTCCACTCGGGAAAAGCTGGGTTTCTCGCGCGCGATATCGCGCCGTCGCGCGTTTCCTGCCCAACAGTAAGGCCGTGGCGCAAAGCCTCATCGATTGCGGCATCGACCCACGACGCATCTCCGTGGTGCATGAAGGCGTCGAAATTCCGCCGCTCACCACTCTCGAGCAACGCAACGCCGCACGCCGCCAGTGGAAAATCGCGGAAAGCGATTTCCTCTTCGGCTGCGTGAGCGTCTTGGTCCCGGAAAAAGGCCAGCGCCATCTCGTCGCGGCGATGCCCACATTGCGCACGGCGTTTCCAAACGCCCGCCTGCTTCTCGCCGGAGATGGCCCCACGCGTCCGGAACTCGCATCCCTGATTCATCAGCTCCACCAGCAGGATGCTGTCCTGATGCCGGGATTCGTTCAGGACGTCGCCGCCGTTTATGCCGCGCTCGACGCCTTCGTCTTCCCCTCCGAATTTGAGGGCTTGGGCACGGCTCTCCAATCCGCCATGGCCCTTGCGCTGCCTTGCGTCTCCACCTCGCGCGGCGCACTTGGCGAAGTCGTTCGCCACAACGAATCCGCCCTGGTCGCCGAACCGAACGCCCAGGAATTTGCCACCGCCATGCAATTATTGATGCTGGACGCCGCGCTACGCCGGCGCCTTGGCGACGCCGCCCGGCAGGAAGTGCAAAAATGTTTCTCCGCCGAACGGATGGTTGTTAATACCATCAGCGTGTACGAAGAGGTTCTGCGCGTGGCGGAAAAATCATGACCTCCAACCTCACCGTCATTCAACGGCGCGTTCTGGAACTCCTCCCGTCACTGGCTCTTTCACCGGGAGCGAAAATTCTCGATGCCCCGTGCGGAGGACACGCGGCGCTCACTGTAGCCCTTCGTCAACAAGGCTTTGTCACCACCGGTGCCGACCTCGATGAAGACGCCGCCGCTGTGCTCGGCCCCAGTTTCGCTAAAGTAAATCTCGACGCCCTTCTGCCTTGGCCGGATGCCACGTTCGACGCCGCCATCTCCACCGAAGGCCTCGAGCACCTCGAAAATCATTTTGCCTTCCTCCGCGAAATTTCCCGCATTCTCAAGCCGGGTGGCCTGCTCATCCTGACCACGCCGAACATCACCGCCCTCCGCTCCCGCGTCCGTTTTTTTTTCAGCGGCTTCTTCGGTCGCGACCGCCGTCCGCTCAATGAATCCAAGCGTCATCCGCTCCATCACATCGGCCTCGCCACGTTCCCCGAACTGCGCTATGAATTCCACGTCTCCGGCTTGCATATTGCCCGCGTCACCCACACGCACATCAAGTCCATTAGCTACCTTTACGCCATCTACGCTCCATGGATGTGGCTCTACACCCGCTTGGCGTTTCGCAAAGAAAAGGATCCCGCGCAGCGACTCCGCAACCGCGAAATTCTCTCCGCGCTCCTTTCCCCCTCGTTGCTCTTCGGCGAGTGCCTCTTGCTGGTTGCCAGGAAACGCTGACTCCCGCGCCGCGCGTTGTTATATTGCATCTCGCAAAAAACAAAAGCGCCGCTCGGTTACCCGTCACGGCGCTTTTAATTTTTTGTACTTCTGTACTTCGCGCTAGTTTCTATCCTTCTGTTCTCCGACGTTCCCTCCCTTCCGCTCGTCTTCTTACAGTTCAAGCTATCTTGGGGGATTGAACTACCCATCGCCCTTTTGGTTCGAGAAACTCCAGCCCCACTGCAAAGCCGTCGCCTTGCATTGCGTGGCAGTAAGCTACTCGAGCCGAGGAGCGAAACTCTCCGGTGCGTGAAGCGAGCGTCAGTTTCTCGCCCGTGGTCCAGCGCCGTACGCTGTGCACCCGCGCGCCGTTCGCGCTCACGTTTTCCGTAAATGTCGATTCCGTGCCTGGCACGTTGCGGTGGCCGTCCAGCATCACCGGTATTTCCATGGGAATACGCGCATCCGCGCGATAAAACGTGAACTTCGCCGCGCGGCTCAGTCGCTCTTTCATGTCTACAGGCATGCCGCAATGCGGGCTAGATTTTGCATCCCGCCCCGGCCTTTCTTCATTCCGTATAGCGCGCGGTCCGCCGCACCCAGCAATTTCTCCGGCGTATCGCCATCCTCCGGAAACGCCGCGACGCCCGCGCTCACGGACAATGCCGGCGATTCCACTTCCGCCGCCATGCGTTCGCGAATTCGGCTCACTACCCGGCTCGCGATTTCCGGCCCCGCTTCCGGCAGAATCAGCGCAAACTCATCGCCGCCGTAGCGTGCCGCCGTATCAATCGCGCGCGAGTGGCTGCGCAAAATCTTTCCCAGCCGCACCAGCGCCCGGCTCCCCGCCAGATGTCCATAGCGGTCGTTGATGCCCTTCAATCCGTCCATATCCAGCAGCACGATGCTGAACGGCCGTTGCGTGCGTCGCGAACGGTCCAGTTCCGCTTCCAGCACGCTGATCAGCCGGCGATAATTCGCCAACCCCGTCAACGGGTCGCTCACCGCCATGCTGCGCACCTGGTCAAATAGCCGCGCCTGGTCCAGCAACGCGCCAGAGAGCATCACCACGTAACCCGCCGTCTTGCTCAACTCCGCCAGAAAAAAAGGGCCATCGAACATGCGCGTCGAAAATGCCGCGGAGGCGTGACACACCGTGTTCAGCGCCGCCACCGCCAGCAGCGTGTAGTCATACAGCGTGGCAGCGTTCTTGTTCGTCGCGATGCGGTGATAGAAGCACACCGCCGCCAGCAAGAACAAAACGCCCGGCAGCAAATCCCAGGGCCGCGAAAGAATATTTTGTGCGTGCGCTAGTGGCGCCGCGGGCGCCGCCAGAAAGGCCGCGCTCGTCAGATAGGCCGCCACCGCAACTACCAGCAGCGCGCCAGCCGTCTCTTTGCTTGGCTGCCGCGCCGTCGGCATGTACTTTTCCACGGCCAGCGCCGCCAGCAGGAGCACCGCCAGCAGCGTGCGGCTAACCATCCAGCCCAGCGGAAGGTGCGCCAGCGCCGCAGGCCCGGAGGCCAGCAGATTGTCCAGACCAAAGTACGCAACCGCTTCGATAATCCCAGACAGCACAAAACCAAACGCCAGAATCAGCGCCGTGCGGTCATGCGTCCCGCGAAAGCGCACTAACGCGTTGGCCGCGTAGCAGAAGCTCAGCAGCGTTCCGCCCACTTCCAGGTACAGATAGGTTTCCGGCGAGCCAGACACGTTGGACTGGCGCAAGTAGAAGATCGCACCGAAGAAGACCAACACTACCGCCGCGGCCGCCGCGATGAGAATCCGCGAGCGCAAACCCGCCGTCTGAGACACCCTTTCGGAAAAAGGCGCGGAGGAGGAACGGTTCGCAGGAGCGGAATTCGTCTCGGTCGAGACTTCGACGGAAGTCGCAGGTGTATCGACGGACACACTGTCCGCCTCGGGCGCAAAGAGGTTTCCCGACGCGGCCACGGCCGCTTCGCGGTGAAACCCGGTCATCTTGCCCCAACCACCCACGAAAACCCCCAAATGCCGAAGAAACGCGGACAACTCCGAAGGATTGCAAGTTGGTGCCCTTTTCTGCCCGGATTTGGAGGATTATAACTCGCTGATTCTAAGGATTTTATTTGAGTGGCGAACTGAAGAGGGTCCCCGCCCGTCACGGGCGAGACGGCCAAATCCATAGGCCGCACCACCCATCATGGGAATTATCACATTTGTTTCGTTGTAGTTACCCGACCCAACGAGCAGTATCTCGCCGTTTGGCCATCACTGTCTCAGGGTGAGACAGTCTCACGTTCTGGGACACCCGTACTCATCGCCGAATCTCAGATTTTCGGTTTCGGAGGCGGCAATTCTCGCGCTACCACGGGGTCTTGGAAGCCCGTCCGGGCGTGCGAACCGTCACAAAACGGCTTGTTTGCCGATTGCCCACACCGGCACAACCCAATCGCCGTTCGCCCCGCCAGGCCAAACACTGCGCCCTGCGGGTCCACAATCTCAAAATCGCCTTCCACCCGAATCGATCCATTATTGTTGATGATAATTTTCGTCGCCGCCATATCCGCCTTTTGTAGCACAGGTTTCAGCCTGTGAGCTTTTCTCTTGTAGCGGCCGCTTCTGAGGCGGGCGCCTTTTGTAATTTGATCCGCAACCTGTTCAGCCTGTGCGCTTTTGTTAGACCACTCGCGGCACCACCCGTCCAGCGCAAATCTCAAGCCAGCGCGCAGTCTCTCTGACTCTAATCTTTACAGTTACCCGTCAATACTTCGGTACGGAAGGATCCACTTGATCCGACCACGCCAGAATACCACCGCTGAGGTTCAGTATTTTCTTGAACCCCGCTTTGCGCAGAAAATCCACCGCCTCCGCCGAGCGCTTCCCGCTGCGGCAGTGGGCCACGATTTCGCGCGAAGAATCGAGTTCATGCACGCGCCGCGGCAATTCGCCGAGCGGTATCAAATGTCCTTTCAAATTACAGATCTGGTATTCATGCGGCTCGCGCACATCCAGGATGAAAAGATCGTCGCCGCGGTCCAGGCGTGTCTTCAACTCTTTCGGCGTAATTTCGGGCACGTGTAGATTCACCTCCGGCGCTTCTTCGCCGCGCACTCCGCAAAATTCGTAGTAATCGATCAGCTTGGTGATGCTGCGATGTTCGCCGCACATCGGGCAGTTGGGATTCTTGCGCAGCTTCAATTCGCGGAATTTCATCGCCAACGCATCGAACAGCAACAAACGGCCGGACAAGCTATCGCCCGTCTTCAGCAGCAGCTTGATCGTCTCCATGGCTTGAATCGAGCCCACAATTCCCGGCAAAACGCCAAGCACTCCGCCTTCGGCACACGAAGGAACAAGTCCCGGCGGGGGCGGCTCGGGATATAAGCAGCGGTAGCACGGCCCGTCAGGCATGCCGAACACCGTAGCTTGCCCCTCAAAGCGGAAAATCGAGCCNNGTCAGCTTCGTCTCGTACGCCACGATTTCAATCGCCGGATTCAGGTTGGACAAGCGCTCGCGCGCCGCCTCGGACTTGAATTTCCCGACATCGCTCGTACCAAACGTCACCTGCCGCTGCAGATTCGTAAAATCCACCACGTCAAAGTCGACCAGCCCGAGCTTCCCCACTCCCGCCGCCGCCAAATACAAACCGAGGGGCGCGCCGAGTCCGCCTGTGCCGATGAGCAACACTTTGGCGTTCTTCAGCTTCAGCTGACCCTCCATGCCGACTTCCGGCATGATCAGGTGGCGGCTATAACGCAAAACTTCATCGTTGCTCAGGGAAGTAAATTTCGGCGCGGGACTCGCCGGTGTGCCCGCAATCGGCGCTTCCGTGTTCGCAGGCGAGCCGCCGGCGATACTTGGCACGATGCTGATCGTGTCGCCGTCTTTCGTGGGCGTCTGCTCCTTCGCCAAATAGCGGATATCTTCATCATTCAAATAGACATTCACGAAGCTGCGCAACTGCCCATTTTCCGTGAACAAGTGTTTCTTAAGCTCAGAAAACTCGACGGTCAATTGCGACAAAGCCTCGCCGACCGAACCGGCGCGGACTTCCGTGGATTCCCGTTTGCCGGCATAGACCCGTAGCGGCGTGGGAATAATTACTTTTACGGCCATCACTCACTCTCCCTCAGAAGCCTCACAGAGCATCAGATGCGCTGCGAAATCTGGCGATACTTTGCCCCTTTGTTGCGCGCTCCTCGTTTATAACTGATTCATTTTAGGGAACTTGCCCTTGGGCAAGCCCCCCCACCCCCACCTCTTCTCGGGAAAGTGTATGAGCCGTAAGGGTTTATTCCGCCAATTTCCGCAAGTGTTGACCTGTAAAGAGTTAGCCTCACTGTACAGCGGCACTTAGGGCAGGCGCCTACGCCGAGGTGGCCTCGCTCCCTCCGGCGCTTGCACCAGCCGCGCCCTGCAGCTCGATACGCTCGCTCGAAAACTCCTCGCGATCGTCGTTCAGGCGCCAGCTGGTCATGTCTTCGGGCTCACCGTTGGCCACGCTAACGATGATGTAGCTATACCACGGCCAGGCGTGGTCGCGGTCGTATTGGCTGGGGCGAGCCGGGTGATCCGGGTGGGAATGGTACCAGCCGACCACCTCGAGTTGTTGCTCCCGGGCTGCGGCTTCGGCGGCGCGCACGTCTTCGGCGGTCACGGAAAAGCGGTTCTGCGGCGTGTCTTCCCGTCGATTCACGAGGGGGAAAAGCCCCAGGATTTCGCGGACGATTTGACGTCCGGCCACTAGCTCTTCGCGGCCTAAGAGCGCGCCGCAGCATTCGTGCGGGTAGGTCTTGGCGCCATGGGCGCGGATTTCGTCGGCGAGCTTTGTAGTGATGGTTAGGGGTGCGGTGATCTCCATGAAACATTCTCCGTAAGTGCGAAGCCCGGGGGCGGATTGCCTCGAAGCAAAAAAACCGGCCCGCAGGGGCTAGCCCCGTTTGGGAGGCGGGCATACGGCACGACTAAAGTCGTGCCCTCCCACGGACCCGGCCCAACTGTCACGAGAAGCTGCTACGACTCGTCCCAGAAACGCTCCTGCAGGTATTTGGCGGCAGAATCGGCGAAGACCGTTACCACCACGGCCGTTTGATTCTCCGGGATGGTAGCCGCCACTTGCAAGCTACCTACCAGCGCTGCGCCGGCGCTGGGGCTTAAGAGCAGGCCTTCTTCGCGAGCGCAGCGCTTTACGATTTTGTACGCTTCTTCCGTGCTGACTAAGAGATTTTCGTCTGCNNAACGGGCCGTCAGGTTGGAGGCTGATGCAGCGGATGGCCGGATTGAGTTCGCGCAGGCGGCGGGTGGTGCCCATGAACGTGCCGCTGGTGCCCAAGCCGGCGACGAAATGCGTGATGCGGCCGCTGGTTTGCGCCCAGATTTCATTCGCGGTGGTGCGGTAGTGCGCCTGCCAGTTCGCGGGATTGCTGTACTGGTCGGAATAAAAATATTTTTCCGGATCGGACGCGACAATCTCGTGCACGCGCCGAATAGCGCCATCGGTGCTCTCATCGCCGGGGGTAAAAACCAGTTCGGCGCCGTAGGCGAGGAGCATTTTTTTGCGTTCCGGGGAGGCACTGTCCGGCAGGCAAAGTTTGACGGGATAACCGAGCGCGGCGCCAATCATCGCGTAAGCGATACCCGTGTTGCCGCTGGTCGCGTCGATAATGGTTTGGCCCTGCCGCAGATCTCCGCTCGCAAGTCCAGCCTCGATCATGCTGAGCGCGGGGCGATCCTTCACCGAGCCGCCGGGATTAAACCATTCGGCCTTGGCGCAAAGCTGCACGTGGGGAAATTGCCGGCCGATGCGCGCAAGACGCAGGAGCGGGGTGTTGCCGATGGAGGTGAGCACCGACCGGCCGATTGGTTCGGCGGCAGGAGAAGCCACCGGATGTTGTTGCAGAGCAGCCACGGGTCAAGTTTATCGCAACTTGCGGAATCACCCTAGTTTGTATCGACATTTAGATGGCCGCACGAAAATTGCATTTGCTCGCTGAACAAATGCCGCTGCGCTTCGCCGAAAAGAGCAAACCGGCCGCAGGAACAGGAAAAAGGTAGCGTCCTAATTTGAACGATGCCTTGCGACGGGAGAAAGGTGGGAGTGAGTTAGTTGCCCTTTCAATCGGTCAAAGGCTATACGCGAGCGGATGCTTGGGCTCGTAAAGCATGATGTCGTCCGCGCCAGGCACGGCCATTGTGGCCACGAGTCCGTACCCGTGATCCTGAACTTCGCCGCGGAACTCCGCTCCTTTGGTTTTCAGTTCAGCGACCGTCCTTGAGATGTCGTCGCACATCAGGGAAATCAGATGGTGGCGCGGCGATTCGTACGTCTTGCCATCGTAGACGCTGTGGGTCGGGTGCACGCCCATCTCACTCTGCCCGGTCTTGAAGATCAGCCAACCCGCGCCTCCGCCCTGCGCATCCTCGACGTAGGGCCAGCCGAGGACGTCGCGAAGAAATGCGCGCGTGGCGGGGGCATCGTCGGAATAAATCAGGGTGTGGATGCTGGTGATCATCNNGGAGATCGAAATTAGGGACACTACCAAGAACGAGGTAGTGCGTCAGTTTCCCGTAATCGGATTTACCAGGCAAGTGAAATTGAATCGCGCGGACGCTGACGTTCCATGGACATTGACCTTCGTTCAATTCACAAGCATTACTGATGGTTGCAGTCCGTCCGCCAAAGCAACTGGGATAACCGCTCGGAGCCTTACTCTGCGTTCTTCCACTTCATCTGGTAAATTTGGGTGGCGCTGATGTCGCTCATCGTGGCGATATGGCCATCGGGAGTGATGGACACGAAATCCTCGGTTCCGCCGATGACGGGGTTGATCCCCGTAAACTTCGCGAACAGCTCCCACTTTCCGTCTGGAACGGTGAGCCGGTAGATTCCGGTTTGCTCACCGGCGGCTGCTTCCTCCGGGCCACGTATGGAATAGAGCGACTTCGAGTCCGGCGCCCACACAAAAAACCCCCAATCGTGTTGAAAAACCTTCAACTGTTTCCATTGCTTGGTGTGCACGGAATAAACGGCCAGGCTCTTGGGCGGATTCTGAATCGCTGCGAGGTACTGCCCGTCAGGCGACCATAATGGCGCGTAGTAACCGTCCGATTCAGGCATGGTCGATACCTTTCTGGTGTCCAGATCCACGATGCGGATACGCAGGTGTCCGGCGATCGGGTAATCGTTGAAGTAGATGGACTTCCCGTCTGGCGACCAGCTAGGCAATACCTCCATAAACCCCTCCGAGGTGAGCTTTTCCGCGGCGCCACCATCGACACTGACGCGATAAAGCTCATTCCAGTCGGAATACCCGATCCATTTACTGTCCGGCGACCACGTGGGCATCTGCGAGTAAGTGTTGGAGAGTTGCAACCTCTCACTGCCATCGAGCCTGCTGCGCCACAAATAACCTCTCGGAAAATCCGCGTAGGCCATCCATTGACGGTCCGGTGAGACCACCAACTGCATTGCGGGCAGTCCTCCGAGATAGGGTAAAAATCGCTTTTCCTTTTCGTCGTAGAAATGCAGCGATCCCTGCGCCAGGCGCCCCACGACGAACATTTCGTCGCCATCTCGGCTCGGTGCCATTCCCGTCACTTGGGGTTGGCCCGGCGTCAATCGCACCGCAGACGGTTTTTTCCAGAACTCGTACCACGGAGGCTCGAGATATTCGTAGAGATTATTGGATCCGCCTTTATACGAGCTAAAAACAAAATGCGCCCCGCCTGGCGTCCAGATTCCGGCATAAACGCCATCGCTTTCCGGCCAATTTTGAGGAAGAGGAAGTAGATGTGGCTTGCCGCCGTCCACGTTCAGCTCCCAAATCCTCGTAAGATCGTTCTCCAGCGTGCTTCTCGACACCGTTACACGAATCTTCTTGGAGTCCGGCGAAAAAACGGGATTGCCCGGCACCATATGGCGGGTGTTCCAGATTTCCTTTACGTTTTGACCGTCGCTGTCACACACATAGACGGATTCTTTTTCATTGAACGCAATCAGCTTGCCATCCGCGGAATAACTTGCGCCGCGCGCCGTAATATTTCCGAGCCGCTTGGCCGCACCTCCCAGAACCGGCATAGTCCATATTGTTCCGCGCTGCGTTTCGTCGTTCAGATCGCTTTGCAGCAGCAAAAACTCAGCGCCATCAGGCGAAATATCCAGGATGCTCATGGTGCCGGTAGCGGCGCGGAGAGACGCCGTGTCTCCCCCCTTTACGGACATTTCTACGGGATTGTTTGCGCTGACGAAATAAATACGCGATCCGTCGGTCAAAATCGGTGGACTTTTGGGTTCGCTGGAAAAAGTCAGCTGCTTCATCGGCAGTGGCGCAGGATCCCCGGGCGCGCCGCGGCCGGTCAGCGCAACCCACGCGGCAGCGCAGACCACCGCCGTGGCAACAGCCCCCATCCAGATCCACGTGCTCGGCTTTTCTCGTTTTGCCGCCTCGGCCGCCAACCCGGACTGCGATCGTTCCGTCTCCTTCTTCATCAGCCGACGTAAATCCACTAGCAATTCATGCGCCGTCTGATAACGATCCTCGCGGTCCTTCTCCAGAGTCTTCACCACGATTCGTTGCAGCTCTTCGGGTACCTGGAGATTCAACTCGCGGATGGGTTTCGGCTCTTTGTGCAGAATCTCCCCGATGATCGTTGCGGAGGATTCTCCGGGGAACGGGCGCTTCCCGGTCGCCATCTCATAAAGCACAATGCCAAACGAAAAAATGTCGCTGCGCGCGTCGATGTCCTTGTCCTGCGCCTGTTCCGGAGACATGTACGCCACAGTTCCGACAATGGCGCCGCGCTCCGTGATCGAAGCGGAGATCGTGGGCGCCTCGCCGATTGGCGTGCTGTCCAGCATCACGCGTTTCGCCAGGCCGAAGTCGGCCAGCTTCACCTCACCTCGGCTAGTCACAAAAATGTTCGATGGTTTGATATCCCGGTGGACGATCCCGTTCTGGTGCGCAATCTCCAGCGCTGCGGCGATCTGCGTCGCATAATCCAGCAACGTCTCCAGCGGCAGCGGACGTGATCCGATCTTCTGCTTCAGCGTCTGCCCTTCGAGCAGTTCCATGGCGATGAACGTCTGGCCATCCTGCTCGCCGATGTCATAGACAGTACAGATGTTGTGGTGATTCAGCGCGGATGCCGCCTGCGCCTCGCGTTGAAAACGCGCCTGCGCATGAGCATCCGTCTGTCCTTCCGGTGGGAGAAACTTGAGGGCCACGAAACGTCCTAGCCGGGTGTCCTCGGCCCTATACACCACCCCATTTCCACCAGCGCCAATTTTCTCGACAATGCGATATCGCGATGTAGTGGTCTCGTTGCTGGGTGGTGTCCGTGGGTCCTCCATTGTCGGCGTATCTTAGGGATATCTCTCCATGCAAGTCAATCAGGCGGGGTTCGCACCTGTCCGCTCGCCACAATTCGCAGCAGCTCCGTCCTTTTCTCAACCGCCGTCGTATGAATTGGCTCGCTAACGGAGCCCGCTTTTTGTGTGTCCGGGGAAGAAAATCAATATCCTCGGGCAGGGAAACCGAGTTCCACCCTACCATCGGAATGCCGTCGTCAGGAGAGAACTGCCGTGGCCAACTCCTCATTAAGCTGCCCACTACCAAGAAACACGTTCGCTTTACAGGGCACGGCGGATTCATTACTCTAGCTCTCTATGTGGAATGTTGACGACCGTTTTTCTCCGAAGGCGATTGAAGGTCTGGCGGCCATGGGATTTAGCGTGGGCAGCACACGCGGGGTGGTGCGCGTTGAGAAATTTGGCTGCGGGGCGGAGTTTCGCCAGGGGACCGATGGGCAATACCAGATGACTATATTGCCGACGGTGATGCTCAAGGGCCAGTTTACGCGGCTGTGGGACGCGGGCTATCAAAAATTTTTGCTGGCCGACGATGGACTGAAGTTGCCGGCGCTGGCGTCGCACCTGGAAGGGTTGCGCAAGTTTAACGAGGAATTGCGGACGGCACTCGGGGTGCCGACCTTTTATAATGAGGCGCTCGGTTCGGTGAGCCAGGTCAGCGTGTATGACCGCGTGAAGGGGCGCGACGGCGANNGCCGCGCGAAGGGCTACGACGTACTGCAGAGCAAATGCATCAGACAATATGTGGGCAATACGCTGGCGATACGCGGGAGCGATTTGCAACCGCGGCTGGCATGATGTTGGCGGTAGTGCGGCTCTGTGACTTTGTTTTTTGCGGATACAACGCACGCGAAAAAAGGACCTTCTGATGGGTAGAGTGATTGCGTACATGGACGACCTTTTTTTTCAGATGAAGCTGGCGGAGACCGCCAAGCACGTGGGCGTGGAAGTGAAAGTCGCCACGAATGCCGAAGCGTTGCGCACACTGCTCGAGCCGGCGCCGAAACTGGTGGTGGTGGACTTGAATGCGCGGGGCAATCCGCTCGAAGCAATTCGCGAACTTCGGCAGGGACATCCCGAACTGCGCATTGTGGCGTTTCTCTCGCATGTGCAGCGTGATTTGGCGGCGCAGGCGCACGCGGCAGGCTGCCAGGAGGTAATGCCGCGGTCCGCGTTGACGCAGAATCTTGCGGCGATTCTTGGGGATGCGAAGGACTAGATGAATAAGCTTCGCCTTGCAATTTTTTCGAGCTCGGTAGCTGCGGCAGCATCGCTGGCGCTGTTGCTTCCCGCGGCCGGTCAGGCGCAGGAATCCAGCTCTGTGGCCGGCCCCATCGCACCTGCGAACGGAACGGTCGCTTCGGCAGCGGGCCCCGCTGGGGCGCTGAGTCAGGCGCTGGCGGCGGCTTGTTCGGAATCGCAAGCCGAGTTTGCGAAATTTTTAACCCGCCGCAATCAGGAATCGTTTACGCGGATGACGGCGGCGGCGCGCGTCGCGTTCATGAAGCGCTTTGTGTTGCTGAGCCAGCCGGGCAAACCGAGCATCACGCTGAATCTTTCCGGCCGTCCGGTGGTGCGCTGCGAGACCCCGGACGGTGCCGCGGAGATTCAGATTGGCGGCGCGGACCAGCAGGACAATCTGGCGTTTATGCCCGTGGAACTGCGAGACGCCACGGATCTGGCGGGCTCGGACGTGGTGCGCGTGAACATGGGGCTGGTGCGCGAAGAAAACCAATGGCGCGTGCTATCGCTGGGGCTGGTGCTTCTGGATCTGCCGTCGCTGGCGGTGGAGTGGAATTCGGCCGAAACGAGCGCGAACGAGACGGAGGCGCTGGAGACGCTGAAGATGGTGGCGGAAGCGATTGAGATGTATCGCAAGACGTATTTGCGGCTGCCGGACTCGCTGGCCAAGTTGGGGCCGCCGGATCCTACCGGAGGCGTTGCCATGGCGACGGACGACGCAAAGGGCGCGAAGATCGCTGCGAAGACCGCCGCCAAAGTAAGGGCTGGGCCCGACGCAGCGGACTTGCTGGATGCGGACTTAGCGGCGGGAAAGAAGGACGGCTACGCCTACCGCTACGTGATTCTGGGCGCCAGCAACTTGGGTGCGGTGGCGCAGTTTGAACTGGCGGCGTCGCCGGCGCCATATGGCAGCGCGGGGAAGCGCTCGTTTTTTCGTGACGCGAGCGGGTCCATTCATGCGGGAGACCACAAGGGCGCGGTGGGCAACGCCACGGACCCCAAGGTCGAGTAAGCGGGTTACTGGTAAGCAGGATACGGCGTGAAGGGGCTTGCGCCGTATCGCGCACTCCCTACACAATTTAAGCAGGGTCATCCTCTTTCATCCCGCGCTGCGTTTATGTCTAAGCGTGCGTCCAACAGGTCTTCGGGAGGCGTCAGGAGCCGAGCTATGCCGGAAGAGCCGGCGGAGCGACGCCGCGCGTTGCGCTACGGCGTAGCCATGGATGGACAAGTGACGGACCTGCTGGCGCGCTCCAAATTGAAGGTGCGCTGCTCGGACCTCGGCTTCAGCGGATGCTACCTCGATACGCTGAATCCCTTGGAAGCGGGCACGCCGGTCCTGGTGCGCCTCGAACATGGCGGGCGGACGTTTGAGGCGCAGGCGCGCGTCGCCTATATGGCGCCACGCATGGGCATGGGCGTGGAGTTTGCAGAGCCGATTTCCGAAGATCAGCTGCCGGTATTGCAGGCGTGGATTGAGGAGTTGGCGGCGTTGGCTAAGCCGATTACATCTACGTTTGGTGCGGGGATGACGCGCTGAGATTTCGCGTTTGTAACCTATCTGTATTGACGCTACTATCATCCAATTCCCGATGCGTTCCTTTGTTGTGCCATTTCGTTTGGTGTGGGTGGCCCTTGCGCTGAGTGCGGCGCTGGCCGGCGCTGCGGCGGCGCGTCCGCAGAGCGACACCATGTTCGGGCCGCTGCCGGTGTTCGAGTTCCACAGCGGCTTCTGGGTCAATCTGCACCATACGCTATATCAGGAAGCCAAGCAGAAAATCACCGTGGTGGATCATCAACCCGGAAAATATGCGCATCCCGTGAATCAGGTGCGCTTCACGCCGCGTCCCGTGCTGAATCCCGCGGAGCAACGCGCCTGGGACGACGCCGTCAATTACTACGCCGCAAATTACGCCAACCGCGATTTGCTCTTTAGCAACGATCTGATCCTGCTCAAGAATCAGCTTGGGGATTTTGAGGATTGCGACGAGCTTTCCGGCGGAAGGAAGAAAACCTGCGACGCGGGGTTGCCGCCCACCATTACGCATCTGCTGGAAGCCGCTGGCGCCGTCTACCGCGCGCACTCCTGGCCGGAGCACGATCGCGCGAACCGCAAGTGGATTGCGAGCGTGGCGCCGCTGGTGCGCCAACAAGGCGTAGGTCTCTCGGAGCGGCTGGCGTCGATTTACCAGACCAAGTGGCCGGCGTACAAGATTCGCGTGGATGTTTCGGCGTATGCCAACTGGTCGGGCGCGTACACCACCCTCGATCCGTTGCGCGTCACGATTTCCAGCCTCGACCCGCGCAACCAGGATGCGGAAGCGCTGGAGGTGCTCTTCCATGAAGCCTCGCACGGCATCGCCGAGCCCGTCGAGCAGGCCATCGCGCGCGAATGCAAACAGCGGGACAAGGCCATCCCGCGCGATCTATGGCACGCCTTGATCTTTTACACCACTGGCGAAGTCATCCGCCCGGTGATGACCGCATCCAATGAACAGCCGGCCGCTCCCGGCGACCCGCCCGCCGACGGCACCCTGACCGCCGATGCCTCGGACGGCAGCCTGCCCGGCGGCGGCTATACGCCGTATGCGGTGAAAGAAGGGCTGTACTTGCGCGGCTGGGATGACTATCTACGCGTGCTGAATCGTTTCTGGCAGCCGTATCTCGACGGCACCGCGTCGTTTGATGACGCCATCGCGCGCATGGTCTCTGCGCTATAGACCGGACGCACCGTTCGTCCGGTGGTCTTCTCAGGTATTTTTCACAAAAATCCCGGCGAACTTTTTTTCGTCGCGCGCGCTCTAAGGTCCTGGAGGTTCACTATGGCCACGAGAAAGCGTTCTTCTTCCGCCACCAAGAAGTCCGGGCGGAGCAAAAAATACGGTCCTGCGGCGGGAAAAAGCGTCGAGTCCGCGATGCGCCGTGAAAAGCGCGGCACGCTAAAATCCGGCAAGGGTGGCAAAGGCGGCGTGGTGCGCAGTCGCCAGCAAGCTATCGCCATCGGACTTTCCGAAGCGCGCAAACGAGGCGCTAAAGTGCCTCCGAAAAAATCCTAAGGCGCTCGCCGCGGCACCAAAGCCGGGCGATGGCGCCAGGAAAGAATAGTGTCCCCGGCCAGATCAGACCCGCGCCCAGGGTGCGCAATCAAGAGCCCGGTTTTGGCGCCGGTGGGGGTGGCGGCGGAGGTGGGGCGAATTTTGCGTCATCCACGTCCACGTTTTGCTGCCACTGCGCCACCTGAATGGTGAAGCGGTTGCCGGGACGCGCCAGCGTCCACCGGTACGGCATTTTTAACCCATCCACCGCGCGATAGTCCGCGTAATCGATTTGCGTGGGGTTGCGGCCCAGCGGTGTTTCCGCGTATCGCACCAGGCGCACCAGCAGGCCGCTTTGCGGATTGAAATACAAACGCAGCGGCGGTGCGCCTTCCTTGCGGCCAATCACTAGATAGGTATCGTGACCGTCGATCTTTTCGCCCGTTTCCACGCGGAATTTTTCGTAGCGCGTTTTGATATCGATGGGAAAATAAAAATCGGCGTCGATGCTGATCGCCGCGTTCTCCGCCGGCGACATCATGTGCGTGCGGCCGGGGACGCTGAGCCATCCCTGGTGGCCGTCGTATCCCGTTAGGCTTTCGCCGCTCTTCAGATGCATCACGGAGAGCCGCTTGTCGGGCGCCTTGGCATACACATCCACTGGGACGCTCTGCCCGCCAAAAGTAGCCGTGCCTTTCGCCACGCGGCTGGTAATTTTCTGCAGCGCCGGCGCGCCTCCCGCGGCAGCGAGGTATTTGTCGAGCAGTTGCTCCGCGGTGGGCAGCGCGGCCTTTTCCGCGTTCGGCGCTTCTTCCTCGGGCGCGGCTTCTTCCGCGCTGATGATCGGCGTGCTCACCGGATCCCTGGCGCCGCGATGGCAGGAGTAGCAGGTCACCTCGCGGTGGCCCTCAAAATTATCCTTGTTGATGGCCATCATCATCAGCATCATTTTGCGCGCCGTAACTTTCGTCTTTTTCTCATCCTTGTCAAAAGCATCGTGCACGTGGCAGTACTCGCACTCCACGCCCAGCGAAGCGGTGATGAACTGCATCGCGGGAATGAGTTGATCGGCGGGAATATCCTTCAACACCTGAATATTCTTGAACTGTTCCACCGCGGTTTTTGTTGCAGCTTGCGCCGAAGAGGACGCCACGGCGTGGTCCGGCGCCTGCGCGTGTGCCGCGGCGATGGCCAGGATTAGAGCGAATACCAACAAACCAGCCGCAAATAAAGCGCGCAGCCTCGCGCCAGGCGACGAATGACTTGGCTCTTTCATGACCGCTCCTTTTGTCCCGGGAGAGTGTAACAAGAAGCGCGCACCTAGCGCCCTGCGAAAAATCCATGCGCTGTGCGATAGGGGATTACGCGGAAATTTCGCCTTTTTTAGCCAGCTCGGTGATGCGGTCCGCGGCGCGAAACGCCAGCGCTTCGATGGTCATGGTCGGCTGCCCGCGGCCGGAGGTGACCAGGCTGCTTCCGTCGCAGAGAAAAAGATTCTTCACGTCGTGCGTGCGATGGTCGGGATTAATCACCGATTTCGCCGGATCGTTACCCATGCGGCACGTGCCCAGCAGGTGCACGGCGAATTCCTGCTCGGCAATCGGCATGGTCCATTTTTGTTTGGCACCAGCGGCATCCAGTAATTCCATGGAGCGCGCGGCAAGCCAGTGGGCCAGTTTCAGGTCGTCAGGATGATCCTTGTACGTCATGCGCAGCGCAGGCAGGCCCCACGCGTCTTTTATCTCATCGTCCAGGGAAAAGCTGTTCGATTCCACCGGCAGCGAAGTGCCATGCCCGAAAATTTCCATAGATCGCGTGAAGTTGTGCCGCAACACCGATTTAAAATCCTTGCCCCAGCGCGGCGCGTCCGGCGGCAAACTTCCGAGGGCAAACCCGATCGGCGTAATGTCAAAGCGCGCGTCCAGCCCGCCTCCGCCGTAGAAACCCACCTTCTCT
>PMOV01000244.1 GCA_003161195.1 Acidobacteriota bacterium | reverse complement strand
CCCGCTGATTAAGAGTCAGCTGCTCTACCATTGAGCTACCGGTCCGCAACCGAATAATTTTACATGGCGCGGCGATATTTGTCGATTACGGGAACTCGCGAAAACTGCGAGCGTTCCTGCGCACAGTCGATTGCCCGCCATTGTGCTGCCGATAAAGAACGACTAGACGCTGCGCGATACGGTCAGCGACTCACCGATCGCGCGCAAGCACGCACGAGACTTACGATTGTCGCAGTTGCGCCGCCAGCGTGGCGGCCACTTCGCGGGCGCCGGGCAAATCCGCGGGGTCAAACGAAATGGCGGAAACGCGCTGGTGGCCGCCGCCCCCGTATTTTTCCGCCAGCGTCGCCAGGTTGGCATTGGCGTTTGCCAGATTCCACGGGTTGGTGCCCAGGGAAACTTTCGCACGGACCTTGGAAGCGCTCACGCTTACCGAATAGATAGCCTCGGGATGCAGCAAATACGGAATAAATTTGTTATAGCCCTCCAGATCCAGATCCGCCACATCGAAAAACACCACGCCATCGCGCGAATCGCAGCGCTGCCGCAAAATCTCGATAGAATCGCGATGCCGTTTCAGCAGCGGCCCCAGGTGCTGCGCCACCAGCGGCAACTGCACCATCTCTGCCAGCGAACGGTACGCCAGCTCCGGAATAATCCGCGCTGGCAACCCGTCTTCCGGCGCCGCTTCGATCACCAACGCCAGTTGCGTCGCCGGTTCCACCATTTCCACCGCCGCTTCCGCTGAAGCGTATTGCGCGCCGTCAATGATGTCGCCCCAATGTATCAGCTCGGCGAGCGGTGAAATGTCGAAGCCGAATTTTTCATTGGCCACCGTGGCGATGAATTTCGTGCACGACTTATAGGTTGGGTCGTAGTACATGTGCCGGCCGGGATGCTCGCGAAATTGCAGCGCGTCTGCCGGTGTCAGAAACGCGCTTTGATGGTGATCGAACCACCAGGTGACCTTCGAAGAGTTGGAATACTTGAAATCCACGATGGCGTTTTCGTCGCCGTCGAAAAGCCCTTCCTCCCACGGCTGCTTCGCGCGGTGCGTCATGCCCGTGAAGCCAAACTCCGCGGCGGTTTCGAAACACTCGCGATAGAAGCGATAGAACAGCGCGGCCGACGCCGTGCCGTCAAAACAGCGGTCGTGGTAACACAGGCGGACGCGGGTCATCGTTACGTGGCGGAACCTTTCTTGGGCCTACGTGGTCTCAAGCCATACGCTAGCGCAAAGCTCGCTAACGAAGCTTTTTACGATGCGGTCAGCCCGGAATAAAGTCAAGTCTAAAGGAAAGCATGACAGCCAGCGGTGTGGAGCGGCCCTCTGCGGCGCCGTGGGTGTTTTACGCGCTGGCGGCGCGCGTGCGCACGTCGGTCGTCCCGGCGCTTAAGGTGAAATGCAGGGCGAAGTACTCGGCGACGGACAGGGTTTGCTGCAAGTCACTATCGTCGGAATAGCGGCGCTTGGGGATGCGCCGCGCAAGGATGCTGATGTCCAGAGGATCGCGCCGGAAGGGGTACGGCTTTAGGACCACAGATCGATCCGCTTGCGGCCGCACTTCCCAGTCTACTTCCCCGCCGCGTTCATCGGTCGGCACCGTGTCGATCAGCGCATTCTCCTGCGGCGCCAGGCAAAAGTGCAGCGACAGACGATCCAGCGCGTCGAGCCGTTGCAAGTTGCTCTGGAGCAATTTCTCATCCACAAAATCTCTTGCCGCCGGAACGGCGCGCAGATCCACTTTGAGCCGCAACTGTTGTAGCCGCAGGCTCTGGACAAAATCGGCCACCAGTTGCGTCTCGTGGGACTTTACATATTTGGCGGAGTAGCCTGGAATCGTGGCGCGTGCACGGTCATACAGTCCGGAAGCGTGCATGGCCGCCAGCAACCCAGCGTAGCGATCTTCCTGCACGATGCGCTCAATGCCGCGGCGATAGATTCCGATATGTGCGGCGGTGGGGATGGACATGAAGGTGTAGGGCGAGAACGTCGCCAGATCCACTTGCGGGAAGCGCTCCCACTCCTGCCAGCCGTTATCGTGTTCGGCGGCGGCCAACCGAAAGGACGCGAGTGGTTCCGGCCGCGAAAACGCCTCATTACCCCATTCGCGGGCAAAAAAGCCAGCCAGCAGCGCGTGGTCCGTCTGACGGATAATGAGGAGATGGTCGGCGTGGTCCTGAATAATCATGGTGCTGCCCTCGAAAAGCAGCAGGGGTGTTGCAGTTAGACGTTACGGCGATGGCTAACCCCGGCAAGGCCTGTGACTGGGGAGAAGTCTGTGGCGCCTTGCGGGAACCCTTATTATGCGCAGGATTGGCGCGCTTAATCCATAGCTTTCGCGTTATAACGGGCACGGTAGATTCCAAAGGCCAGGCGCGCACGGTGCTCTGGCGGGCGTGGCGACGGCACTGCTCGCGATGGTGTCTCCGGCTGAGCCTTCGTGGCGACCGCACCGACTGGCGATAGCGCCGGGCTTTGGAACTTGGGTATAGTTAGATGACAGTGGCGACCGCGCGGGAGTGGCGGAACTGGCAGACGCACCAGCCTTAGGAGCTGGCGGCCGCAAGGCCATAGGGGTTCAAATCCCTTCTCCCGCACCAAGCTTGGTTCGCGGCATACTTCTTTAGCGACGTACTTCTGTCGCACCACGCTTCTTCCACGCAGCGTTTTTTCCGCAGCACATTTCGTCCGCGGTCGCGCGCGACTCCGCAGCGACTTAACGCTTATAATGGGCGCGCAATCACCGCGAGGATGGCTATGACGCGAGGCGTGCGTTCCCTGCTGCAGCTTTACAAGCCCAACGATCCACTGGAGAAGGCCTGGACGATTCCTGCGCCTTGGTATCTTGAGCGGGATTTGTATGAGCTGGAACGCGGCGGCGTTTTCGCGGCTTCGTGGCAAGCGGTCGGTCGCGCGGATCAGGTCTTCGAGCGCGGCGGGTTTTTCACCGCGGAAATTTGCGGTGAGCCGATCGTGGTGGCGCGCGGAGAAGACGGCGTTTTGCGCGCGTTCTATAACGTGTGCCGGCATCACGCGGCGGCAGTGGTTACGGAGGCGCAGGGCTGCGCGAAGCAGTTTCGTTGTCCATATCATGGATGGACTTACGGCAATGATGGCGCGCTGAAAGGCATGGTGGAGTTTGAAGGGGTGTGCGATTTTGATCGCGCCAAGAATGGGTTGGTGCCGATCCGAGTCGACACTTGGGAAAACTTTGTGTTCGTAAATCTCGATGGGCAGGCGCCCCTTTTGCTGAATTTTCTTGGCGAGGTACCGGGGATCGTGGCGCCACTGGAAATCAGCAAGAAGCTGACTTTCTTCGATCGGCGCGTTTATACCTTGCAGTGCAATTGGAAGGTGTACGTCGATAATTATCTGGATGGCGGGTACCACGTGCCGCACGCGCACAAAGGGTTGAGCAGCGTGATCGAGTACACCAAATATACGATCGAGAATTTCGCCCGGGCTTGTTTGCAATCGAGTCCGTTGTCTGCGGATGCTGGTTCGGAAGCTGGCGTGGCGGCCACGCGGCAGGGGCGCGCTGTTTATTTGTGGGTGTATCCGAATTTCATGATCAATGCTTATGAGGGCGTGATGGACACCAACCTGGTTTTGCCGCTGGGCGTGGATAAGTGCGCCGTGGTTTTCGATTATTATTTTGCCGATACCGCTATTGGGGCGGCGGAGCGGAATCGCGAGAGTATCGCCGTCAGTGAAAAGGTGCAGGACGAAGACGAGGCCATTTGCGATTCGGTGCAGCGAGGCCTCGGTTCGCGGGCGTATGTGGCGGGTCGGCTTTCGGTGAGGCGTGAGGGCGGGGAGCACCTGTTTCACCGGCTGCTGCATGCGGATTTGGTTAAGGCGGCCCAGGCAATGGATTGATGGCGACGGTTGCTGCGACGTAGACGGCCATCTTGTTGATNNGGATGGGTGTACGGTAGGGTATTTTGTATCGTTGTGAGGGGAAAGGGTTTACGCGCGGAGCAATTCGTATCGTTATCATTCTAAAGGGGCAAATGTGCGGGCTACAAATTTCGTTGCGCGGTGAGAGGTATGCTGCCGGGAGGGGTTGGCGGGGCGGAACGGCGAGGGTGAAGCTAACCGACATACTGAACGGTAGCATGAGAACTTTCGCGCTGTCAAGATATTTTATTTATGAGTAACCGTTCGAATGGGGTGAGACGGCAGCGCGAGACGTTCCAGGGGGAACGTGGCAAGCGTGGTGCGCGCCTACAACGTCCTCACTCCGGGAATATGCCCGACGGGTCGTTAATTAAGGCGTCCAGCGTGTGCGCCACATCCGGTGCGGTGCGGTCCCAGTAATGGGTGTGCGCGCCGATGCCGATGCACATTTCGGCGCGCGTGGCTGGACGAGCGTCGGTAATAGGCTGGGGCGTGAAATTCTTCTTCAAAATACGCTCAAACCAAGGGCCCACCCACAAAAACCGGCCGACGTAGTCGCCGCTGCGGTAGGCATTGCACCATCCGGTGACCGCCATATCGGCAGGATCGGGCAAAGCATCCTTGGTGATGGGGTAGGGATCTTTTAAGGCACTCGCGAGTTCCGTCTCGGGCGAGGAGTTGTCTGGCCGCTGGGCAACCCACTCATAGAGGTGCGGAAAGAAACGATTGAGCAACGGACGTATGGGGCTGCCCATGGTGAACAGATAGATGGGAATCTCGCGCTTCTGCCCCGGCACGAAACCGTAAGCGTCCAGCGAAGTGTCGATGGCAGGAATGCGCGCGGGTTGGGAAGGCGTTTCAGCCGTTGGCGGAAGCGAGGCCGAGGTTTTCAAGAAACGCAGCAGGTCCGCGGTGACCAGCGACCCGAGGCTGTGACCTACGATAATCAGTCGGCGGTAGGGGCGCCCCTGCTCATCGCGGAAGGCCGCGACATAGCGCAGCAGCGAAGTGCAGCGCTCGGCGATGCGCGCCCGCGGCGTCTGGTCGACGGGCGAGGTGCGCAGGTAATTATCCACATCGAGGATGGTATCCAGGATGGTACC
>PMOV01000285.1 GCA_003161195.1 Acidobacteriota bacterium | reverse complement strand
GAATGCTGCGCAGGCGGCGGCTCCGACGGAAACCTAACCGCAGCCTTGGGCGTACCCACCCTAGACGGCATGGGCACTGTAGGCGGCGGCGCCCACTCGAGCGATGAATTTATCGTAGTCTCCAAGCTGCCCGAACGCGCCGCGTTACTAGCCGCCATGCTGCTCCGCAGCTAGAACGCGCCTCACGCCAAGGGGCGCGGAACACCCAAAATTCGGCCCACCACACAGTGAACTTAAACCCAACAGAATGAACACTTACGAAAAATGTGCTTGTAACTCCACTAGAATGAACACTTACGGAATCACCCCCCCCCGGGGGCGGGGGGGGTGGATAGTGATAAATCTCTTATAATCAGTTATTTGCTAAAGACGCATGGCCCCACACGAGTATTCTGGATTCGCTGTCCGCCAGGTTTGGATCAGTGAACGTAATTCTTCAGCAGAAAGTCGTTGGTGGATTGCGAAACGTCGCCGTAGTCGCTGTGCAAAACTTCGCGCAAAGCCGACTCCGTAGCTTCGCCGGACCCGATGCGCTCCAGAATACGTTCAATGTCGCCCATGCCGTCCACTTCGATGATGTATTCCACATTGGCCAGCGCCCAGGCATACGCGTACGCCGCCTGGTCGCCATTCAAGCTCATCCACGAGCCTTCGAGTTTGCCGAGCGACGCGGCGTGGCCTGCCGCGAAAACTTGCGTCAGCGCCGGAGCGTTTTGGCCGCTGCGCTGTCCTTCCATCCATTGGGCCAAGCCTTCCTGCAACCAAGTCGGAGCACGCCCTCGCGTTTTTTGCCCCACGAAGCTGTGCGTCAGTTCATGCTTCAGCACGCGCGATAGTTCTGGCGTCATCGCCGTTAAGCCTTGCACCGGCACGCGAATGCGCCCATCGTTCAGCGCCCCCACCCAACCCGGAGCTTTGGTAATGTCCGCAAAAGCTTGCTGCGTGTACAGAATCACGCCGATGGAATCCGGCGGCGTAAAATTTAGCTCGGATTCGATGGCCGCAAAATGCAGTTCCAGCGTGCGCAGGACGTCGCGCGCCAAGCCCGGCTCCGCGGCGCCGCTGTATTTCAAATTAAAGTGCGCGCTTTCGTTTTCTTTGTAACTGTCTTCTTCTTGTTTGTCGCGCAGCGCTTTGTCGAGCGCCGACTGCACTTCAGGATCGGCGCGCAGCGTCAGCGCGCGCTTCCATTCCGTGACCGCCTGGTCCATCTTGTTCATGCCGTAGTAGGACCAGCCTTCCAGCTTGGCCACGTCCGGATTGTCCGGCGCATAGCGGCGGGCGCGTTCGAGATATTCGAGCGATTGCGTGTATTCGCTGCGGCGCAAGTGCAGATACGCCATATTCATCAGCAGCGTGGGCTCCTGCGGCGCGTAGGTAAGCGCAGTCCGCTCGTCGGCCAGCGCGCGCTCCATATCGCCATGCGCCAGCTCGAACATGGCCGCCGCGTGATGCGCGACTGCGGCAGGAACTTCCGCGGAAGCCCCTCCTCCGCCGCGCGCCTGCCCTTCTAGCTTGGCTATGTAAACGCGGTCGACCGCACCGTCATGCACGGCAGCTTGGGCAATCTCGTTGCCGCCCGCCGGAGATTCCATGGCCGGAGGAGTGATCGCCAAGCTGGCCGCATCCGCCCCAGGCGCGCCGGGCATGGGGACGCTGCCGCCCTTTTCGATATGGTCAATAATGGATTTCGGCAGGCTCAGCTCGCCTGCAGACGTTTCGTATTTCACTTTGTCGCCCGCTTCGACGACGTTGAAGGCGGTGATGCGGCGCCCGTTCTTGAGGACGATAGTATCCGCGGGTGCCGGGGCGGCAACCAGCAGCAAAAGCAACACCACCATACCGGCGCGGGCTGCGTCTAAGAGGGAGAGCAGTTTCGACGGTCGCATTTCTCTATTGTAAATGGCACGGCGAGCGGTCCTCGAATGAGCTTCGGGCGGATTGCCGAAAGTGACTACACACGCGCGGCCAAATGTCGCGCGGCTGGCGTGGTTCTGCGCGCTGGTACGCCGACCCTTTGCAAAACCAGGACCACGGCGACACCGTTAGCAGCGCACTTGCTGAGCGCCATACTCCTGCTGGCCAGCCAAGCCGGCGCCCAGACCACATCCGTCCAGTCAACTGCCGCCCCGTCAACTCCCGTCCAGCCTTCATCCGCCGAGTTAACCGTCGCCGAATCGCGCACCGCCCACCAACTCTACGATGCGCTGAACGGGCTCAGGGTCGATCCCGCGGCGGTGTACCGCGTGGAAACGGAGAACCGCATCCGTATCCGGCGCGGCGATGCCACGCTGGCCTTCGACGAAGGCAAGCTGGCGTTATTTACGGCGCTCGACGGCAAAATCACCGGCGCCGTCTTTTCCGGGCGCGGCCACGCGCTGGCCGCCCCACGCGACCCGGTGGAAAAACAGCAGATGGCGCGCTACCTCGGGGCCACGGTGCTCGACGAAGATTTTACTTCCGCCTATATCCGATTCACGGACAACACCGCCGCGGAATTTCTCGACCCGCTGCACAGCGCCAAGGTGGCGCCGCAGAACGACCCCGAATTTGCCGCGCGGTGGGAGGCGCTGCTTCGCGAACTTAACGGAACACAGAGCCTGCGCATGCTGGACGGCCTGCTCTCGCAAAATCCCAAACCGTATTTTTACGGCGCGATCGACGGCGCAGTCACCGGACCATTCGACGTGTTTTACGATCTACAGCGCCGCGAGCCGTTTCTGCTCGGCCAGCCGCGCCGCATGGACGGGCAAACGACCGGCGCGACTTATTACGACGTGTGGGTCTCCTACGCCATGCCCGGCGATCCGGTGACCACGGAAGCTTTCCGCGCGCTGAACTACACCATCGAAACCACCATCGATCCCAACAACTCACTGGAAGCCACGGCCACCATCGAGCTGCAAGCCACCAAAGGCGGCGAGCGCTTGCTGCCCTTCGCATTGTCCAGATCCTTGGCGATCGAAAGCATTGCCGACGAAACCGGCGCGGCGATCGAATATTTTCAAAACGAAGGCCTGGCCGCACCAGCGCGCAGCGACCGCGGCAGCGATTCGCTGTATGTCGTATTGCCGCAAGCCGCAGCGGCCGGGGCCACGCTGCACCTGAAATTCCACTATCGCGGCACAGTCATCGAGGATGCCGGCAACGGCGTCCTGGTCGTGCAGGCGCGTGACAGTTGGTATCCGCACCTGGGCGATACCGCGGATTTCGCCTCCTACGACCTGACCATGCATTGGCCGCACAAGCTGCAATTAGTGGCCACCGGCCGAAAGCTCGACGAACGCGTGGATGGCGAGTATCGCGTGGGGCGATGGAGGACCGACGCCCCCATCTCGGTGGCCGGCTTCAATCTCGGTGAATATGCCTCCGCCTCCGTTAGCGAACCCGCGTATTCCGTGGACCTGTACGCCAATCACCAGCTCGAGCAGGCGCTGAGCGAACGCCTGGGTGCTGCGCCGGAGCCGCAGATCTTCGACCCGCTGGGCTTCGGGAAAATTGCCAACGCCGAGCGCGGCAAAATGCGCGTCGATGACTTTAGTGCAAGCTCGACTCCGCGCCCCGCCGACGCGCTGAAAGCCATGGGCAAGGACATCGCCGCCTCCATCGCCTTTTACGAAAAATTCAGCGGACCATTTCCCTTTCGCTCGCTGAGCGTTTCGCAAATCCCGGGCAGCTTCGGCCAGGGTTGGCCGGGATTGCTGTATCTTTCCACGTACGCCTACCTGTCACCGCAAGCACAACGCCAGGCGGGTCTCTCGCTCAGCGGCCAGGAACACTTCACGCAACTGGTGCCCTTCCATGAAGTGGCGCACCAGTGGTGGGGCAACGTGGTGGGCTGGTCCAGCTATCGCGACCAGTGGATCGACGAAGCTATCGCCAGCTATTTGTCGCTGATGTTTGCAGATAGTCGCAAGCCGCAGGAACACGAATTGCGCACGTGGCTAGAGCGCTTCCGCAAGTCTCTGCTGATAAAGCCAGCGGCGAGCGGCGAAGAACCTGCCGCGGAAACCGGCGCCCTCACGCTGGGCTCGCGCTTAAACTCTTCCAAGGCCCCGAACGACTACGAAACACTGGTCTACAGCAAAGGCAGCTGGGTGCTGCACATGCTGCGCGAAATGCTCCGGCAACCCGGCGCGCCGAATCCCGATGCCCGCTTCACCCTGCTGCTGCAAACGCTCTCCCGCAAATACGCTTATCGCGCGCTGAGCACGGCCGACTTGCAGAGAGAAGTGGAAGCGCTGATGACGCCGGCGATGGATCTGGAAGGCGGCCGCTCGATGGAATGGTTTTTTGACCAGTGGATTCGCGGCACGGGCGTGCCCCGTTATCACGTGGAATTCACGGTGCGCGCGGGGGAAAAAGGTTTCCTGGTAAAAGGCACCCTGACGCAGGGCGGCGTGCCTCGTTCGTTCATCGCGCCGGTGCCGGTCTACGCGTCGCTGGCCCTGGGACGCACGATATTTCTCGGTACCGTCACAGCCGAAGGGAACCGTACCGCATTCCACTTTGTAACCTCGGCGGCGCCGCACAAATTACTCATTGATCCGGAAATGACGCTGTTGTGCGTCGCCGAATAGCGCTGCGAAAATTCGGCGAGCGCTACTTCAGCTTGTCGAAGAGTTTCTGCTTTTCCCACAGCGGGCTGGCGGGATTCAGTTGCACTTTTCCATCGTCGCCGATGACGTAGATGAAGTTCGCGGGATCCACCGGGACGCCTTGCAGCAATCCGGCTTGCACCAATTGGTTCAGGTTCGTGGCGCGGCGCCCTTCGCGCTTCTCGTATTCGTCGGCCAAGGCGTCCAGACGCCGGCAATCTTCCTGCGCGCTCAGCAATTGCAAATGTGCCAGAGCATTTTTCTTCATCTCGGCGTCGGTGGTGTTCTGGTAGATGTCACGCCATAAAAATGCGGACGTCTCGAAGGATTCGCCCTCCGCCGCGATTTTCGCCGCCATCACCTTCATCCACACTTGCGCCCCGGGTTTGCGGGCGCCTTCGGCAAAGGCAGCCGAGGCCTTGGCATAATCCTTCCCGTCGAAGTAATAGATAAATCCGAGGTCTTCGTAGAAACGCCAATAGTCTGGATTCTCCCGGATGCCGCGCTCGATCAACTCGACGGCAAAATCCGGCCGCCCCGCGCCGCGCGGGGGAGCTTCGCTCAAAAACATGGCGCCAAAACGGTACGCTGGAAGCAGTTGGGGATCGAGCGTGGTAGCGATGTTCAGCAGCGGCCAGAGAGAATCGAGATTGTTATCGTGGGCGGCGTGCTTCTCGCCGTAGTACTGCACCGCGCGCGTCCAGTACACATCCGCGAGCAACGGCGCGTATTCGAGGCTAAGGACTTTCAGCAACTTCGGCGAGGTAAGCAAAAGATCGTCGCGGTCCTGATGCAGCGCCGCTTGTTGCGCGTCGATGTTCAGTTGCAGGTGCCAGATCCCGGCGAACCCGGTCAGCAGGACCAGCGGCAGCATCAGCGCGGCCTTCATTTGAGATTCCGCCGTGAAAAGACGGCCGCCGCTACCGCCAAAATTACGGTGCAATAGACCACGGCGTACAGCGTGTTTTGCAGGATTAACGCGCCGGGAATCGCCACGCCGTGCGCCACGGGTCCGGTGACGCTGAAATTCTCAAAGTTTGGCAGCAGGTACGACAGCCAGCGCATGAAGGTGGCCGTCGCGTTGCCCATCAAGTCCGTGCGCAGCGTGCGCATCTGCTGCACGAACGAACCCGCGAGGTACAAACCGGCGCAATAGAGAATGGCCAGCAAGGAAGTGGTGGAGCAGGAAAACAGCAACGCCAGGGCCACCACGATGGCCAGCTTGAGCAATATGAAATAAACAGCCACCAGCACGCCGGCGTCGGCACTCTGCAGGCCGTGCTTCACGTACGCGAGCGCGAAAAACAGCCCGGCGGACATGGCCGCGGTGTTCACCAGCAGCGTAAAAACCAATCCCGCAAATTTTCCGACCAGGAATTCCCAGCGCCGCACCGGCTTCGCGAGCAGCGCGTAAATGGTGCGCTTGTCCATCTCTTTCGAGACCAGGCCCACGCCAATGAACACCGCCATCAGCAGGCCGATAAACGAAATCGCGCTTAAGCCCAGGCTGACGATCACAATCTGCTCGATGCCGATGGAAATCTGACCCACCAGAATGGCCGCGCCGATCATCAAGAGCGCGAAGAACACCAGGTTGTACAGCACGCGGTCGCGCACTGCTTCGCGAAAGGTATTTAAAGCCACGGCGCCGATGTGCGTCATTTGCCGCTAACCTCAACGGCCGCCGCCTGCGCACGATCCGCGGCCACCAGGTGCATGAAATATTCTTCCAGCGACGGTTTAATTTGCGAGACGGACAGAATTTTCGCGCTGGCCCCCCGCAACTGCTCCAGCGCCGCGTACAGTTCCTCTTCCTTCACCTGCAAGCGGAAACGCTCGCCGATACGCGCGGCCTTAGCCAGAAGCGGCGCATGGTCGTTTTTCGGTGCGTGGGCCTGCGCCGTCGGCGCCAGCGTAAACAAAATTTCGACCTCCTGGGCCTTAATTCCCACAAGGTCGCCCGGCGCGCCGACGCCCTGCAGCTTGCCACCCACCAGCACGCCCACGCGATCGCACAACATTTCCGCGTCCGGCAAAATGTGCGTCGAGAAAAGGATGGTTTTGCCGGCGCGCTTCAGCTCCAGAATGATATCGCGCACTTCGCGGCGCCCTACAGGATCCAGTCCGGACATCGGTTCATCGAGAATCACCAGCGGGGGATCATGCAGAATCGCTTGCGCCAGGCCGACGCGCTGCAACATGCCTTTCGAGTATTTGCGCAGTTGAATCTTCCCCGCGGTCTCCAGACCCACTTTCTGCAACATGCGCTGCACGCGCTCGCGGCGCTCGTGCGCCGTAAAATCAAAAAACTTCGCGAAATAGTCCAGCACTTCGGCGGCGGTAAGATAGTCGTAAAAGTAGGGCTGTTCCGGCAGATAGCCGATATCGCGGTGCATGGCGACGTCTGTAGTGGGCTTCCCTAACAAGCGCGCGTGGCCGCGGGTGGGAAAAATCAGCCCCATGAGCAGCTTGATGGTGGTGGATTTCCCCGCGCCGTTCGGCCCCAGAAAACCAAACACTTCGCCGGTCTCCACCTGCAGCGTCAGCCCCTCGAGCGACGTCTTTTTTTTCAGATGAAGAAAACCGTAAGGGTATTCCTTGGTGAGATTCTCCGTTTGAATGGCGGGACCGGACGCTGAACCAGGCATATGCCCATTGTTGTGAAGCGCAGGAGCAACTGCAACACTTCCGGCTTACGATGTGCACGGAGAGGGAATACAGGGTAGGAACAGCCGGAAATATTGCGCCGCGCGGGTCAGGAGTCCACGTGTGTGCTGCCGATGCGCACCAGTTGCTCGGGAGCCGCGGGCGCCGTTCGCCTCGCGCCGGGTTTGCGCAAATTGGGCTTGAGGGTCTGCGAGTCCCGCCAGTTGTCCAGCATGGCCACCTGCTGGACGCAGGAGACGGTGCATCGCGGCGCGCAAAATTTCTTCGTCTCATACTCGCGGTGGCGCATCTCCGGCGTATACTCCGCCAGCGGAATTCCCGGATATCCGCGCTGCTGCGAGCACCAGTGCACCAGGCCGTCTTCGCAAATATACAGATAGCGTGAGCCCGAGCGGCAGCGCCAGTTGTGTTCCTTGCCGCGCGCCACATTGTGCTGAAAATCATTGAAGCGCGAGTACGAGCGCTTTCCTAACTCCATCACTTTTTCAAAAATTCCCGTCTCGAGGTCGCCCAGCGGCTTCAGTTGCCCGTTGTGGTCGTGAATGATGCCTACCGTGCTGGTGAAACCGAGGCCCACCGCGCGATGCGCGATGGTCAAGGCATCCTGCGGATCTTTCACGCCGCTGCCCAGCACGGAATTGATGTTCACTTGAAACACCGCGTGCTGCGCCAGCATCTCCAGGCGCGAGTCCAGCGTCTTCAGGCTTTTCAGCGACATTTCGTCCGGCGTTACGTTGTCGATGCTGATCTGCAGATGCTCGAGCCCGGCCGCGTTCAGCGACTGAATGCGCGCCACGCTGAGCAAAAACCCGTTGGTGATCATGCCGGCGATCATGCCGCGCCGCCGAATGTGGCGGATCACTTCTTCGAGCTCCGGGTGCATCAGCGGTTCGCCGCCGCTGATGGTGATCACCGACGTTCCCATGTTCGCCAGCAAATCCAGCCGCCGCTTCATTTCTTCGATTGGCACGGGTTTGGAGACGTCGTCGTATTCGTTGCAATAGCCGCAGGCCAGATTGCAGCGCCGCATCGGGATGATGTGCACCAGCACGGGATGCCGGGTGGAGAGCAGCGCCTTGCCGATCATCAGCAATTCGCGCGTGCGCGTGCGCACGAAACGCAGTGTGCGTTGGCGGCGAACTTTAGACGATGGTGCTGCTGGACGTGCGGCTGACGGCATAATTCCGCGAACTCCCCCGTGGAATCGCTATCACCAAGTATACACAATGAGCCTGCGGTAAGCGGGGCGCGGCTGCTCACTCGCCGCCTATATCGCGTAAAAGTATTGAGACTGTGGCGAACGCGGAGCGAGTCAGTTCTTCACGCCGTCGCCCTTGCCTGCGTCCGGTTCCACCGCCGTCGGATACAGCCCCGGCAGCGGCTTGTTCTGCTCTTCGCGCAATTCCGGACGGGGCAGCGGCTTGCGCGGAATCATCTTGTCGCGCATCGCCGCGTTGTACACAAAAATCGCTTCCACGGTGGCGATCTGCTTCAGGTCCGCCGGCTGCAGCCGTTCGTACGTATCCATGTTTGAATGATGCGTTCGCGAATCATAATCCATCGGATCCTGAATGAACTGAAAGCCCGGGATGCCCACGGCGTCAAACGAAAGATGATCCGTCCCGCCGGTATTCTGATTGGTGATCGCGGTGACGCCCAAATCGCGCAGCGGGGCCATCCATTGGGCGAAAATTCCGTCCACCGCGGCATTTCCCTGCGTGTAAATGCCGCGAATCTTTCCTGTGCCGTTGTCCACATTGAAATACGCGGAGATCATCTTCTGCTCCGGCTTCAGCTCCAGCGGACCCGCCGCCCGGCGCATGAACTCCGGCACTTGCATCTGCTCTGGCGTCGTGGAAAGCGGCGCGCTTCCGAAATGCTGCCTGGCGTAACCCTTGCTGCCAAACAGCCCTTCTTCTTCGCCAGACCACAGCGCAATGCGAATCGTCCGCCGGGGCTTGATTTTCAGAGCGTTCAGGATGCGCATCACTTCCATTGCCACGATCGAGCCAGCACCGTTGTCCGTCGCGCCCGTGCCGGCGATCCAGCTGTCCAGATGCCCGCCCACCATCACCACTTGCTCTTTCAGCTTCGGATCCGTTCCGGGAATTTCCGCCACGGTATCGAAGCCGTGCTCGTGGTCGCCGGTAAATTTCGTCTGCACATTCATTTCAATCGAAACGGGCACATGATTCGCCAGCAAGCGAAACGCGCGCCCGTAACTTTCAATCTGCGCCACCACCACCGGGAACGGCATCGCGGTATCCTTCACATACGGCGTGCGGCCCATGGCCGCGCCGTTATCGTCAAAAATAATTCCCGTCCCGCCGCCATTTGCGCCATCGCGGCTCGGCACAATCACCGCCGCCACGTGCTCGTCGGCCAGAAACGGAAGAATGATGCGCGCCAGCTGCCCGCGTTTGCGATAACGTTCGAGGCGAGCCTCGGTGTCCGGGTCGCGGCCGGTCACCGGCAAATCTTCCAGCTCCTTCAGTTCCTTCTCGGTATACCGCTCAAAGAACGGCTTGTCCGGCACCGGCACATCGCGCATCGCCCCCAGCAATACGATTTTCCCAGAGAGCTTGCCCTTGTACTTCGCAACGTCGCCTTCATCGTTAATCACCACGGAAACGGCCGCACCGCTCACCACGCCGTTCGTCGCCGGCGACCACGGCACCGCTTGCGCCATAAACACCGCCGTGTCCGGCTCCGTCATGCGCACCCAGGTGTTCAACTGCTGCCAGCCCATGCCAAACTCGCCCCAATCTTCCAGGTGCGCGTTCACGCAGCCCATCTTCGTCAGCTGATCCCGCGTCCACGCATTGGCCTTCGCCATATTCGGCGAGCCCGTCAGCCGCGGACCGATGCCATCCGCCAGTCCGCCCGCAAAATCCATCACGTGCGAGTGCTGCAATCCTTCTTCGCGGATCAAGTTGTACGCGTTCAGATCAATCGCCTCCACCGCCGGCTGCTGCATCTCCGCATCGTTCCAACCCGCGGCTGCTTCCTCCGCCTTCTTCTCCGCTTTTTTATCGTTCGCAAACGAAAGCGTGGCCCCGCCCACCAGCATTACCGCCGCAAGCAAAATCAAATCTCGTCGCNNGACCTCTGCCTCGCGCTTCTCCGCCCGTTGCAAATTCTCGTTCACTATCGCTTACGCCAGAGCTATGCTGGCCTGGGAGTTTCGCGCATGTTGCACAAAAAATTTACCGCCAAGCTGCAAAGGAACCCCGCCCGCGGCGGCTGGACCTACCTCGTCTGGCCCGACTCGGCAAAATTCTTCGGTACCCGCGGCGTGGTGAAAGTGCGCGGCCGCATCGACGGCCGCCCCTTCCGCGCGTCCTTCATGGCCATGGGCGGCGGCCAACACATGCTGCCCGTCAAGGCGGAAACGCGCGAGGCCATCGGCAAACAGCTCGGCGATGTTGTCACCGTGCAACTCGACGAACGCCTGGCACTCGCCAAGCCTCGCTCCAAGCGTCCCCGGTGAAGCCTGTCGAGCTACTGGGCCAGCAACTCGCCCCAGACCGCACGCTCCTCAAGCTGATTTGCCACGGCGACGAATACCTGATCCTTTCCGACAATCAACCGCTCATGTCTAGCCGCATGCACGGTTCCGAAGAGGCCTTGGCCACGTTCGCCTGTCAACACGCGCGAGGCGTCGCCAATCCAAACATTCTCGTCGGCGGCCTGGGCATGGGGTTCACCCTGCGTGCCGCGCTCGATCAACTCCCGCGCAACGCCACCGTGGTCGTTGCCGAACTCCTCCCCGCCGTGGTGGAGTGGAATCGCGGCCCACATGGTCCGCTAGCCGCGCTGGCCGGCTATCCCTTGCACGACCCGCGCGTGCGCGTCGAAGTCGCCGATGTCGCCATCATCCTGCGCGGCAACCCGCAGCAATTTGACGCCATCCTCCTCGATGTCGACAACGGCCCGGCCGCGTTCACCGCCCCGCAAAACTCCGCGCTCTACGACGCACAAGGCATAGCCGCCGCCCACGCCGCCCTAAAACCACGAGGCGATCTAGCCATTTGGTCCGCCCGCGACGACGCCCAATTCGCGCACCGCCTGCGCCAGGCCCATTTCACCGTAACCGTCGAACACGTCCGCGCGAACGCGGCCGCAAACCGCGACGCAAATCGTGCCACAAATCACCCCGCAAAAAAAAAGGGCCGCAATCGCGGCCCCCGCCATACCATTTTCCTAGCGCACAAATCGCCCCAGTTTGGCGGGGCGTAATCACGCACTCCTTGCTTGGCCCGCAGGCCTTCTCGTTCGTTTGTCTATCGACGTCCGCCGTCCTCGCACGTCACCGCCCCCGCGCCGTCAACACTCCCAACAGCACCAAAATCGCCAACGTCAGCACATCAAAGGCCGCATGCAAGGTATTCGGCCTAACCCCATTCCGCTCCGGCAAAAACGCATGCGTCCGCGCATACATCATCCGCTCCCGCGCCACGCGCTCCGCATTCGACCCAAAAAAATAAGGTATCCACCAAGCGCTCAGCGACCCATAAACCGCCAGCAAATAAAACACCCACAAATACCAGAGCAACCACCCGCCCAATCGCCATCCCAGCAAAAAATAATAAATAGTCCCGCCCAGCCCAAGCGCCGCCGGAACAAAATTAGTAAGCGTGGTCACAATCAGTTTCCTCGTGGGAAACACCGCCCGCACGCCCTGCAAATCGTTCAGCGGCCCCATTGGAATCCAGTTGTGCAGCCCCACAAACAACACCACCAAGCACTGCAACCCGATCAACACTTCCATCGTCGTAAGAACCTCGCCACCGCTCAGTGTGACAGTTTCATATACACGCTGACCCAGTACCCCGCACGCGGCGGCACCGTCGAAAACCTATCTTTCGATAGCAACTCTCGAGCGCACATCCCCAACTTCGTCTCCGGATAGAGCAGCATCTCGCGTACGCCGCCGTCCTTATCCAGCTTGAACAATATCCAGAAGCTAGTCAGGTCGCCACCCGCACTCTGCTTGCACTGCTTCACCGGCCCCAAATGTTTCTGCGCAATCTCCGCGCCAAACTGCGCGTCGTAGTCCTTCCCCGCAGCCGTAGTCATGTTGGCCTCGACCGCCGCCCGCGCATCGCTAAGACTCGTGGCCTTCCCCTGAGCGCGAAGAGGTTCAGCCCATATCAACAGCAGAATTCCCGCCACGACGCCAAGCACAACGCCAACTTGCCAGCCCCTCATTGCAACTCTTTCCGTATGGTCACCGGCTTCTTCTCCGGCCTGTACAATTCCCCGAGCTCCGCCTTGCTCCAATCCAGCGCGCGCGGCGCATCCGAAAAATCAATGTCTCCGTCCCTTTTTCCAGCAATGGCGCGAACGTCTCGCCGCTGCTCCTTTGTGAGCTTCCTCATACGCCTCCGGTCGGCAGACTGCGGTCATAACCAGCGCATACATCGCCCGAGCGCCCCCATCCTACAAAAGCGCTTCAGCAGCACACACAAGAATGCGGTCAACTTTACGCCATCGTACCTGAGTGTATACGACCACACAATGTTAACAACAGACCGACCCGGTCACATGGTTCGTCAGCTCCACCGTTTCGCCAAGCGTCCGTTCGTCCCTTGCTGCTAAACTCGCACTATCAACTCAAGCAGGAGCCGCTCATGTCCGATACAACCGACACCGCCCACCATCCCCCCACCCGCGCTGAATCCGACTCCATGGGCCAAATCGACGTCCCCGTCGACCGCTACTACGGCGCGCAAACCGCGCGCTCCCTCATCCATTTCGCCATCGGCAAAGACACTATGCCGCCCGAACTCATCCACGCCTTTGGCATCCTCAAAAAAGCCGCCGCACT
>PMOV01000263.1 GCA_003161195.1 Acidobacteriota bacterium | reverse complement strand
TGGCGATAACCCGCAGCAACCCGTAAACTACGACGCGAACCTACGCTCACCCATCGCATCGCAGGAGCAGCAACCATAAAATGTCCGAGCCAAAAAAGCCCGCCCTCACCCGCCGCGAATTCGCCACCACCGCACTCCTATCCACCGCAGCCGCCACGCTAGTCGCAATTCCAACGCCAGCCCAAACGCCCGCCACCCCAGGAACCTCCGCTCTCGCCGCCCAAACCCTCTCGCCACAATCCGCCCAAGAATCCGACCTCCGTGTCTCTACCATCCTCTCCCTCTACCCCGACCGTTTCTCCGCCGGCCAAAAAACCGATCTCCACAAAATCAGCGCCTCCACTCAACAAGCCCTGGACCATCTCCGCGCCTACCAAGTCCAAAACTCCGACGAACCCGCCCTCCACCTAAAGCCCCTAATCGAACGCGAAAAGAAGCCCACGCCGCTTTCCAATCTCGTGCATCCCGCACCAGGCGCGAATAAACTCTAGCCCCTCCGAGGACCCATGCCCGCCGAAGAACTCTTCCAATTCCCCGTCTCCGAACTAGCCATACAAATCGCCTCCAAGAAACTTTCCCCCGTCGACCTCACCAAGCTCTATCTCGACCGCAGCGAAAAACTCGGCCCGCAACTCAACGCCTACGCCCGCCTAACCCCCGAACTCGCCATGCAACAAGCCGAAGCCGCCGAAAAAGAAATTCATCGCGGCCACTACCGCGGCCCTCTGCACGGCATCCCCTACGCCGCAAAAGATCTTCTGGCTGTAAACGGCATCCCCACCACTTGGGGAGCCAAACCCTACGCCAACCAGGTCTTCGACTACGATGCCGCCGTCATCGACCATCTCCGCAACGTCGGCGCCATCCTCATCGGCAAAGCCGCCATGATCGAACTCGCCGGCGGCCTCGGCTACCGTTTCGCCAGTGCCTCCCTGCAAGGCGCCACAAAAAATCCCTGGGACACCGCCTGCTGGACCTGCGGCTCCTCCAGCGGCTCCGGCGCCATCGTCGCCGCCGGCCTTGCGGCCTTCGCCATCGGCACAGAAACCTGGGGCTCCATCGTCTGCCCCTCCGCCTTCTGCGGCGTCAGCGGCCTCCGCCCCACCTTCGGCCGCGTCAGCACCTTCGGCGCCATGGCCCTCGCTCCCTCCATGGACAAGATCGGCCCCCTTGCCCGCTCCGCCGACGACTGCGCCCACATCTTTGCCGCCATCGCCGGTCACGACCCGCGCGACCGCAACACCATCCCCATCGACAAAGCCGCCTTCACCTATTCCCCCAGCGTTGAGCTGAAAAGCCACGCGTTACGCGTAGGCTGGCTAACCAACGCCTGGCCCAACATCGATCCCCAAGTCCAAACGGTCGTCACCGCCGCGCAAGCGGTACTAAAAAAGTTTTTCCCCCGCATGCGCGAAGCCACTCTTCCCACCGGCCCGTGGGAAGAAGTCGGCACGATCGTCGTAGACGTTGAGGCCGCCGCCTCTTACCGTGACTTAATCCGCTCCGGCAAAGTCAGCGACTTGATCGATCCCCTGGGCCAGATCTCCGGATATCTCTGCGAACAAATCTCCGCCGCCGACTATCTCCAAGCCCTCAAAATCCGCGAACTCCTGCAAAAGAAAATCGACGAACTCTTCGAGTCCTTCGATGTCCTGGTGGCCGCCTCGCAACCCACTCCCGCTTCGCCCATCGAAATGAACCTGGAAAGCGGCCCCGACTATCCGGACCCTCTCGGCGCCATCGGCAACCTCTGCGGCCTCCCCGCGCTAAGCGTCCCCTGCGGCTTCACCGACCATCACCTCCCCGTCGGCCTACAATTCGTCTCCCGCGCCGGCGACGACCTAAGCGCCATCCAAGCCGCCAAACAATTCCAGCAACACACCACCTGGCACCGCCAACATCCCCCACAATTCACCAAACCCTTATAGCCGTTGCAGCGCCCCAGCTTTACCCAGAGCGCCTCGCGCGAGGGGATGCTGCGCGCTTTTTGTAAGCTCCGTGACGATGCCTCCCACGAGGCGCCCGCTTCCAAATACCTGTACTAATACCTGTACTAAATATCCGAAATTGTTCTTGACATCTCGGCTAATCTATGTTCTACTATCCAAGTAAAGAACTATGTCCAGTCGCGGCAAGTTCCCCAAACTTAAACCGCACAAAAGCAGCCCCTTAGCGAGTCGACCCATGCTCAAAACCCCTTTTTCGACCCCGCCATTTCCGAGGTCCAAAAAACATATTTAACGCAAACAAAGCACTTAACTTCAGCATACGGGCCTTGTGCGCAGTGTAATCCGCAAGAAAAAATCCCGCGTAAATCAACGAATCGCGATATTTAGGAAGTCTTGACAGATGCAGAAGAACTACCAAGGAGATAACCAAGGAGGGATACTCAAGCCTCACCGATTCACTTCGCCACATCCTCGTTCAGCAATTCCCGCGCCGCTCGCAACAACGCTCCACGGCTAAACGGCTTGGTCAGCAGCTTCATGGACTTGCTCCCCAGCTCCGGTTCGGCCGCCGAATGCTCGCTGTAGCCGGACATATACAGCACCCGCAAATCTCCACGTGCCTGTTGCAAGCGTGCCGCCAGCTCCGCTCCACGCATTCCCGGCATCACCATGTCGGTGATCAGCAGATCGATCCTGCCCGGATGCTCCGACCCAATGCGCAACGCTTCTTCGCCATTCAGCGCCTCAATCACCTGGTAACCGCCAGACTCGAGGAACTCGCGCGCCACCTCGCGAACATCTTGCTCATCTTCCGCCAGCAGAACGGTTTCCGTGCCGCGTGGTACCTCCGCCAGCGCTTGTGGCACCCCGGTCGCCTCGGCCGGTTGTTCCACGCGCGGAAGATAAATCTTGAAACACGTTCCCTTCCCCACTTCGCTGTACACCCAGATGAAGCCGCCGCTCTGCTTCACCACGCCATACACCGTCGCCAAGCCCAATCCCGTTCCTTTGCCCTGCTCCTTGGTGGTAAAGAACGGCTCAAAGATGTGCGCCTGCGTGGTCGCATCCATGCCCACGCCGGAATCGGAAACCGCCAGCAGCACATACTTCCCAGGCTTCACGATGGGATGACCAGCGCTGTAGGTGTGATCCAGGTCCGCGTTCGCCGTCTCGATCACCAGCTTGCCGCCCCCTGGCATCGCGTCCCGCGCGTTCACCGCCAGGTTCATGATCACCTGTTCCATCTGGCTGGCGTCCGCACGAATTGTGCCCGTCGCCCCTGGCCGGATCACCAGCTCGATATCCTCGCCAATCAGTCGCGGCAGCAGATTGCCCATATCCTCGATGATGCTGTTCAGGTTCATCAGCCGCGGCTGGAGCACCTGCATACGGCTGAACGCCAGCAGCTGCCGCGTAAGCGCCGTGGCCCGGTCCGCCGCGCGATCGATGTGCCCGATCTTGCGCGACATCGGATCCGAAGACGCAAGCGCGTTCAGCAGCAATTCCGTGTGTCCCTTGATCACCATCAGCAAGTTATTGAAGTCGTGCGCCACGCCGCCCGCCAGCCGGCCCACCGCTTCCATCTTCTGCGCCTGCCGCAGTTGCTGCTCCAGGTGCTGCCGTTCGCCCACATCCTGCGCCACCATCAGTCGCACGCGACGGCCCGCATACTCCAGTTGGTGCGAGATGATCTCCACGTTGATCAGGCGCCCGTCTTTGCTCAGATGCTTCCAGTTGGCGCGGTATTGCCCGGCATCGGGCCACGTCGCCATCTGCGCCTTGAACCCAGCGCGCTCTTCGGCAGGCCGAATGTCCAGCATGGTCAACGACGCGAACTCCTCCGCGGTGTAGCCGTACTGCTGCACCGCCGCCTCATTCACCTGCAGAAAACGCAGCGTCTCGCTGTCGAACACCCACGTAGGCAAAGGATTGTGCTCAAACAGCAGACGGAACGTCGATTCGCTCTTGCGCAGGGCTTCTTCCGCGCGCCGCCGTTCAATTGCTAAGGCAATGTGTCCGCCGACGGAGTCGATGAACTCCAAGTCCCGCAAATTGTACGCCGTGTCACTCTGATAGTGCTGCACCACCAGGACGCCGATGGTAGCGGTTGGCGTCTTCAGCGGCACCCCCAGCCACGACGGCGACGGCGATCCCACCAGTTCCACTTCCTTCTGCTCCACCAGCCGGTCGAACTCCGACTGCGGAATCAGCGTGGCCAATCCCGTGCGAAACACAAACGCCGTGCAGCTCCGCCCCACGCGCTGCGGCGGCGGCACGCTGTCAAACTCATCGGCAAAGAAAGGAAATTCAAACGAATCGGTTTTGCCATCATGCAGCGCCACAAAGCAGTTTTCCGCGTACAACACTTTCTTCAGCGCCTGGTGAATCCCGCTCAGCAACTGATCCAGATTGGCCGTCTCATTCAGCGCATGCACCACTTCAGAGATTACCTGCCGCTCCGCTTCCATCCGCTGCAGCTCGGTCACATCCTTGTAGCTGACCACGACCCCTTCGTCGGCAAACTCGCCCTTGGCCGGCTGCGCCGCGGCGTCGAACCAGCGCCACGTGCCATCCGCGCAACGCAGACGCACCCGCGTGCCGTGCACTTCGGTGTTGCCGCCGGCAATGTCTTGTAGCAGGCGGCGATGCGTGGGGATGTCGTTCTCATGCACCAGGCAGTGCATATCCAGGCCGTGCAGCGGCTCACTCGGGTAACCCAGAACCCGTGAGAAAGACGGGCTCGCCAGCAGAATGGTTCCCCCGGCGCTCTGGATAGCCACCAGTTCGCGCACACACTCGAGCAAAGCATTGATCTGGCTGGAGTCGGCGGCGAGACTCAGGTCAAGCGGAACGCGCTGAGACATTCGTATCGCTGCATTGCGCAGTATGGCGGCGCCAAGGGACGGCGCGCCCGCGCTTCTGCAGCCTCCGTGATCAGATATAACTTAAGAGCGAACGGCCCGAACCGAGCTAGATCGAAATAAAGCCAACATGCGCAGGATACGTCACAATGGAAGGGATGAGGTACGCAGAGCGCTCCAAAAGGAGCCAAATTAGTACTGCCCGTTCGGGCAAGGTATCGCCAATGATACAGCTATTCTAGAGTAACTCCAGGATCAGCCGGCTACCTGCAGCAGAAACGCGGTGATGGCGATGGCGACTCCAATGGCCGCGATGGCCATGCCAGAAAACCAGAAGATCTTTTTCTTGGTCAGTAGCGTCATCGAGCAGATGACCAGCCCGATTTCCAGCAGCGCTTCACCGGCGTCGAAGCGATTCTCGCGATGGCCAAAAACGTCGCGCTCGGCTTCCAACTTCTTGGCCTCATTGCTGATTTCGTCTTTATCCGCTTCATACTTTTCCGCTTGCTTCACGTACTTCTCGCGCAGGGCTTCCGTCTTCTCCTTGTCCGAAGGTGCTAGCCCGCCGAGAAGGTCGGCGTTGGCCTGCATCTCGTGCCAGCGAATGTTTTTCGCCTGGTAGTAATTCCACTGATCAGAGGCTTTGGCCTGCAGCAGGATCTGTTCGTTGGCGGCGCGGTGACCGAACATAGTGACCAGCGCTACCAGCACCGCCAATGTGGAAATGGTCACCGAGACCGGCAGAATCAACGGATTATCTTCCACTCTTTCCTCGGGACGTTCGGGCAGCTCAAACTCGGCCATAATTTACCCTCCTCGTAAATCCAAAATACGGCTTCGCAGATAACGATGGGTGTACCAACTTATTGCGCGGCGGCGATCGCCTGTAACGACGCCTGCGCGGCGGCCACGGTGCGCTCGACGTCTTCCGCGGTGTGCGCGGCGGAAACGAAGGCCGCCTCAAACTGCGATGGCGCAAGGAAAATATCACGGTCCAGCATTTCCCGGAAGTAGCGCGCGTAGCGCGCCTTGTCCGAGCGTTTGGCGCCAGCATAATCGCGCACCGGTTCTGCGGTGAAGAATATCGTGGCCAGCGAGCCGATGGAATTTACCACTGCGGGAACGCCGCACTGCTCGACCGCTTTTCGCAGCCCGCCTGCCAGACGCTCCGCCTTCTGATTCAGTTGTTCATAGAAGCCCGCAGCAGTCAGCTCTTTCAGCGCCGCCAATCCAGCGCGCATAGCCAGAGGATTGCCCGAAAGTGTGCCGCCCTGATAGACCGGCCCGAGCGGGGCGACTTGATCCATCAGCTCCGCGCGCCCGCCATACGCGGCTACGGGAACGCCGCCGCCAATGATTTTCCCCAGCGTGGTGATATCCCCGTCAACGCCCAGCATCTGCTGCGCCGCGCCGTAGCGCAAACGAAATCCGCTAATCACCTCATCGATGATCAACAGCGCGCCGTTGCGCCGAGTGATTTCGCGCAAGCCGCTGAGAAAACCTTCCCCGGGAAGCACCACGCCCATGTTCGCGGCAATCGGCTCGACGATAATCGCCGCGATTTTGCCGGGATGCGCGGTAAACGCGCGCTCCACAGCACCCAAATCGTTGTACGGCACGTTCAGCGTAAGCGCCGCAAGGGCCTCCGGCACGCCGGGACATTCCGCGATGCCCAGCGTCGCGAGGCCAGAGCCGGCTTGTGAAAGAAAACTGTCCGCATGGCCGTGGTAGCAGCCTGCAAATTTCAAAAGGTACTCGCGGCCGGTGGCGCCGCGAGCCAGGCGCACCGCGCTCATGGTGGCTTCCGTGCCGCTCGAGACAAAGCGCACTTTTTGCATGGACGGAATGGCGCGGCTGATTTCTGAGGCCAGCGCAATCTCGAGTTCCGTGGTTACGCCGAAACTGGTGCC
>PMOV01000226.1 GCA_003161195.1 Acidobacteriota bacterium | reverse complement strand
CCGCCCGCCTTGGGCGCCACTGCCCGCCTCGAAGAAATGAATCTCGACGAAGTCGAACGCTACCTGATCCAACGCACTCTCGCCCGCCACGACGGCAACGTCAGCAAAGCCGCCCTCGCCCTTGGCCTCAGCCGCAGTGCCATGTACCGCCGCCTCGAAAAGCACGGCCTGGAATAGTGGAATAATAAGGAATAATGTCCCGCCTCACCTACGAGCGCCGCATTCAGCTCCTCGCGCTGGCGGCCGGTCTGCCGGGTTCGCTGGTCGCCATAATTCTTCTCTGGTCCGGCCCGTACACCTCCAGCACCGCGTGGACACTCACTTTTTTCATCTTCGCTTTCTGGTTCGGCTTCGCCGCCTCTCTCCGCGGCCGCGTCGTCTTCTCCCTGCAAACCCTTTCGAATCTCCTCGCCGCCGTTCGCGAAGAAGATTTCTCCCTCCGCGGACGCGACGCCCGCAGCGATGACGCCATGGGCGAAGTCATGATCGAAATCAACGCCCTCAGCGAAACCCTCCGCACCCAGCGCCTGGGCGCCATCGAAGCCACCGCGCTCCTTCGAACGGTCATGGAAGAAATCGATCTCGCCATCTTCGCCTTCGACGATCACGCCAAACTCCGCCTCGTAAATCGCGCCGGCGAACGCCTCCTCGCCCGCCCCACCGCGCGCCTGATCGGTTTCACCGCCGCGGAGCTCGAGCTAGCTCCCTGCCTCGAAGGCTCGCCCGCCCGCACCATGGAATTTAATTTCACCCGCGCCAGCGGACGCTGGGGCCTCCGTCGCGTAGCTTTTCGCCAGGACGGCCTGCCACACCAACTCATCGTGCTCAGCGACTTAAGCCGCACCCTGCGCGACGAAGAGCGCCAAGCCTGGCAGCGCCTCATCCGCGTCCTCGGTCACGAACTCAACAATTCCCTCGCGCCCATCCAATCCGTAGCGCAAAGCCTCGAAACCGGCCTGCACTCCGCCATCGCCTCCCCCGAACTCAGCGATAGCCCCGCAACGCCACTCCTCGAAGATCTGCGCGCCGGCTTAAACATCATCCGCTCGCGCACCGAAGCTTTGGGCCGCTTCATGGCCGCCTACGCCCGCCTGGCCCGCCTCCCGCAACCAAAAATGACCACGGTAAACGCCTGCGAATGGATCACTCGTACCGCCAAACTGGAAACCCGCCTGAAAGTGCGCGTCGACCCCGGCCCGAATGTCACCATCTCCGCCGACGCCGACCAACTCGAGCAACTCCTGATCAACCTAATCCGCAACGCCGCCGACGCTGCGTTAGAAACGAGAGGCGGCGTGCAAGTCACCTGGACGCGCCAAGGCTCCCACGTCGACGTAAGCGTCCTCGACGACGGCCCCGGCGTCCCCAACTCCGCCAATCTCTTCGTCCCCTTCTTCACCACCAAGCCACACGGCTCCGGCATCGGCCTGGTCCTCAGCCGCCAAATCGCCGAAGCCCACGGCGGCGAACTCACCCTGAAAAATCGCACCGACACCCAAGGCTGCGAAGCCCGCCTCCGTCTGCCGTTGTAGCGGCAGGTCTTCAGACCCGTGCTTTTGTTTTTTGCCGTTGTCGTTGCCGTTGCCTCCGCCGTTTCGTTTCGCGATCACGCTTGCGGCATCCTCTCCCGCAAGCGCGCCTGCGCGCGAAACAATCTCACGCGCACCGCCGTCGTGGAAATCCCCAGCCGTGCCGCCACTTCCTTCGTCGTATACTGCAAAACATTGCGCAGCAAACAAACCCGCCGCAACTCCACCGGCAATTTTGCAATGGCCCGCGCCATCTGCCTGCGCCGTTCCTTCCGCAAATAAGCCCGCTCCGGATTCTCCGCCCACGCCGATGTGTTCCCTAACGACGAACCAAGCGGTGCGTCGTTAGACAACCCATTGCGCAACGCCCCAGACGCCCCGTCAGGCATCCCCCCGGTAAGCCGGTAAGTCTCTCGGCTGCCCAGCTCGCGAGAAGAGCCGCGAGAAGCCCCGCTGGATGTTCCGCTCGATTTTCCGCTCGAAGACCCGTCCGACCCGAGCCGCCCATGGACCGTCTCTTCCCAAGACACAAATCGCTTCGCCTGCTTCCGCCGCAAGTAATCAATCGCAGAATTCGCCGTAATCTTCCTCAGCCAGGCGTGAAACTCATACTCCAGCGCACCAACCTGCCCGTCATGCCCAACAAACTGCCCCATCTTCAAATACGCCTTCAGCATGGACTCCTGACAAATATCCTCCGCATCCGCACGACTCCCGGCATAGCGCATCGCCAACCTCTGCAGCCGCGCCGCCACGGGCACCACGTAGGCCAAGAAAGCTTCTTCACGTCCACGACCAATTGTCGCTCGCCCAATTCCTGCGTGATCCATCGTCGGACAACCCACCGCCGCCACCATGCCACCCATGACTCCCTCCGGCGAGGCCCCAAAGCCTCTCGCTTCGCAAGCGAATCCGCGTCGTAAGCGACAACCGCCAAAGGAATTGCACCCGCCAGCCCACTCTAAACTCAGTCTAAGCAACAGAAAAAAAAGCACTAAGCGACGCGGAGGCCAACCGTTGGAGGCATCGGACTGACCGTTCATGGGACGCCCCATCGCAAAATCGGACGGCGTCCGCGGGACGGACGTCGGCGAGGTTACTCCTCCTATAGCCGTTTTTGCGCAAGTGTTCATTCTGCGGGGGTTGCGT
>PMOV01000335.1:12452-14385 GCA_003161195.1 Acidobacteriota bacterium | reverse complement strand
GGGACGCCGCATTACGTGGCGCCGCCGCTGAGCGCGATCACGTTGGCGACGACGGCGACGAGTACGGCGCAAACATATCTGGAAGGGTATCCCTCGGGCAGCTTTGCGCGTGGCGCGCCGGGAAACGCTGGAGGCGGGGCGACGGACGCAGATCCAGCCGCGAACGATCAGAACAGCGGCGGCGGAGCAGGCGGGAATGGAGGCACGGGAGGAGCCGGAGGATTTGGGTGGAGCAGCGCGGGACTCGTGGGAGGGTTCGGCGGCGTAGCATTTCCGGCGTCCACCAGCAGCGTGATCCTGGGCGGCGGGGGCGGAGCGGGCACGACGAACAATGGCACGGCGTGGAATCCGGTGACGCAGACGGGACCGGCGAACAACTGCGGCGCGAACTGCACGGGGATTTATAGCAGCGGGACGGCGGGCGGCGGGATTGTGGTGATCCGCGCCGGGTCGGTGACGGGCACGGGAACGATCACCGCCAGCGGGCAGAACGCGCTGGATACGGAAAATGACGGCGGCGGAGGCGGGGGAGCGGGCGGGTCGATCGTGGTGCAGGCGAATAGCGGTGGGCTCACGGGCCTGACGGCGAACGCCGTTGGCGGGAACGGCGGACATACGTGGCCGGAAGATGCGCCGGGAGGATCGTTTCCCGGGAATCGTCACGGACCGGGCGGCGGCGGTGGTGGGGGAGTGGTGTTTACCTCGTCAGCGGCGGGCACGGTGAGCGTGGCGCCGGGGATACCCGGCACGACCACGCTGGCAAACGACGCGTACGGAGCGACGATCGGGCAGACGGGGCTGACGGCTTCCGGAGTCACGATCACGCAGACGCCGGGGACGCAATCCGGGGCATTTTGCGCGGGCGCGGATTTGAACGTGTCGAACATCGAGACGCCCAACCCGGTGGCGCCCGGCGGGACGATTACGTACACGCAGGGCGTAGGGAATGCGGGGCCGTTCGATGCGCTGAATGCGGTGTTCAGCGAGGCGATTCCGAACAATACGACCTTTTCTTCGATAACCCCGCCGACGGGATGGGCATGTAATTCGACCGCGTCGATCTTGTCGACGGGACTGGTGACGTGCACGAACGCGGATTTTGCATCGCGGGCACTGGGGTCGTTCAGCTTGGCGGTGACGGTGAACGCGGGGACGCAGTTTGGGACGCAGATTGTAGACGTAGCGAACATTACTTCTGGGACGACGGACCCGAACCTGACGAACAACACGGCGACGGCGACGACGGTGGTAGGGACGACGACGTCGGCGTACCTGACGCTGACGAAGGTGGCGGCGGCGCCCACGGTGTCGGCGGGGAACAACATCACGTACACGATGGTGGTGACGAACAATGGGCCGGCGGCGGCGCCGTCGGTGGCGATTACGGATACGACGCCGACGGGAACGACGTTTGTGTCGGCAAGCGGGACGGGATTTGGTTGCAGTGGGCTGGCGGCGGGAGGGGCGGGGACGGAGACGTGCACTTTGGCGGCATCGCTGGCGAGTGGATCGACGGCGACGTTGACGCTGGTGGTGAAGGTGAATGCGACGGGCGTTTCGAACGGCACGCTGATCGTGAACACGGCGAGCGCGAATTCGAGCGTGGCGAATCCGAATCCTGGGGGCGCTACGGCGTCGGCGACGGTGACGGTGGCGTCGGCGACGCAGGCGGACTTGGCGATTACGAGTTCGGCGACGCCGAACCCGGTGTACAACTACGGCAGCACGAACGTGACGTTTGCGCAGGTGGTGACGAACAACGGGCCGCTGGCGTTTACGGCGGGCGCGCCGGCGACGTATGTGGATACGCTGCCGAGCAATGCGACGTTTGTGTCGTTGACGGCGCCGACGGGATGGACGTGTGGCGCGCCGGTAACGGTGGGTGCGACGACGACGGTGACGTGCACGGGGCCATTGGCGGTGGGGGCGATGG
>PMOV01000335.1:8799-12405 GCA_003161195.1 Acidobacteriota bacterium | reverse complement strand
CCGGAGCCGGTGGATCAGGGCGCGAATCTGACGTACACGCTGCAGGTGACGAATAACGGGCCGGCGGTGGCGCAGAACATTTCGGTGGCCGATACGCTGCCGGCGCAAGTCACGTTTACGAATGTGTTTGCGACGCAGGGAAGCTGCACGCAAAGCGGCGGGGCGGTGGGATGCACGATTCCGTCGCTGAGCGTCGGCGGCGTGGCGATCATCACGATTAATGTGGTGGCGTCGACGTTCAGCGGGTCGGGCGGGACGGTATGCGATACCGCGAACGGCATTTCGTACAGCGTGTGCAATACCGCAACCGTGCTTTCCGCGACGACCAGCGATCCGGATTTATCCAACAATACATCGACGGCGGATTCGACGATTCAGTCGGTGACGGCGGTGCAGCTGGCGTCGTTCCGGGCGTTTCTGCGGGGGCAGGGCGGGGTGTTGCTGGAGTGGCACACACAGGAAGAGATTCGCAACCTGGGCTTTAACGTGTATCGCACGGATGCGCAGGGACGGCACCAGGTGAATCCGTCGCTGATTGCGGGGGCGGCGCTGCTGGTGCGTGGTGGGCAGCCGCAGCATGGAGCGAAGACGTATTACTGGATCGATCCCGCGGGCGACGCGAATTCATCGTACGAGTTGCAGGACGTGGACTTGAATGGCACGCGGACGACGCATGGGCCAGCGATGCCGGAAGCGTCGGGGCAGCCGTCACATGCGCTGGCGGCAGCGTCTCCGTCGGCGGACGTNNCGCGGCGGGGAGTGCGGCAACGACGGCGTCCGGAGCTGCAGCGCCGCAGATGGCGTCTGCCGCTGGTGCGCAACGGGCGAGGCAAGTTTCGAACGCGCCGCTTCTGACGGACTTGAATCGCTTAGCCGCGACATCCGCGTCGCTGAGCGCGGCGATCTCCGCGCCGCCAGCTGCCGCGGCGGTTGCAACGTCATTCGTGCCGCAACGGGCGTTGCGTGTGGCGCGGCCAGCGCTGCCAACGCTTGCGCCGGGGCAATATCGGGTGTCGCAGGATTTGCAGACGGCGCTGAAGATCGGCGTGACGGACGAGGGTTGGTACAGCATTACGCACGAGCAGATGACCGCCGCCGGGTTCAATCCCGGGTTCGAGCCGCAAAACTTGCAGTTGTACGCGGAAGGCGTCGAGCAGCCGATGCTGGTGGTATGGCGTCCGGGATCGCGCATCCGGCCGTTCCTGGGCATCGAGTTTTATGGCACGGGCATCGATACGCCGTTCTCTGGTACGCGGGTGTACTGGCTGGTGCGCGGTGTGCAAGCCGGCAAACGCGTCACGGAAGTCTCGTCGCCGACGTTTGGCTCGTCCAGTGCGCGGGATTTTCTGGCGACGGTGGTCGAGGAAGATCGCACCACCTATTTCCCAACGTTGCTGAACGGGGAGAACAACGACAATTTCTTCGGAGCGGCGGTCACCAGCGAACCGGTAGATCAGCAGCTAACCATCGCGCATTTGAATCCCAACTCCGCACTATCCGCCAGCGTCGAGATTACGCTGCAGGGGGGAACCGATCAGCAAGCGCATAGCGTAGCGGTTAGCTTCAACGGCGCGCCTATCGGAGAGATGGATTTCCTAAATCAATGCAACGTCACCAACAATTTCCCGATCAATGCGAGCTTGCTGCAAGAGGGCGTGAACACCGTGACGTTGACGGCGCTCGACGGGGACAATGACGTCAGCCTGGTGCAATCCATGGCCTTGCACTATCCGCATACCTTTGCCGCGGATGGCGATTGGTTGAAGGCTACGGCGACACCGGGCGCGAACCTGAACGTTACGGGTTTCGCCAACGCGCAGATCTCCGCATTCGATATCAGCGACCCGTTGAACATCGTGCAGCTCGAAGGAAACGTCGAGCCGCAAGGAAATAGCTACGCCATCGCGCTGGCGGTGCCGAATACCGGCGTTACGCAGCACACGCTGCTGATCTTCTCGAGCGCGCAAATTTCCGCGCCCGCCTCCCTGACGTTGCACCTGGCCGATCCGGCGATTCATCGCCAGCAGACTTCGGACATCGTGATCATCAGCCATCCTGATTTCGTCTCGAGCATCGCGCCGTTGGCGGCACTGCATCAATCGCAAGGCCGGCAAGTCACGGTGGTGACCACGGATCAGATTTACGACGCCTTCAATTACGGCGAGCGCACGCCCTTGGCCATACAAAATTATTTGCAGCAACTTTCCGCGGAGCCGGCGCTGGCCCCGCGCGCGGTGCTGCTGGTGGGAGACGCTTCGCTGGACCCGCGCAATTATTTAGGTTTTGGCGATTTCGATTTCGTGCCCACGCGGATTATCGAAACGCAGGCGTTCAAGACCGCCTCGGACGACTGGTTCAGCGACTTCCAGCAAACGGGCTATGGCACGATTCCCATCGGGCGCATACCGGTGCGCACGGCAGCGGATGCGGCGCTGGTGATCGGCAAGATCGTGGGTTACGAATCGGGCTCCTCGGCGGGCCCATGGAACCAGCAAGCCGTGCTGGTGGCGGACCAAAACAGCGACACGAACTTCACCAACGAAGCGGCCTTTGCGTCACCGGATGTGCCCAATTCCCTGCAGCAAACACAGATTCTTACCGGCAACCTGGAGGTAAACACCGCGCGGCAACAGATTCTGGAGGCCATCAACAACGGCGCACTGCTGGTGAACTACACCGGGCATGGTGCGACGGAACAGTGGTCCTTCGCGGATTTGCTGGACGACGACTCCGCGGCCACGCTGAGCAACGGCGACCGCTTGCCGTTCTTTTTGCTGATGGATTGCCTTAACGGATTTTTCCACGACGTGTACACGGAAAGCCTGGCGGAGTCGCTGTTGCTGGCGCCGAACGGCGGGGCCGTGGCGGTGTGGGCCTCCTCCGGATTCACCAGCGCACCGCCGCAGGCCACGATGGATCAGGCGCTGCTGCACATCCTGCAAAACGATTCTGCGACATCCATCGGCCAGGCCGCGCTTAACGCGAAACTCGGCATCAGCGATCCAGACGTGCGTCGCACGTGGATTTTATTCGGCGATCCCGCGATGCAACTGCAATTGCCGCGAAGCAGCACGGCACCAGCAGCGTCCACGGGCGCACGGGCACGCGAACAAATTTCGCAAGGACCGAGGGATCGGCAGTAGCTCGGCAAAGTATTCGGGGAAGGGAAAAGGCGATGAACTCGCAAACAAAATGGTTTCTGGCGGTGGCGCTGACTGCTTTGCTGGCAGCCGCTTCGCCCGCGCGCTCCGCGCAGGTTAAGGCGCTGGGCGTGATCCTGGACGCGCAGGGCGGACAGATCGGTCAATCCGCGGCCAGCGCTGGGACCACGATTTTCCCCGGCGATATCTTGAGCACCGACGCTGACGGCGACATCAAGGTGCGCATCGGGCAGACCAGTTATGAGTTGGTGGGCGACACGAGCGCGGCGTTTTACGCCGGCAAAGAGCAGCCCATCGCCGAACTGCGCCGCGGCACCATCAAGGTGGCCAACAACAGCACCGAGAGCTTTGTGATTTACGCCTCGGATGTGCGCATCGTTTCCGATCAGCCGCGCCCGATTCAGGGCGAGGTCAGCATTAAATCGCCGTGCGAGCTTGAGGTGCG
>PMOV01000335.1:4300-8763 GCA_003161195.1 Acidobacteriota bacterium | reverse complement strand
GTGGTTATGGCCGTGGGCGACTCGCATTTTGGCCTCCTGGTTGGCGGCATTGCCGCGGCGGTCACGATTCCTATTGTGATCAAGGCGCTGGAGAGCCCGGACCGGCCGTAAATGCTTCGGGCGTAACACCCGAGTCTTACCTCGCCTGTCACAATTCGATTGGCATAGTGCGACCGTCGCAATGCGCGGGACACGCGGGCATCGAAAAAACCGCTCACTGTAGTACATTCATGGTTATCCCCGCCGGTCGACGCGACTGCGGGGCCACTCGTGAGCACTCTCAACGCATGGCGGCGTTTCGCGGCACTCACTGTTACAGAGCAGGCCGTGGTTCTGCAAGCGGCGGTTTGGCTGAGCGCGACGTGGTGTGGCCTGCGTGTCTCCGGCTTTCGTCGCTGGCAGAATTTTCTCGCCGGATTCACACCTGATGCGCCGCAATCCGCCGCGCCGGATCGCGACCTCTTGCCGCACGCGCTGCAGACTGCGCGACTGCATGCCGCCGCTGCGCGCCATCTTTTTTTTCACACCAATTGCCTGGAACGGGCGCTGGTGCTCGCCTTTTTGCTGCGCCGCCGCGGCATCGCCGCCGAGCTGCGCTTCGGCGCGCGCAAAGAAGCCGCGGGTCTTGAGGCGCACGCCTGGGTGGAATACCGCGGCGTGCCGCTCGACGAAGATCTTGGAGAGCACCGCCATTTTCTGCCCTTCGAAGGTCTAAAACCTCTCCTGGAGACGTTGCCCGATTGAGCGGCATCCTCGGCATCTTTCAGCGCGACGGCGCGCCCGTCGCACCTCGGGAGTTGCAGCGGATGGTTCACGAGGGAATTTTGCGCGGCGCGGAAGACGGCAAGATCTGGGTACAGAATAATATTGGGCTGGCGCGGGGCATGCCCGAAGCAGGGGATACGCAGACTGCGTTCCTTCCCGAAAGACAATTGACGATCGTCGGCGACGTGCGCCTGGTGGCCCGCGAAACGCTGCGCGAAGCTTTGGCCGCCGCGAATCGCCATGTGCCCACGGACGCTAACGACGCTTTGTTAGTGCTGCAAGCCTATGCGCTGTGGGGCGCGGAGTGCACCGCGCATCTCTCCGGCGATTTCTCTTTTGCGATCTGGGACGGACAAGAGCAAACGCTTTTCTGCGCGCGAGATCACTTTGGCATCAAGCCCTTCTACTACGCCCTGTTTCCGGAACTATTTATTTTTAGCGATTCGCTGAACGCCCTGCGCATGCATGCGCGCGTTTCGGGTGCGCTGAACGAGTCCGCAGTCGGCGACTTTCTACTCTTCGGCCTCAATTGCGACAACTCGACCACCACATTCCGCGACCTCCAGCGGCTGCCGCCCGGGCACAGCTTGCTGGTCTCGCGCGAGGCAGAGCGAATGACTCGCTATTGGAGCGTTCCCGCAGGCGGCCGCACTCGCTATGCGCAACCCTCCGACTATGTCGAAAAGTTTTTAGAGATTTTTAATTTGGCGGTTGCCGAGCGCCTGGACGGCCATGGCACGGGCATACTTTTAAGCGGGGGTCTCGATTCTGCCAGCGTGGCGGCCATCGCCCGCGAAGCCGCCGCGCGGTCGCCAGTGGCGCCGCTGCGTGCGTTCACCATTTCTAACGATGTCAACCCGAAGGACAATAGCCTGCGCGATGGGGAGGCAAAATTCGCCGCCGAGCTGGCAAACTCCCTGGGCATTCCGTGGGAGTTGGTTTGGCCGGATGGCCATGGGGATCTCGAAGCCGCCCAGATGGCGGTGCGCACCCCGGAGCCGGTGGACGATCCTTTGTTCGCATACCAACTTTCCAGCTACCGCAAAATGTCCGCGCACTCCCGCGTCTTGCTTTCCGGTGAAGGCGCCGACAACCTCATGCATTTTGAGATGTGGCCCTACGTCCGCCACATGCGCGCACGGGGCGAATGGGGAAGTATGTTCAGCGAGCTCTTGCGCTATACGTGGCAGCGGCCATTTCCGTGGCGCGGCATCGGAGCGCGCCTGCAACGGTGGATGGGGGCGGGCCCGGACGCGCCGCAGCTTTTCCCAAAATGGATTGCGCCAGAGTTCGCCAAGCGGCTCGATCTTCCTGCGCGCTGGCGTGCCGGTCAATCGCTTCCAATTCCCCCGCAAGCGCATCCAATTCACGCCACGGCGGTAGCCTCCATGTATTTGCCGCACTGGACAAGGTTGTTCGAATTGGAAAGCCCAAGTGTCACAAAATGCCACGTGGATGTGCGCTATCCTTTTTTGGATTTGCGGGTGGTGGAATATCTGCTGGCGATTCCGCCGTGGCCTTGGTTTTTGCAAAAGAGGCTTTTGCGGGAGGCGATGGCAGGTCGCGTGCTCGATAGTGTACGCCTGCGTCCAAAGACGCCCTTTCCGGGTGTCCCCCTCCTACTGCACCTGCAACGTTTTGGCCCGTTTGGGGTTAAGGGCCTCGGGAATTGGGATGCAACGAAGGAAGTGGGGAACGGTGAATCCAGTACTGCGTCAGCCGATGCCGAGCTGAGAAACGCACGAAATAAGGCCCAAAATGGTATCTCGAGGTACCAACGGGGTGGCGAAGTGGACCTGTACATCAATCGTTCGTTGCTTTCGCCCCTACATGGTAAGATGACTGCCGAACAGGTTAACCAGAAGGCCCGGCCCTTTTGTTTCAACTTCTGGTTGCAGTCGCTTGGAAATGTTGGGTATAACTGAAAGTGGAGGCTGGGAATGGCAAAACCTGTTGCACCGAATCCCAAGAAGCCGTATGTGACTCCAAAATTGACGGTTTACGGGACGGTGCGGGAGTTGACGCAGCAGGTCGGTCGTCGCGGAAAGCCGGATGGTGGGCGCGCCCCGCGCAACACGACGCACATTTAGCGTGTATTGGCATTCCCTTTTATTTCGCTCTTCGTAGCCCCAGATCGGAAGTGGCGGCCTTTCCGCCGAAAAGATTTAAGGATTTGCTAATTATCCCGAGTCCCTGAGCTGCTCACATTCGTGCCACTTGTCTTTTTCTTATTTTGTCTTCGGTCTGCGGCTGCGCTCTAACCTTCCCGTTCCTGGCGTCCCTACCGTCGCTTCATTGGCCGATGACCATGCTGCGCAAAGTCTCGCACCCTTTGCCGACCTGCAACTTTCTCTTGCTACCCCACCTCCGCATACCCCGTCTGAAGCGCTGACCTATGTCAGTCCGCATCTGACCGAGTCCGGAGAACCCGTCCTGCGCATGTGGAAAGCGGATGACGATTCGCTTCTTCGCCTTGCGTACAATGATGGCACGCAATTCTGGATCGACCGCGAACGCCATTCCATCTGGTCCACTTGGCCACCCAACCTATCCTTGGGCAACACTCTTTCCTACCTGCTAGGTCCGGTTCTCGGGCTAGTCCTGCGCCTTCGCGGTGTCACCTGTTTGCACGCCAGCGCCGTGGCGTTCGGGAATCGATGCGCCGTCTTTGTCGGCGCCGAAGGGGCGGGAAAGTCGACCACTGCGGCGGCCTTCGCGAAGCGCGGTTATCCGGTGTTATCTGACGATATCGTGGCGCTGGTTCCCCCTGCGCGCACTCCAGCCTCGGCATCTTCCTCCGCGGGGAACGGTTTCCTGGCGCTTTCCGCGTACCCGCATCTTTGTCTATGGCCCGACTCCGTGGCGATGGTTCAGTCCGCTGGAGAGCCGGAGCTTCCCCGGATATCGGACGGCTGGGACAAGCGCCGGCTGGCTCTTGGCGCCGCTGGCACGCGATTCGCCTCCGGGGCTTTGCCCATCGGCGTCATCTACTTATTAGGAGAGCGGTCTGCAGATGCTGCTCCCTCTATCGGGCCGGCCACCGGTAGTCCCGCTTTGCTCTCCTTGCTGGCCAACACCTATGCCAACAACCTTCTGGACCGAGCCCTGCGCGCCGAGGAATTCGCGGTGTTGGATCGCTTGCTCGCCGAGGTGCCCGTGCGGCTACTGAGGCCCCATCAGGACCCGGCGCGCCTCGGGCAAATGTGCGACCTGATTGAGCGGGATTTTGCGCAATTGCGCACTCGTCCGGTGGCCTGAAGCGCCGCAAAACGCCAGACTGCATTGCGTACCAGGAGTCTTGTTGGGGCACTCGGGCTGCATTATCTAGTTCGCCACAGTCCTTGGCGTATCCCTTTAACCTCGCCGTTTTGCCCCGAAACACTGTGCTAGCATTCGGGTTGAATTCGGTGTCCCGTACCATCACATCAGTGCCCGTGCTGACTCCGCGACCTGTCCTGTCCCGCAGGAACAGTCCGGCAAAGTCCGGTAAGCGGCAATGACTCGCCCGGTAACCTGGCTTCCAGGCGCATGGCGTAGGGGGGACCAAACACTGAGGAGGAAGGCACCATGAAAATCCGCGGTACCGCAGTAAAATTCGCTGGTTTAGCCGCTCTCGCGTTGCTCTCGTGCACTGGGTTGTTGGTAGCGCGCTACCACGGCGGCCGCCGGCCGTCGCAATCGTCGCGAACGACAAAATC
>PMOV01000335.1:0-4248 GCA_003161195.1 Acidobacteriota bacterium | reverse complement strand
ATATGTCCCCTCGGCATCGCGCCCAGACGTTGAAGCAGATGCGCGCGGACCGTCGCGCCGCTCCCGGCACGACGACCGCGTTGCGCATGCAGTTTGAGGGCGCCAATTCGGCTCCGCAAGTGGCTGGCGCGGAAAAGTTGCCCGGCATCGTCAACTACTATATTGGCAACGATCCGAAGAAGTGGCACCGCAACGTGCCGACCTTTGCAGAAGTAAAATATGCGCAGGTTTATCCAGGCGTGGATCTGGTGTTCTACGGCAACCAGGGCAAGCTGGAATACGATTTTGTGGTTGCTCCGGGAGCCGATCCCAACGCGATCCGTCTGCATCTGGTGGGCGCACGCAGCTTGCGCCGTGATGCGCAGGGCAATGTCGTGGTCTCCCTGAAGGGTGGGGAAGTACAGCTGCAGAAGCCGGTTATTTATCAGCAAGTCGCGGGCCGGCGGCAGGAAGTCGCTGGGCACTACACGGTGGCTGGCGACCGCGTATCGTTCGCGCTGGCAAATTATGACCGCAGCGCGCCGCTGATCATTGACCCGGTGCTGAACTATTCCACCTATCTCGGCGGCACCGCGGATGATGGTGGTAACGCCATTGTGATTGACGCTTCTGGCGATGCGTACGTCGGCGGATTTACGAGCTCCACCGACTTCCCGGTGGCTGGCGTCGGCGCGAGCACGACAAATACCAGCCCAGGGATGACCGGATTTATTTCTGAGTTGAATCCGACCGGCACCGCTCTTGTGCAGTCAGCATATCTCGGCGGCTCATCTGGCGTTGATGAGATAACGGCCCTGGCGATCGACTCCAGCGACAATGTCTATGCCACCGGCTTTACCGGTTCCACGGACTTCCCGACCATGACTGCCACCGCCCTCAAGCCGACCCTGAGTTCCAACGCCAACGGCACCAGCTTTATCGTCGAATCCAACTCCAGCGGGTCACTTTTCTATTCCAGCTATCTTGGCGGTACGAATGGTGACTTTGGCCAAGGGATCGCTGCGGATGCCAACGGCAATGCGTATGTCACCGGCGTCACCTATTCCACCCCAGGCACAGCGGATGTCGACTTCCCGATCATGAACGCCATCCAGACCACACTTACCGATAGCGCGGGCAGCGCCTTCCTTACCAAAATTAACACCAAGAGCAGCGGCATCGACTCCCTGCTTTATTCCACCTATCTCGGCGGCGACGGCGCTAACAATGTGACCGCAGACTTGGGCTTCGGCGACGAGGGCTACGATGTCGCGGCAGATTCAACTGGCAAAGCCTATATCTCCGGCACCACCACCTCGTCCAATTTTCCCGTCAGCACCGTCACCTACCAGGCGGCTCCTAAGGGCACCAATCCCAGCTCCGTGTTCCTGAGTGAGATCGATACCACGATCACCACCGGAGCGGCTTCCCTCGTATATTCCACCTACATCGGTGGCAGCGGTGATTCTCCGCTCGGCGATTTTGGCACCGGCATCGCGCTGAAGTCCGGCACGACGGTCGCATACATCACCGGTACAACCGACTCCGCCGACTTCCCTACGACCACCGGTGCTTACCAGACCACCTGCGACGCCGCGAACGGCAGCGCGTTTGTTACTCTCCTGGACACCTCCGTTGGAACGTCGCTCAAATATTCGACGTGCCTCGGCGGCGGATCCAGCACCGGCTATTCCGTTCAAGCCGATTCCACCACCGGTGACGCGGTTGTCGGTGGTTCTACCATTTCGCCTTCCTTCCCGGTCACGTCCGGCGCATTCCAGACGGCCTTGCCAATCGGGAATACCCAGGGCAACGGGTTCATCTCGCAAATTAGCCCCGCAGGCAATGGATCGGCCGATTTGATCTATTCCACTTATTTCGGGGGCGTCGCCACCAATACCAATGCCGACCAGATCTTCGGCTTAGCCCTCAGCACGCTGCCGACCGTTTACGCCACCGGTCAAACCTTCTCTTCTTCCGCCACCTTTCCCGTCACTTCCGGCGCCTTCCAAACGAGTTTGAGTGGCCCCTCGGACGCGTTCGTCTCCGAGCTTACCCTCGAGCCTACGCTGGTTGCTTCGCCAACCTCTTTGACCTTTACGGCGACCGCGATCGGCACCATCACCGCGGGGCAAAGCGTTACGCTCACCAATAACACCGCCGCCGCCATCATCTTCACCAGCGCCACCATCACGAATCCGTCTCCCGCGGCCGCCGCCACCGACTTTGCCATTTCCGCCGACACTTGCGGTGCTTCCATCGCTGCCGGTGGTTCGTGCACGGTTACCGTCACGTTTGACCCCACCACCACCACCGAATCCGCGACCTTGACGCTTACGGATGGCGATTCCTCCAGTCCGCAATCGGTGGCTTTGAGCGGCACGGCACCGCCGCTCTTCGTCGTGTCCCCTACCACCTTGACTTTCTCGTCGCCGGCTGTGGGCACGGCGACCGCCGCGCAGACTGTCACTCTCACGAACAACGGAACCTCGGCAGTGGCCTTCACCAGCGCCACCGTCGCGCTTACCTCCGCCGCGGGTGCCATGGCAGACTTTGCCCTGTTGCCGGCCACCACTTGTGGTGCCAGCATCGCCGCCGGCGGCGGTACGTGCACGGTCAGCGTCACCTACACGCCGTCCGTGGCCACTGCGGAAACTGCCACGCTGACCCTCGTGGATGGCGCCCCCTCCAGTCCGCAGGTCATCATGCTCACCGGCAACGTAACCGCCGCTTCCGGATTTACCCTGACCGCCCAGAACACCATGCTGATGGTCACGCAAGGCCAGTCCGCCTCGGAGACCATCACCGTTACCTCTGTGGGCACATTCGCTGGTACCGTGGATCTCGCGTGCACTGGCCAGCCCAAGAACTCCAAGTGCATGCTTTCCTCAAAGTCCGTAACACTCACTGCCGGCAGCAGCGTTCCCATAACGCTGGACTTCGAGGCCCAGTCCAGGCTCGCTCCGCCGCCAGCGTCCCCGCGCGTTCCGCAGGGACCCTTCCGAATCGTCGCGCCCGTCGCGCTGGTGCTCATGGTCCTGCTGCTGTTCGCTTCCCAGCAGCGCTTGCGCACGCGTTTCGCGCTGGCCGGCGCGCTCCTCGTCTTCGTCGCTCTCGCGGGTTGCTCGCGAACCAGCACTACCGTAGGCAGTTACCCCGTGACTATTACCGGCACCTCGTCCGGCGCCACCATGCAAACCGTCACCGTTACGGTCGTGGTCGCCAAGTAACCGCCCGCATCATTCGGGCCGCACAAAAGGAAAGGGCCGCGCGCTGCAACTCAGCACGCGGCTCTTTTCTTTTCGCCCGAATATCGCCACCAAATATTGCTACGTCCCCGTCACCAGCCGGGCTCCGCTCACCGCTTGCCGCCAGCGCCGTGCTTCTTCGCCAGGCGGAACGGCCGCTTCACCACGTCCAGGAAACTCTGCGGCTCGCTCGCTGCCGCGTCCCAATCTTCTTCCGTGGGCGAAAAGAGCAGCCGCAGAAAATACCCCGCGCCAGAGGCCCCGCCGCCGCGCATGCGCGCGCGAAAGAGCGCACGCGCCAGCAGTCCCGGCGCGGGTTCGCCGCCCTCCGGCAACCAGCGTCCCACCTGCTCGGTCATGGCACGCGCCGCCGCATCTGCCTGCGCCTGCGCCAGAATCTCCGCGGGCAAGCGCGCCTGCAGTACCTGCGCCGCCAGCAGCAATCCGCCATGCAGCATGGTTTCCGCACCCGCATCCTTCGCCGACTGCGTCACCAGTTCCCAACGCAGCGCGGCCCGTCCGCGGGCCACCAGCGCCGCCACGTCCGCAATCCACAGCAGCCGCTCCCAGAAATGCTTCGCGCCGTGCACGCACACCAGGATCAAATGGTCTTCCAACGCCGGCGCCGGAATCTCCCGCCCCTCCAGTCGCACCCGCGTCGCGCGCGCGAACCACGCCTCGATCGGCAGTTTTCGCGGGTAGTAGCGCATGGTGCGGTCATTGTGCAACTCCACCAGCAACCCCGCATCGCGCCGCCGAAATGTGTACTGTCCGGGAATTTTTCCGGCCGCAATGGCCTGCAGCGGAATCTCCGCGTCGTAACCGGCATCCAGCATCAGTTGCGTGGCGCGCGCGATGTCCCGGTCGCGCACCAGCAGGTCCAGGTCGCCATAACTGCGCATCGCCGCGTCGTCGTAAGCTTGCAACGCCAGCGCCGGGCCTTTCACCGCCAGCATACCGACCCCGTCAGCCGCGAACGCCTGGCTGATGCGCAGCAGCTCCGCCGACATGCGCAGGGTCA
>PMOV01000288.1 GCA_003161195.1 Acidobacteriota bacterium | reverse complement strand
CTAGGCTCGTCGACGGCGGACTACCAGATGTCCAACACACAACCGAGTTCCGGGGCGTGTGTGTTCGGCGCGTTCTACAACACGGGGACGAGTTGTTCGGTGAACGTGGACTTTACGCCTACCGCGCCGGGAGTGCGGCCCGGGGCGTTGTTGGTGTTTAACGATGGCAGCGGTGGCTTGGGGGTGGTGACCGCGACGGTATACCTGACGGGAGTCGGGCAGGGGCCGTTGCTAGGCGTCATCAGCGGAGTGATTAGTACGGTGGCGGGTAACGGCACGGCGGGATACACGGGAGACGGAGGGGCGGCCACGAGCGCGGAGCTGAACGGGCCTTTTGGGCTAACCCTCGACGGGGGCGACAATCTTTATATCTCGGACTACGGCAACGAGGTAATCCGCGAGGTGAATTCGAACACGGACATTATTTCGACGATTGCCGGCAATGGTACGGCGGGATACGCGGGAGACACGGGTCCCGCTACGAGCGCGGAATTGCAACAAAACGAGGGATTGGCGGTGGATGGGGCGGGAAACCTGTACATCGCGGACACGACGAACCAAGTCATACGCATGGTCAGCGCAACCACGGGAACGATTACCACGGTGGCGGGTACGGGAAGGCACGCGGGGTACACGGGAGATGGCGGTCTGGCGACGAGTGCGGAATTGTACGAACCGCAGGCTGTGGTCGTCGATCCGAACGGCAATTTGTATATCGGAGATTCAGCCAATAATGCCGTGCGCAAGGTGAACGCGGCGGGAGTGATCACTACGGTGGCGGGAGGCAACGGGGAAGGGTATAGCGGGGATGGCGGCGCGGCGACGAGCGCGCAGCTTTTTGGTCCGCTGGCGCTGGCGATGGACGCCGCCGGGGATCTGTTCATCGACGACGATGGCAACAACGTGATTCGCCGCGTGGACGGCACGACAGGAATTATCACCACGTATGCGGGCGCGCAAAGCATGAGCGGCGGGTTCAGCGGCGACGGCGGGCCGGCGACGAGCGCGGAAATGAACGATCCGGAAGGGATTGCCACGGACGCGGCGGGAAACTTGTACATCACGGACTCGAGCAACAACGTGGTGCGCGAGGTGAGCGCCAGCCTGGGGACGATATTTTCCATCGCGGGGCAGGGAAACCCGAACGTGACGGGGTACACCGGGGATGGGGGAGCGGCCACGTCGGCGCTACTGAATTATCCGGTGTATCCAGCGGTGGATCCGTACGGGAACCTGTTTATCGCGGATGCGGGCAACAACGTGGTGCGCATCGTGAACGGCGCGGCGCCATTGCTATTCGGCACGTTTGCGGTTGGGGTGAGCTCCCCAGCGATGACTTTCACCATCGCGAATAACGGCAACGCGGTGTTGGCGCTCGCGGGGTTGTCCACCAACGGCGATTTCGCGTTGCAGGGTTCGGCGGGAACGTGCACGGCGGCGACGGTACTGAATCCCGGGGACACTTGCGTGGTGAGCGTGGTCTTTACGCCGACGGCGGGCGGGGCGCGCACGGGATCGGTGGGTGTGGGCGACCCGATTGTGAATCTTTCGGGTACGGGATTGGCTAGCACCACGTCATCGCTGATGGCGTCGCCGAATCCCGCAGCGCCAGGCGCGACCGTGACGTTTGCGGTCACCATCACGCCCGCCCCAACGGGATCGCCGTTGGGTACGGTGTATTTCTGCGACGCGGGCGACGGTTCTGCCGTGGTGCACGCGAGTGGCGCGCACACGACACTACCGCGCTCGACCGCTTGCGGTTCGGGAACGCTGCTGGGCAGCGCGATACCGAACGGATCGGGCGTGGCAACGTTTATGACCAGCAGCCTGGCGGTGGGAATGCACAACGTCACGGCGGTGTATGTGGGCAACGCGGGATTCGCGCCGTCCACGTCCAGCGTGGTGAGCGAGATCATCAATCCGGCGGAGACCAGCACCACGACGGCGCTGGTGAGTTCACTGAACCCCGCGGAATTCGGGGTGTCGGTAACATTCACGGCGACGGTGTCGCCGGTGCCGACGGCGCCGACTGGTTCGACGGTGGGGTCGGTGTTTTTCTGCGATGCGGGCAGCTCACCCAACGTGATTGCGAGCGCGCACGCGCGGGCAGCGGGAGCGGGGACGGCAACGAGCGGGAGCGCCGGAAGTTCCGCGAGTGAGCGGCCTCATGGCGGCGGTTCATGCGGCCTGGGAACGCTGCTGGGGACCGTGACGCCGGACGGTTCGGGCGTGGCGACGTTTACGACGAGCAGCCTGGCGGTGGGAGCGCACAACATCACGGCGGTGTATTCGGGTAACGCGGGATTCTTGACGTCCACGTCGAGCGTGTTGGTGGAGACGATTACCTCCGGCACCAGCACGGCGACCACGCTGGTGGTTTCTCCAAATCCAGCGGCGGCGGGCGCCGCGGTGACGCTCACGGCTACGGTGGCACCGGCGCCGACGGGATCGCCGCTGGGCACGGTGAGCTTCTACGACGGAGCAACACTGCTGGGGACGGGCACGGTGAATGCCTCGGGCGTGGCCACGTTTACGACCGCGACGCTCAGTTCCGGGTCGCACAGCATTACCGCGGTGTATTCCGGGAACGCGACGTTTGCGGCATCGACATCGACGGCGGTGACGCAAACGATCAACGGGCCGGTCGTGACGACGGAGACGATTACGGCGTCGCCGAATCCGGCGGCGGTAGGGCAGACGGTGACCTTCACGGTGACCATTTCGCCCGCACCGACGGGCACAACCCTGGGGACGGTGGTGTTCTGCGAGCCACCCGGTAGCGCAGGGGACGTGAAGCGGAGCGCGGGAGCGAGGAGCGCGCGAGCACAAGCGATATGGAAGCGCGGGGCGAAAGAGCATCCGGAGGGCCCGGACAATGGCTGCGGCGGGGGAGTCTTCCTCGGTAACGGCACGGTGAATAGCTCGGGGGTGGCGACGTTCAGCACCACCACGTTGCCGGTTGGGTCATACGCAGTGTTCGGCTTCTACAGCGGCAACGCGGGCTTTACCGGGGCCGAAGGGGATGTGATGGGGACGATAAACCCGTTGGCGACGACGACCACCACAGTGTCGGCATCGCCAAATCCGGGGGGCGCGGGGCAAGCCATCGCGTTTAGCGCGACCGTTGCACCCCTCCCGACGGGCTCGCCTCTGGGGACGGTTAATTTCTATAGCGGTGAGACGTTGGTGGGCATGGGGACGGTGAACGCTTCCGGCGTGGCGACGTTCACGACTACCGCGCCGAACATCGTTGGAACGTACACCATTACCGCGGTGTATTCGGGCAACGCACTGTTTGCCACCTCGACATCCGTCGGCGTGTCCGTATCGATTATCCCGGCGTTCGGGGTCACGGCGCCACAGACGCCATTCCCAGTGGCGCAGGGAGGGATGGTGACGGTGACCGTGATGGTGCCGCCCATCGGCGGGCCGTTCAACAGCCCAGTGACGTTGTCGGCGACGGGACAGCCGCCGGGGGCGACGGTGACGTTTACACCGCCGATGGTGACGCCGGGTGCGGCGGGAACCACCACGATGATGACCGTGCAGCTGCCGAAGTTGATTGCGGGTGCGCCACCAGCGGGCGTGCCTAGTCCACCGGGCAGGCGCGTGCCCGTGGCGCCCTTCGGCGTGGCGGCGTTTTCCGCGCTGCTGTTCTGGTGGGCGTTTGGGAAAACGCGACTGGTGCGGGCGGGATTGGCGGCAGCGGCGTTTGCCGGAACCCTGCTGCTGTTCGCGGGCTGCAATGGCGGACTGGCTGGCGGAGCAAGCACACCGGCGGGGATGTATGTGATCACCGTGACGGGTACCAGCGGGGCGCTACATGCGTCGACGAGCGTGACGATTGTGGTGACGAAATGATCGCGGCGCGGCTGGGAGGACGGCACGATATGCGTAAGGCAAAACAACGGACGAGCCGCGGTGCGAGACTGCTGGTAGCGGCGCTGGGAGTGTGCGCAGTGGCGATGACGCTGCCGCCACAGGCTGCGGCGCAGGATGCGGGCAAGCTCGAGGTGGGCGGCGATTACAACTACGTGCGCACGAATGTGCCTCCGGGCGGATGCGGGTGCATCAACATGAACGGCGGAGATGGCTGGCTGTCGTACCAGGTGGCACCTTCGTGGGCCGTGGTGGGGCAGATCGGCGTGCAGCACGCCTCAAACATCGGAGGAGCGGGTGGGGCGGATCTGACGTTCACTTCGTATTTATTTGGGGCACGGGTTAGCCGCAGGGTGGGTGACCGGCTGGTGCCGTTCGGGCAAGTGTTGCTCGGGGGAGCGCACGCCAGCGGGAGCCTGGCGCCACAGAATTCCGGGGTGGGCGGTTCGGCGAATGCGTTTGCATTGACGGCGGGCGGCGGGCTGGATATCAGCTTGACGCGACACATTGCGATTCGCGCGGCGGAACTCGACTACTTTCTGACGCGCTTTGACAATGGCGTGAATGAGCGGCAGAACAATTTCAAGTTTAGCGCGGGGGTGGTGTTTCGGTTTTGAGGCGTAGCCGGTGGGGCGGAGTGCGCGAAAGATTTTAGGGCCGCGGAAGCGGCGAAATGAAGTGGCGAAACCTTACACATCATCCGGCGGGATCTTTTTGACGCGTGGCTTTCACGCCGGTGAGAATGCCGAAGCCCAAGAGGACGACGGCACCCACAACGATCCAGTGTGCGGGAATGTGCAGAAGATATGCGGCATAGATCAGACCGCAAATTACGATCGCAAATCCGCCGGCGTAGAGAGCAAAGGACATGGATTACTCCAGACTCGACAAGGCAGCGTTGGGCTAGTGCCTGATGGTGCGGAAAGAGACACGCGGCGAGATTTGCTTCGCGATGGCCAAGCGCATCTCGCCGCGGTTGAACCACGCATCGTCGCAAACGGCGCCAGGAAGTGGTTGGTCCGCTGCGCTTAGTCCGGATGGCTTAGTCTGGATGACTGTGGCGCCAGTTCCAGTAGGCGCGCTGGTCGCGGCGATTCAGGCGATTGTACTCGCGATATTCGCGGTGGTTTTCGTCGAGGTAGCGGCGATAGGCGAGGTTTTCGTGATCGTCCCAGTTGTGGTAATCGTGATGGTCGCGATCGTAAACGCGGACATTTACGTCCTGGGCTTGTGCGGTGCTGACCACCAAGGTTGGTGCTAGGACAGCGGCGGCCAACAGCAGCGAGCCGAGATAGCGATTTACATTGCGCATGCAATTCCTCCGAGCCGGAGACGAAGGGGAACCGGCATGCTGGACTATGCACGGGCGCCGCGTGGCTGCGTGTGCAAAACAGCACCCATTTGAGGAGTTTAATTTTGAAGGAGACGTCTCGGTAAGACGAAATGAGACGTGCGAGAAGGTGAAGCCGTCCTCGGAGGCTCCTCGTCGCTAACGTTTGGGCGTCTTGACTGGGTCTGGGGGGCGCGAGGGCAGCACCTTGGGATTGGTTTTTAGTTGCTGCATGATTTCGGCGATGCCGCGATCGAGTTGCGTGTCTTTGCCGGCGATTACGGAGAGCGGGTCGTTTTCCACCTCGATGTCGGGATCGACGCCGTGGCCTTCGATGACGAATTGGCCGGTGGCGCTGGCGGTGGCGAATTCGGGAACGAAGACTTCGCCGCCATCGAGGAGCGGGCCGTGGCCGCTAATGCCGACGACACCGCCCCAGGTGCGCTTGCCGATGAGGGGGCCGAGGCCGGCCTCGCGGAACATGTAGGGGAAAATATCGCCGTCGGAGGCGGAGGTTTCGTTGATCAGGCAAACTTTCGGACCGTAAAGCACGGCGCCGGGATAGGTTTCGGTGAACTGGTCGTTGCGAGCAAAGTCCGTGCCGAGCAATTGCCGCCGCAAGCGTTCAATGAGCATTTGCGAGACGTTGCCGCCGCCGTTGCCGCGCACGTCGACGATCATGGC
>PMOV01000140.1 GCA_003161195.1 Acidobacteriota bacterium | reverse complement strand
GCATCCTTGGCGCCCTTGCGAATCTCCACGCCATCGATATTGACGCCGGACATACGCGTTTGCGCGGTGAAGGGGACGAAGAGCGTGTCACGGGCGGACAAATCCCGGCCGCGCAAGCCGTACTTGTCTTTCGCCAAAACCACGATGGAGCGACCTTCCGGCGTTTCGTCCGCCAGGGACGCCAGCTGTGCGGCGTTGGCCAGATCTTTTTCGTCGACCCCAGGCGACGGAATAAAGGCCGTAGCCGCGCGGTTCCCCAGCGTAATCGTGCCGGTTTTGTCGAGCAGCAAAATGTCTACGTCGCCGGCAGCTTCCACCGCGCGGCCGGACATCGCCAGAACGTTGCGGCGCACCAGACGGTCCATGCCCGCGATTCCAATGGCGGAGAGCAGGCCGCCGATGGTCGTGGGAATCAGGCAGACGAGCAGCGCCACGAGCACGAACAAACTCTGCGGCGCGCCGGAATAGACCGCGAAGGGCTGCAAGGTTACCACCGCGAGCAAGAAAAGAATGGTCAGCCCGGCGAGTAAAATATTCAATGCAATCTCGTTCGGCGTTTTCTGCCGCTCCGCGCCCTCCACGAGTTTGATCATGCGGTCGATGAACGTCTCGCCAGGGTTGGAGGTGATGCGTACGCGAATCTCATCGGAAAGCACGCGGGTTCCGCCGGTAACCGCGGAACGATCGCCGCCAGACTCGCGAATTACCGGCGCCGATTCTCCGGTAATCGCCGACTCGTCCACGGAAGCGATGCCTTCGATGACTTCGCCGTCGCCGGGAATCATCTCTCCGGCCATTACCAGCACCACATCGCCCGAGCGCAGCTTCGCGCCGGAGACCTCTTCCGTTTCGCCATTTTCCTTCAGCCGGCGTGCCACGGTTTCCGCCCGCGATTTGCGGAGCGTATCGGCTTGTGCCTTGCCGCGGCCTTCCGCCATAGCTTCCGCGAAGTTGGCGAAGAGCAGCGTGAACCACAGCCAAATCGTGATCTGCAGGCTGAAGGCAAATCCCGCGGCGTGGTGCATCACGCCATCGATGAGGTCGATGCTGGCTGCCACTGCGCCGACTTCCACGACGAACATCACCGGGTAGCGCCACATTTTACGAGGATCGAGCTTCAGCACGGAATCCCAAACCGCGCGGCCCAGCAAAGCGCCGTCTTTAAAAGAGGAACTGCGGGCAGTTTGACTCATGGCGACTTAGAAAGATCTCCCAGCCAGCATCAACAAGTGCTCGAGAATCGGGCCGAGACTCAGCACCGGAAAGAATGTCAGTGCGCCCACGATAACCACCGTCGAAACCAGCAGCGTGGCGAACAGCGGCGTGGTTACAGGGAAGGTTCCCGCGGACTGGGGAACGGTCTTCTTGCGCGCCAGGCTGCCGGCGATAGCCAGAATCGGAATTACCGCGAAGAAGCGCCCCAGCAGCGTGGAAATGCCGGTAGTGGCGTTATACCAAACCGTGTTCGCGTTAATCCCGGCGAATCCCGAACCGTTGTTCCCGGTGGCCGAGGTATACGCGTAGAATATCTGCGACAGGCCATGCGGCCCGGGATTGCTGATGCTGGAAACGCCAAAGCTGGAAACGGACGACACGGCGGAAAACAACAGCACGGTCAGCGGAAAAATGAGGATGGACAACGCCGCCATCTTGACGTCGAAAGCCTCAATTTTTTTCCCGAGATATTCCGGCGTCCGCCCGACCATCAATCCGGCCAAGAACACCGCGAGGATCACGAACACCAGCATCCCGTATAGCCCCGAGCCGACCCCACCGAACACCACTTCGCCCAGCAGAATATTCACCAGCGGCACGAGGCCACCCAGAGGTGTGAACGAATCGTGCATACCATTCACGGCGCCGCAACTCGCATCCGTCGTAACGGTGGCAAAGAGCGCGGAGTTGGCAATGCCAAAGCGCACTTCTTTGCCTTCCATGTTTCCGCCAGGCTGCGCGGCGCTGGCCTGCTGGTTTACGCCCACGAGCAGCGGATTGCCGCGCGCCTCCGCCCAGTACGCTGTGGTGACACCGACGAGAAATAACGCCAGCATGGCGCCCCACACGGCCCAGCCGTGGCGTGGTGAACGCGTCATGCGGCCCAGCGTGTACGTCAAGCCGGAAGGAATCGCAAAGATCAGAAACATCTGCAAAAAATTTGCGAAGGGCGTGGGATTTTCAAACGGATGAGCGCTGTTCGTGTTAAAAAAACCGCCGCCGTTGGTGCCGAACATCTTGATGGCTTCCTGCGAAGCCACGGGTCCGGTGGCGATCACCTGCTGCGTAATCACTTTGCTTGTGGGCTTCCCATCCGCGCCCGTGCCGGTGACCGTCTGCTGCTCGACCACCTGCGCCACAGCGTAAGGCTTCAAGTTNNCGCGATGGCCAACGCAATACCCACCGCCGCCGAGGCAAAGTTGTGATACGCCAAGCCCACCATTTGTGTCATGTAGCTCATGGTGGTTTCCGGCACGTACGCTTGCCAGTTGGTGTTGGTGGTGAATGAAGCGGCGGTGTTCCATGCCAGGTCCGGCGTCACGTTCGCGAGCTTTTGCGGATTGAAGGGCAGCCACAACTGCACCCGCTCCAGCAAATAAAGCAGCAGCATCGAAACGCCGCTGAACGCCAGCATGGCCACCCCGTACTCCGTCCAGCGCATCTCATGCGCATCGTCGATGCCGGAAACTCGATAAATCAGCCGTTCCACCGGCCCCAGAACGGGGTCTAGCCATGTCTTCTCGCGCTCAAACACGCGCACCATGAAGACCCCGAGAGGCTTGGTCACGAGGAAGATCGCCAGAACAAACAATCCGATCTGAAACCAGCCGTTAGCGGTCATGTTCAAAACTTCTCCGGCTTCAACAGCGCGAACAACAAATATCCAAATAGCAGCACGCACACCACAATGAGCAGCAAATTTCCAGACATCCCGGACGCTCCCTTATTTCAGCCGTTCGCACGTACGCAGATACAAAATCGCGATGGCGAAAAACGCCACGGTGACCGCAACATACAGTAAGTCGCGCACGTAAACTCCTCTATCGACCTGAGAAGTATAGCCTCCCCAGGCTTAGGAAACGGTGAGCCGCGTCTAAAGATTTTGTTAGCAAGCCTTTGCGCGAAACNNGGCTACAGGATTCACACCGGCAAGTTACTGCGAGCGTGGGATATTCCCTCTTTCCTCTTGTCGCGTAGCCTCGTCCTTGTCGCACCCACTCACGGAGGAAAACATGGAAACCGCAGAACTGAAGGCACTGTTCATCGACGAACTCAAAGACCTGTACAACGCCGAAAATCAGCTGATCAAGGCTCTTCCCAAGATGGCCAAAGCCGCTAATTCGGAGGAGCTGCGCAGCGGATTTGAAGAGCACCTCGAACAGACCAAAGGCCACGCCCAACGCATCGAGCAAATTTTCCAGTCGCTTGGCGAAAAGCCCACCGGCAAAAAGTGCAAGGCTATGGAGGGTCTCGTGGCCGAAGGTGCAGAGACCATCGACGAAGATTTCGAAGGCGAGGTCGCCGATGCCGCCCTGATCGGCGCTGCCCGCCGCGTCGAACACTACGAAATGGCCGCCTACAGCACGGTGATCAAATTCGCCGAACTCCTCGGCGAAGACGAAGCCGCGAAGCTGCTCGAGCAGACCCTCGAGGAAGAAACGGAGACGGACGAGAAACTGGTCAGTCTCTTGGACCAGTTCGAGGTGCAAGCCGGCGATGCGAACTCGAACGCCGGGGAGGAATCCGACGCAAACAAGGCAACTCCCATTACCCAGAAAAAAGCTCGCTCCGCCCGCGCCTAGGGATACGACCCCCCTGGACGTGATCTGAGCAGACGGGTCCTGACGCCGCGCTACAAGAAGGCCGGCGTCCGGACCTTTATTTTTTTCCACCCGAAAAAACCTGTTGCGTCACGCTCGCTGCGGAGAGAAACTCCCTTCGGTCCCGGGAAGCCGTTTAGCCCTACTGAATCGATTCAATCGCTTCCCGCGAGAGGTACGCATGCTCGATCGCTTCGTCCTGGCTTTTTGTCTGGCTTCTGTTTGCGTAAGTTATTCCGCCGCCGCACAGACCCCAGCGCCGCCAAAAGCGGAAAACGCCTGCGTCGGCGACCCCGATCATCCCCGCCAGCTTTACAACGGCAAAGATCTAACCGACTGGAAGCACGTCGGCCCCGGCTACATGACCGTCGAGCCAGACGGCCTCATCCACACGCACGGCGGCATGGGCCTGCTCTACTGGACCGGCGGAAAAATCGGCGACTGCAAGATCCACGTCGTCTACCGCATGCGCGACGAGAACGACAATTCCGGCGTCTTCATCCGCATCCCCATCGAGCCGCGCGAAGAGTGGATGCCAGTCCACTACGGCTTTGAGGTGCAAATCGACAATCATCCGGAAACCTCCAACGAGGACGAATACCACTCCACCGGTATGCTGTATTCGCTCACCAAGCCGCTCGCCAAAGCCTGGAAGCCCGGGCCCGAGTGGAATGTCATGGACATCACCCTCGACGGCCCACGCACTATCGTGGTCCTGAACGGCGTCAAAATCACCGACTACACCGATGGCGATCCCGTCCCCGAACGCAAATTCGATTTCGAGCCGCGACGCGGCCCGCGCCCCAACTTCG
>PMOV01000379.1:8171-8472 GCA_003161195.1 Acidobacteriota bacterium | reverse complement strand
TGCTAATTGATGTCAAATCCTTGGTAGCCACATCACGAATAGAAATTGATGTCTAACACCCAAATGATTTTGGCAGCGTCTCGGTTTGCCCCCGCAACGCGGCTCAAACCGAGCAGGGATTCCACCCTCAATCCAGATCGCCCAACGCTCGCTTTGCATCTTCCAGGTCCATTTCCTCCTGAATCTCTTTCACCCGCTCCGCAGTCAACGTCGGCGAACCGCGCGGCAAATCCGCAACCCAGAAGACGTTATCGAGGCGTTTCGTCAAAAATGCCGGATTCATGCCGCGCCGCACAAACCC
>PMOV01000379.1:0-8074 GCA_003161195.1 Acidobacteriota bacterium | reverse complement strand
TTAGAAGCTGAATCGCGCTCCCAGCGTAACCACCCGGCCGGCCAGAGCAGATTGCGCCCTGCCGAAGCCCACGGCGTTGATGTCGTTGACGATGCTGGTTGGGTTGAAATTTAGGTTGTTGAATACGTTGTAGGCGTCCATGCGGAACTCGAACTTGGCGCCTTCGCCGAGCCCCGGAATCCTGGGGAGACCAAACGCCTTGGACAGGGTCATATCGACGTCGCGGTAGCCCGGCCCGGTGAATGCATTGCGGTGCAAACCGACCTGGGGAAGAGCGTCTCCGTAAGCATTACCGTTATAGGTGGTAAATAGGGGCGTGGAGAAATAAGCCGCGCCACCATTCGGATAGTCCGATCCCGTCTTGAATTGATCGTTGCTCAGGCTCCCTCCCGCGCCGCCGAGATAGGCGTACGCCGGAAGTTGCGTGTATCCGCAAGTACCGCAATACAGGCTTCCCGAACCACCGAAATTCACTACCGGGGTCCAAGGGAATCCGCCGTGGAGATTGAAGATGCCGCTAAGCGACCAGCCGCCGGCAATCTTCTCCACCCAAGCATTGCTGCCGTGGAAAAATACCGGCTGCCACAAGCCATACAGCTTGAAAGCGTTGCCCACGTTGAAGTCCGACGGCCCGTAGTTAAGGCCTGGGTTATACGGGTAGTCTTGTTCCGAGTAAGGCGCGGAACTGGTATCCATGCTCTTGGACCAACTGTACTCCGCGTCGAGCATGAAATGATGTGAGAACTGATGTTTCGCATCCAAGATCAGGGCGTTGTAGTTAGCATGACCTAAAACGCCCCAATAGTCGCCGCCGCCGATCTGCGGGTTAAGCGCATAGCCCAGGGCGGCAGGCGTGGCGTTCGGATTCTCATGGAAGTAGGTGTCTTCCGACTTGCTTCCCTGATATGCCGCGGACACCACAATCTGATGACCGAGATCGTAGTCGGCCTCGAGCGAGAAGTGATGCGTGTGCATGGTGGGGAGATCCGGGGGGAAGATGCTAACATTCACCTGCGCTCCGCTGGAAGGCAGACCATTGGCCGCAAAGGTCGATACGGTATTGGGGTTTGCCGGATAATCGTAGATCGAATGCACGTTCGACGATACCGCATAGATGATGTTCGGATTAATGGAGGTCGGCGAAGAGGATCCGAGATAAGGGGACACCGTTAAGCCCGGATTGCCTGAAATATTGGCGGAGATGGCGATTTCCTCCTGGTTGAAGCTCAGGCCGTAACCGCCGCGAAACACCAGTTTGTTATTGAACATCTCCGGAGCCCACGCAATGCCGACCTGCGGTCCGAAGTCGCCTTGGTTAGCATTCCAAGAGTGGTGCAAGCGCACCACAAGGTCTGTCAAGACATCCGCGCCCATGCCCGGGAGGGCTTGGAACATATTGTGTTCTTTGGAGGATAGCGGCCCAAAGTAGGAATAACGCAGCCCCGCCGTAAGCGTCAGGTTCTTCCGCAGTTTGTAATTATCTTGGATGAAGAATCCCCAAAGGTCTTCGCGGTCGTCTTGGCGTAGCGTGGTCGGAAAGCCCGTAGTTGGATTGAATTGCGAGTTCTCGTTGTACGGCGCATCATTCAGAAAATCCCAGAGGTTATAAAAATTGTAGCTGGGTACGCCGCAGCCAGCGCAATCCTGCAGGTAGTGCAGTTGCGTGACTTCGCCACCAAACTTAATAGTGTTGTTGCCAGAGATCTTCGTGGCAACGTCCTTTAAGCTGTAAGTCCATTGGTCCAGGATGCTGCCCACATTGGGCCCGAAAGAGGCTAGGTTGACGGAACCAATGGTACCGATATAGTCGGACGGAAGTCCAACGGGTGATTGCGGGTTGTCATTGACCTCATTCCAGCGCCATCCTGCGGCATTCAAGCGTGCTTCGTTCAGGAAAGTTGGGGAAAAAGTGTGGTTCCAGAGACCCGTGAAAGCCTCGTTCACCTGGCTGTGATGGAAGTAGTTGTAGCCGCGCGCCGCGCCATTCAAGAAACTCGAGGATTGCGGAACGTAGTACATGGTGTAGCTGATGCGATCCGAGGCCGTGGCGTCCCAATCGAGCCGACCGTTATATTGGTACTTGGCTGTGGTGGTCTGGCTCAACGTCGTGTAGTTGGCGATGTCTGGCACGGTGCTCAGCCCGGACCCGACGCCCGGGTTCGCCGGATTCATGTAGCCCAAATCCTGTGTTCCCACACCTGTGGTGATGGGCGAGCCGATATTCAGGCCGCCGGCAACCTCGGCGCAGTTCGCAGGGTGCTGAGCTGTAGCGTTAGCCGCGTCGACGAGCCCGGCATCGGCGCAGGTGTCGTTATTCATGGTCGCGTGGGACGGGGCTCCCCCCGGGAACGCGAGATATTTCGCTGCGATAGGCCCAACCCCTGAAGTCAATGCTTCGAATTGCGGCGTCTCAAACCAGCCGTTGCTTTGGTCGTAGGAATTCGGCTCTTGCACCGTCTCGTAGTTAAAGTAGAAGAAAACGTGTCTCTTCCAGATCGGGCCGCCGATACCGCCGCCGTACTGGCTGAACAAGTTGTTGTCCCTGGTGACGCTATTTCCTAGGCCGTTAAAGCGCTGGTAGGCGTTTAGGCCGGGACGGTGCGCAGTATAAAACGCGCTGCCGTGGAAGTCATTGCTGCCGCTCTTGGAAGTGACCTCAATCTGGGCGCCCGCGAAACGCCCTTGCTCCGCATCGTAGGCGTTGGACAACACGGTAACGCTTTCTACGGAGTCTTCGGATGGGGTGATAATCGTGGTTCCGCCCCACACTGCGCTCGTGGTGCTGATCCCGTCAATGCTGATGCCGTTGTTTTCATACTGCTGGCCATGCGCCAGGATCTGCGGGCCGTTTTCCGTGCCAAAAATTCCCGTGCTGCCTCCGCTTGCTCCGGGTCCTTGCGTGCCGGGCAAACTTTCGCTCCCGCCGCCGCCGCCTTGGGCGCCGTCGCCGAAGACACCTGGGGCCAGCTGCAGCAATTGGAAGACGTCGCGGCCAAACGACGGCAAATGCTGCACGTCGTTGCTAGTGATGTTGCCAGTGGTGTTCGCTGTCTCCGTATCAATGGCCGGGATATTGTCACCGCTCACGGTGACGGTCTGCGTCTGGGTCCCCACCTGCAACTGAACCGTTACCGAGTTCGGCTGATCCGGGATCAACTCCAGATTGTCGATCACGCTTTTCTGAAAGCCCTTCGCCGTTGTTTCCAAGCGAAACTTCACCGAGGCTTGTAGCGCGTTGAAGTTGTAAACGCCAGTCTCATTGCTGACGCGCGTCTGGCTCTCCCCGGTCGCGAGGTTCGTCAGCGTGAGCGTGGCGCCGGAAACAACCGCGCCGGAAGGATCGGTTACCACGCCTTGAATCGAGGTGCGATACTGGGCCTGAGCTCCAGAAGCCAATGCGGCCAGGCAGACTACCAACAACAAAGCGCGCACGGCGAGCTTGCGATACGCCATCGGTGTAACTCCTATTCCAACAGAAATTTTTGCCACACCCTCGACGGGAACTGCAAAACAGGTAAATCGGTTAAGTACGATTGTTCGGCAGTATAACCATCGAATTTTTGAGTGTCAACAAATGTTAATTCCGATGATTCCCAGCCAAGTGCTCTGCCGGGCAACGGGGGGCCCGATTCGTGCTATCTTGGGCGACGCTCTCCGATGGCCACCCCTGGGCCGGTCGGTCTCGGCAGATTTTTGGGTTCTGGAGCAAGCTCCCCACATGATGCCCACTTTTATGCCCGTATCTACGCCCCAATTTACGCCCGCATCCACAGGGGTGACTCCGGTGAACGTCTCCCCGCGCCTGCCCCATATTCCTACTCGTATCCTTATGTGGTCTCGCATCCTTATATGGACCCGTATTGCCGTGTGCTTGGTTCTGCCTCTGGCCTTCCTCCTGCTGGCTGGCCCTGCGCGCTCGGACACTCGGTACTATCAGCACTCCTTCTTCGACAACAGCCTCGAGCCGGACGCCTACTTCTACTCTTCGGGCACCCCTTCCGCACCGAGCACCCTCGAACTGCTACACAAAAAGCTGCCCGTCGAGCATGCCATCTTCAAAACCCCGCCCAACGCACTGCGGCTGGCCTGGCAATCCATGCCCGGCGGAGGCTGGGACGCGGAAATCCGCGTGGTGGACTTTCGCAACCGGCAAATCTTGTTCGATGGCGACACCTTGTATTTCTGGTGCTACTCCAAAGAAGGCATCGCGGCAAGAAATCTGCCGTTGCTGCGCCTGCAAGACAACGGCAGAAATTTTTCCGCCGGACTCGCATGGGGCAAGTTTTCCGGCGATCTCCCTGCGGGTCGTTGGCTGCAGGTGAAAATTCCGCTGGCCAGCTTTGCNNACGCTGATTCTCGACGAGATTTGCATCGACGCCGCGCAAGTCTCCGATGTGCCCGGCAAAATTCCCGCACCGCAAAACGTCGCAAGCAAAGGCTACGAGCGCCACATCGATCTTTCCTGGGATCCGCCGCCGGCCAACTCGGCGAACGACGTCGAGCGCTACATTATCTATCGCTCCGAAGACAGCCAGAATTTCCAGCCGGTGGGCATGCAAGTCCGCGGAATCACGCGTTTCACGGAGTACCTCGGGCTCGGCGGCAAGCCCGAGTTTTACCGCGTCACGGCGGCGGATGCCGCATACCACGAATCTTCCCCATCCAACGTGACTCGCGCCGCCACGCGTGACGCCGCGCATCTCTTCACCGACGATGAATTGCTGAGCATGTTGCAAGAAGAAACCTTTCGCTACTACTGGGACGGCGCGCATCCGGATTCTGGCACGTCGCTCGAAAATATTCCTGGCAACGACCGCATCGTGGCCACCGGCGCCAGCGGCTTCGGCATCATGGCGATTCTTGTCGGCGTGGACCGCGGCTTCATCACCCGCGAACAAGGCCGCGAACGCATGCTGAAAATCGTGACGTTCCTCGAGAAAGCGCCGCGTTATCACGGCGTCTGGTCGCACTTTATGGACGGCCACACCGGCCAGTCGCTGCCCGTGTTTGACATGGTCGACGACGCCGGCGACTTGGTCGAGACCGCCTTCCTGATGGAAGGCCTGCTCGCGGCCCGTCAATATTTCCGCGCTGGCGCAAAGAATGGAACGGAAACTGGACCCGGCGCTGCATCGGGCGACGGCCAGTCCGACGACCTGTACCAGCGCATCACCACGCTGTGGGAAGGCGTCGAGTGGGACTGGTACAAAAAATCGCCACAGGGAGAAGCGCTATACTGGCACTGGTCGCCGGATTTTTCCTGGCACATTTCCAACCGGCTGACCGGCTTTAACGAGGCCATGATTGTGTATCTGTTGGCGATAGCCTCGCCGACGCATCCGGTTTCGCCGGACCTCTATTACACCGGCTGGGCGAACCAGGTGCACGCCAACATCGGTTCGCGGGTGGACGATCCGCGAATCCCGGGCGATCGCTACACCAACGGAAAAAGCTACTTTGGCATCAAGCTCGATGTGGGCTGGGACAATTTGCAGCCGCTATTTTTTCAGCATTACTCCTTTATGGGATTTGATCCGCACGCGGCCACGGATCGCTTCACCAATTATTTTGAAAATAATCGCAGCGCGGCGCGCATAAATCTAGCCTATTGCGTTGCCAATCCGAAACATTTCAAAGGCTACGGCGCGGATTCGTGGGGACTGACGGCCAGCGACGGTCCGGATGGCTATAACCCGAGCGCGCCGAACGCGGAGGACGATCGCGGGATCATGACGCCAACGGGGGCCCTGGCTTCGTTTCCGTATACGCCGGAAGCGTCGATGGCGGCTTTGAAACATTTTTATCGCGACGATGGGGCGTGGTTGTGGGGGATTTACGGTCCGCGCGACGCCTTCGATGCCACGGAGAATTGGGTTTCGCCGATTTACATGGGGCTGAATCAGGCGCCCATCACCGTGATGGTCGAGAATCACCGCAGCGGCCTGGTCTGGAAGATGTTTATGCAAAATCCGGAGATCGCGCCGATGCTGGCCAAAGCTGGTCTGCAGATGCACAGTGCTCAGGGAACGAGGTAGCGATTTACGTAAGCGCACGCTTGGGGCCGTCTGACGAAGCGCACTCCAGCAATGGATGAGTGTGCCCAAAGCCGGCCATCTTTGGCTCCGCCGAGGCTCTCAGGAAGAAGCACAGATATCATCATATCCGCGTTACGGCGGCGGATTCCGAAGGGATGAAATTTGGGGCGTCGGTGCTGAATCCAATCCCATGCTGATTCAAAAAATTACCGCGGAGCGGCTGTCGGACAATTGCAGATTATGATGGTGCCTATCGACGGGAAGAATTTCTTTGCGTACGTGATGCGCTCGGCGTTTTCCGGCGTGACCGCGCCCACGGACAGCGGCACTGTATCGCACCATCCCGATGACGCGGAGCCAGCGAACACGTCAGCGAGCACGGCCACGGCCAGCGCCCGGCACAAGCCGCAGCACCGACCGTAACCCTCCGGTGCGACGTAACGGTTCGCGTTCGATCCTGCGCGTGGTGGCGTGAAACTTCGCGACTCCGTGCCTCGTATCCTTAGTATCCTTGGCAAGGGAGACGCGCCTCATGCCGTATTCGTCCATTCTAGTGGTGCACATACTTGCGGGCAGCGTCGGGTTGCTTTCCGGCGCGGCGGCGATGATTTTCCGCAAAGGCTCCCCGCGCCACGTCCTGGCCGGCAGAGTCTTTGTGGTCGCGATGCTGACCATGGCGGTGGGCGCGGTGTACCTGGGAATCGTCAAGCATCAAACGGGCAACGTCGGCGGGGGCATCATCACCTTTTATTTGATTGGCACTGCGTGGCTGACGGCGCGGCGCCCCCCAGGCGAAACGAGCCGCTTTGACTGGCTCGCACTGCTGATTCCTCTGGCGCTCGGCCTGCTCCTTTGGGTGGGCGGCATCAAGGTATTGCGCAGCGGGCACACTTCCCAGGATGGTGTTCCCGTATTCATGAGTTTTTTCATGGGTTCCATCTGTCTGCTGGCGGCGGCGGGCGACGTTCGCATGCTGCTCCGCGGCGGCGTTTTTGGGGTAACGCGTATTTCCCGCCATCTTTGGCGCATGTGCTTTGGGTTGTTTATCGCCGCGGGCTCGTTTTTCCTGGGGCCTTCGAACCGCCCGCGGCGCTTGCTTACGGCCGTGGGGCTCGGGCCACATTTACCGTCGGCGTTATTCAGCACGGGCTTGTATTTGTTTCTCAGCGTGTTGCCGCTGCTTTTGCTGATCTTCTGGCTGGTGCGCGTACGCTTCGCGAAAGCCTTTGCGCAAAAGCCGCTGAATGCTCAGTTGACGGTCCAGATGCACCCGTAGTTGCTCGGAACCGCAAGCGGTTGCGCCGTCCCTGCCGCCACGCCCGCAAGATTCTGCGTGCCTTCAATCTGCTCAGCGTAATTTCCGGTGATTGGGAAAGCAAAGCTGGCGGTCTGCGGCTGATCGGTAAAATTCACCACGATCAGACTGAACGTGTTACCCAGCTGCCGCGAAAACGCCAGCAACCCCTTCGAGTTGAAATTGTTGTCGTCATTGTAGAAGTAATGCAGACCATCGCTGAACTGCGCTCCGTCACGGCGGATTTTGGTCAGTTTGCGCAGCAGGCGGATGATCGGCTGGCCGTCGTTGTCGTAGAAATAATTCCAGCGCACCGGGCGATAGAGCATCACGCGGCCGTAGCCGCTGTCGGGGATCCAATAATTTTCGCAGAATTCCTGACCCTCACAGAGCAGAGGCGTTCCCTTGGCGGTCAGCAGCGCAATCAGATACGGCTGCACCTTGGGCCAAAATCCATCGCGATTGCCTTCTTGCAGCAACGTGTCATCCGGATCGTTGTCCACCGCAACTGTGCCGTAGTTGCAGATAAAGCGCTGATGGTCGTGATTTTCTATATATTGCAGCGCCGTCTTGGGTAACGTGTCGCCGTTAACCGTCACCGACGCCGGATATCCGTTGAGTCCGAGTTGTAATCCCAGTTGCTCGATGGCGCCGGGATTTCCCTCGGCGCAACTGGCGGCGGCGTACAGCGTGCCATCCTGCCAGGTGCCCGTGGAATAGCTGGCGTTCAGAATATCCGGAGGAT
>PMOV01000210.1 GCA_003161195.1 Acidobacteriota bacterium | reverse complement strand
CGTCACCACCTTCTTCCTGGTCCACGAAAAAGAAATTCGCAACACCCGCGAAGGCAAGCAATACCTCCGCATGGAGCTAGGCGATCGCAGCGGCACGGTGGAAGCCCGCGTCTGGGACGCCTTTGAAGCCATCGCCAAAGACATCAATCGCGACGATTTCATCAAGGTCCTGGCGCGCGTAGAAATCTATCGCAACAAGCCCCAGCTGGTCCTCCAGCAAGTCCGCCGCGCCACCCCCGAAGAAATCGATCTCTCCGACTATCTCCCGCACACTAAAGAAAACGTAGAAGAGATGTGGACGCGTCTGCAATCCTATGCCGCGGAAATAGAAAACTCGTGGCTGCGGCAATTAGTAGTCAGTATCCTGCAAGACCCCCCAAACGCCGCCCGCTTCAAACGCGCCCCGGCTGCTAAAGTAATGCATCACGCCTTCATCGGCGGCCTGCTGGAACACGTGGTCGGTCTCTGCGGCTTGGCCAAACAGATCGCCGCCCACTACCCCGAGCTAAACGTCGACCTGCTCCTAACCGCCGCCATCCTCCACGACGTGGGCAAACTAGACGAACTCTGCTACGAACGCGCCGTAGGCTACACCACGGAAGGCCAACTCCTGGGCCACATCGTCCTCGAACTGGAATCCGTCTCCAAAGCCATGGACGCCATCCCCAACTTCCCCCCGCGTCTAAAAACGGTAGTCCAGCACTTGCTAATCAGCCATCACGGCGAATACGAATTCGGCTCCCCCAAACTCCCCATGATCCGCGAAGCCCTGGTCTTCCATTACATGGATGACCTCGACTCCAAACTAGGCGCCGTCCGCACCGCCCTAGCCACCCCGAGCGGTGAACCCGAATGGTCCATCTTCAGCCCCGCGCTAGGCCGCAAATTTCTCAACCTAGACGAATACCTGAAATAGCTTTTAGCAGCATAGGCATTCCTGCCTGTGTGCTGTGTAATCCACCCCTCCAAGATTTTGGTAGCACAGGCTTCAGCCTGTGAGCTTTTGTCATCGAGTAACCTAGGCCGCAGGTGGCATAGACTTTAGTCTGTGCGCGGCGTGATCCGTACCAAAGAAGCCCCGAGTCCCGCAACGCAAACAAGTTAAGAGAATTTATCGCGTAGGAAAAAAAAGATCCCGCGGATCGATACTCCACCCGCGCACCGACTGCGGCCGAATCAAGCTAGGCGTCTGTTTCCCAGCCTTATCGCTCATGTGCAGCGAATACCCATTCGCCAAATAGGACGGGATCTCGCGATAATCCGCCACCGGAATATACGGCCCCTGCTTACCAAGCTGCACGCGGTAACGGTTGTCCTGAAAAAGATGCGGTACCAGCCGCTTGCCAGTCTTTCGGCCGCGAGACACAGTAGCAAATAGCATGGTCACTCCCCCAATAGCCCCGAGATAAATCGCGCCCCAAGTCTACGAACTTCCGCAACCGGCGGTAAGCGCCCAATCTGTGGAAATATGTGGAACCCTGTGCATCGCTCGTAACGGTCGCCGTCTGGGGCGGGCGCCTGCTGAATCCGTATCGAGCCGCGCACCAGCGCATCTCCACGCGTTCGCTGTCGTAACCCGAATGGAAACCACCGCTGCAAATCCCCGCACACGCCAGACCTCTTCAGTTATCGTGGAAACACGTACACCAAATCAGCAGCACGCATCGCTCGTATCGAGGAACAGCTCATGCCACGATCATCACGTACTCTGCGCCCGCTTCATCCTGTCGGCCTCTGCCTGGCCGCATGCGTTCTCTTCTCCACCGCCGCCTTCGCGCAGACGCATCCCCCCGCGCCACCCCAGCCTCAGACGCCGGCCCCGCCGCGGGAGCATCCGCTTACGGTGGGCACTCCCACTCCAAACCCGTTCTCCGACGCCATGAAAGACCCCGTCCTGGTAGCCGAATTCGGCATCCTCTTCAACAAGTTGCACGACCAGTTGCACTATCCCGCGCCGCGCACCGAAAGCCATCTCATCGCCGTTTTGCCCGACTCCACCAACGCCTACGCCGCGCTACCTAACTACGGCGCCACCGTCCGCCAAACGCTGACCATCTTTCGCCAGGAACTCCAGCAGAGCGACGCGCTCCGCAAGTGGTGGACCAGCGGCAACCTCGCCATCGCCGGGCCAAAAGCCGAAGACGCCCTCGACAAATTTTCCAAGCTCTGCGACTTCCTCGGCGACGAAGCCGTGCTCTCCGGGCGCATCGACGTGCAACACGTTGACGACACGCATTTCCTCTTCCTCGCGGAAATTCGCAAACCCGGTTTGGACGCCTTCCTGCGACAATCGCTGGCCGCGCTTTCCGGCAATGCCAAACCGTGGGCGCGCATTTTCACCCCTGCGGAACTCTCCGACGCGAAAGAAGGCCTAAAGGTCCCCGCCAGCGAGAAGCAACTCCTGATCCTCGTTCGTCCGGATTACGCCGCCGCGGCCCTCGATCTCGCCACGTTGCGCGCTCTTAACGATCGCTTGAATAGCCCCAACCGCAGCTTCGGCTCCTCGCCCTTCGGCCAGCGCATCGCCAACGCCTATGCCGGCGGTGCCACCATGGTCTCCGCCGTCGATCTTCACACCTTGCTCTCGCAGGCTGCCACTCTAGGCACAGCTTCGAACCAGCAATCCTTCCAGCGCAGCGGCTTTGCTGACCTGCAATACGCCGTCTGGCGCCACGCCACGGAAGGAGGCAGGCCCGTCGGCGAAGGCGAACTCGATTTTGCTGGCCCCCGAACGTCCGTCGCGGCGTGGCTCGCGAAGCCCGCCCCCCTCGGCAGCCTGGATTTTGCCTCCCCGAAATCCATCTTTGCCTTCAGCATTCGCCTCGCGAGTTTGTCCCAGATCTTTGACGACGTTCAGGCCCTCGCGCCGCCGGAGAACGCCAAGACCTTCGGCGCCGTCACCGGCGGGGCAAAAGCCCTGAATCTCAGCGTTAAAGATGACTTGCTCAATCTGCTCGGCCCGGAGCTCACCATCGTCCTCGACGACTACAGCGCCAACGATGCCGCTTGGAAAGTCATCTGGCAGGTGCAAGACGCCACGCACCTGCAGAAGACCCTGGCCACGCTTTTCGCCCTCGCGCACTTGCAACCGACGCACGGCGAAACTGCCGGTGTCGCCTACTCCTCTGTGCGCATACCGTCGCAAAAGCCCACGGACATCGCCTACACCTTCGCGGACGGCTATCTCCTCGTCGCCCCCAAGCCAGAATTATTGGCCGACGCCGTGCACCTCCACGGCTCCCCCGATTCGCTAGCCAAGTCCAAGCCCTATCTTGCCTCCCTCGCCCCCGGCGAATCCGCCGACGCGTCGGCCTTGCTGTACGAGGACGCCGCATCGCTGATGTCCAGGCAAATGCGTCTCTTCGCGCCGGAATACGCCACGCTATTGAATCCGCCGGCGCGCGATCCCGTTCCCGCCGTGATGCGCGTCTACGCGGAACCGTCCACCATCCGTGAAGTGAACACCACCGCCGGCCTGGACTTGAGCAGCTCGCTGATGATCGCGGCCATCGCCATCCCAAACCTGCTCCGTTCCAAAATCGCCGGAAATGAAGCCAGCGCAGTCGGCAGGGTGCGCAGCATCAACTCCGCGCAGATCACCTATTCCTCGTCATATCCCGACCGCGGTTTCGCCCGCGATTTAGCGTCCTTGGGAAGCATCTCTGCGAACGCGAAAGAAAGTTCACCGCAGCATGCCGGCTTGCTGGATCAATCCCTGGCCAATCCCACCTGCACGGCAGGGAAGTGGTGCGTAGAATCCGGCTATCAATTCCAGATAGCCACGGTCTGCCTCTCGCAAATGTGCGTCGACTATCGCAGCGTAGCCACCCCCGTCGACGCCAACACCGGAACCCGCTCCTTCTGCTCCACCTCCGACGGCGTAATCCACGCGAAAACCGGCCCGCCCGTAACCACCGTTCCCACCGTAAGGGAATGCCACTCCTGGCCCCCTTTACACTAACCAAGTCACGCTAACCTCGTGCCGTTTGGCAGGATGCCAGAAACGATATATTGGACGCCGCCATCAGAAGGAGGAAGCTGTCGGCGCAGCGTGAAGACGGTTGCGTACATGGGATGGGCTGGGCTCCAGAACGGCGAGTTGTTGCAAGCAGCGGAAGAGCGGGGGATGGATGATGATGGGCAGCTGGATCGCCGTCAGCGCCATAATTGCCAAACGCCGACCCGCAAGGTTCTGCTCATATCCGGCGTTCCATCCCCGGTCAGCAGAACACGAATCATCTACCAAAAATAATTGCGGCAATCGAGAGCGCACGTTCCGGCTCGTTTCAGTTGGTGGATTGCAGTACGTTTCGGCGGCAAAAGCTTGCGAGCATGAATGAGTGGCTGTTCGAGGTAGCTCTTGCCTCCGAACGAAGCCCGGAAACCCGTTGACCGTCCCCTTATTTTTGTTCCCCGGGTTTCGCTTGCACCGCAGAACTTCAAGTCGGTCCACAATTTAGACACTACTCAACACACTAGAGAGTTTTAAGTTATGTGGACGCCGCATTGGCAGGCGGACTGCACCCACTTTTGTCGACGCGAAGGGCGCGAGTATGCACGACGTGGCAACTCGCGGAGGAGCGGTCGACAATGTTCGCAGAAAAAATTATGGCACGGCTACGAAATCGCTTGCGGTCGTTTGGCGGAAGCCGGGTTTGGCTGAGGCTGAGCGGGAATGAATGGATGTCTATTTGGGCTTTGCCAGTGGGAACACTCGCGGCGCTGGCGCTCAGTTTATGTTTCAGTCTGGGAGCGTTCGGGCAGACCGCGCAATTTACCTTGTCGCAAGTGAACGTGCCGACTGCGACCAGCTTGGACTACCCCTATCGGGTGGCAGTGGACGCGAGCGGGAACGTGTACATCAGCGACACGCAAAATAATCGAGCGATTAAGGAAACCCTAACAGCGGATGGGGGATACACGGAAACGGTGGTAGCGACGGGGTTGATTACCCCATATGGGATAGGCGTAGACCTAAACGGGACGGTCTACATCGCGGATAACGGCAACAACCGCGTGGTGCAGGAGGTACCTAGCGTGAGCGGGTACACGCAGACGGTGCTTCCGACGAGCGCGCTGAGCTATCCGACGGGCATCGCGGTAGACGCGCAAGGTGACGTATACATAGCCGATACCGGTCATGGCCGGGTCTTGGAAGAGACGGCGGGCTGTGGAACGTTTAGCGAGACGGTGGTGGCCTCGGGCGGCCTTCCGCAACCAGTGGGCTTGGCCGTGGACCCCAGCGGAAATGTTTTTGTGTCGGACGTCGATGCACAAGCCATATTCATGGAGACGTTATCCGGCAGTAGCTACACGCAGTCCACCGTTGCGACGAGCGGTTTGGACTATCCGTACGATGTAGCAGTGGACGCCAACGACAACCTGTATATCGCGGATTTTTCGAACGACCGGATCGTCATGGAGACGTTAGCGGGCGGGAGTTATACGCAGAGCGTGTACCCGGTGCAGGCGCTGAATGGCCCGCTGGGCCTGGCGTTGGCCGCGAACGGCGATTTGCTGATCGCGGATACGTTCGGCTTTGCGATTCGCAAAGCATCGCCGCGGGGCGCGAATCTGGGTCCGGTAAACGTGGGAGCGCAAAGTGCAGGCGCGTATCTGGTGTTTACTTTCAGCGACGGCGGAACGCTGGGCGGAACAACGGTGCTCACGCAGGGGGTAAGCGGCGATTTGGGATTTAGCGACAGCGGAAGCGGGAGCTGTGCTGCGGGAACGGCGTACAACGCGGGAGACACTTGTGCGATCGGCGTGCTGCTGATGCCGCAATATCCTGGACAGGAGTTAGGAGCCGGGGTGTTGTTGGACGGCGGCGACAACATCCTGGCCGCGGGATACGTCAGCGGAAGCGGGATCGCGCCGGAGGTGAACTTTCTACCGGGGATGGAAGGCGTCTTTGCGCCCTCGGCGGATTTCAGTCCGCAGGGTCTGGCGGTAGATGTGGGCGAGAATGCGTACATCGCGGACCAAGCGAACGACGTGGTAGTGAAATTCGATGGCGGCGGGACGATCACGGTGGCGAGCATAGCGAATGGACTGGGCAGCCCCAGGGGTGTGGCGGTGGATGGCCTCGGAAGCGTGTACATCGCGGACGTGACCAACAACCAGATTCTGAAGATGACGCCGTCGGGAAACAGTTATACAGCAAGCGTGCTGGCGAATGCCGGGAACAACGGGCTGAGCGCACCGCAGGGAGTAGCGGTGGATGGGGCGGGCAACGTGTACATCGCGGACACGGGCAATAATCGCATCCTGGAGGAGACAGCGTTCGCGGGTCGCTCTGCGCAGAGCGTGCTTCCGATAAGCGGGCTGAGCCAACCGTACAGCGTGGCGGTGGATGTGGCCGGCAACCTGTATATAGCGGATTTCAGCGATAACCGCGTGGTGCTCGAAGCCCTGGCGGCGGGGGTTTACACGCAGAGCCTGGTAGACGCGGACCTTGCCGGACCGACTGGTGTGACCGTGGATGACAACGGGAATGTGTACGTGGTGGACAGCGGGCACAACCGCGTGGTGAAGGACACGTTGTCTGGCGGGACGTATTCGCAGAGCGTGATTACCTCGAGCGCGCTGTCTAATCCCTACGGCGTGGTCGTGGATGGCGCGGGGGACGTCTATATCTCGGATCCGGGTAACCATCGCTTGGTAGGGGAAAGTTACGCCAATGCGCCAAGCCTGAGCTTTGCTACAACGACCGTGGGTGCGACGAGCGCCGATAGCCCGCAGAGCGTGACGCTGCTGAACTTTGGCAACGCGGCACTGTCGATTACAACGCCGGGCACGGGGACGAATCCCGGCTTTGCATCGGGGAGTTACAGTTTGAATGCGGCGACCACCTGCCCGGAGGTAAGTGCCAGCAGTTTGCCGGGGGTTCTGGCCGCGGATGCGAGTTGCGTCCTGGCGATCAATTTTACGCCAACCACGGTTGGCGCGAATCCGGACAGTCTGACGGTGCTCGATAACAGCCTCAATAGCAACGCCATGCAGGCGGTAACCGTGAGCGGCAACGGAGTTTCGGGGGCGCCACAGATCCCGGTCATCTCGTGGGCGACGCCGGCGCCAATCACAGCGGGCACCGCGCTGAGCGCCACGCAACTGGATGCGACAGCTTCGGTGGCGGGCACGTTTGCCTACTCTCCCGCCAGCGGCACGACGCCGGCGTCCGGAATGGATACGTTGTCGGTGACGTTCACGCCGACGGACACCACAAACTACACGACGGCCAGCGCCACGGTGACGCTGGCGGTACAGGATTTCAGCCTCGGTGGAGGCAGTGGTTCGTCCAGCCAAACGGTCACGGCGGGAGGCACGGCTACGTTTATGTTTGCGCTGGCGCCAGTGGGTTCGGCGACGTTTCCTTTGGCGGTGACGTTTTCGGTAAGCGGGCTGCCGGCGGGAGCGACAGCTACGTTTATGCCGGGTAGCGTTGCCGCAGGAAGCGCCGGAACCACGTTCAGCATGCTGGTGCACACGAGCGGTGGGACGGTGGGGTGGACTCCGGGACCGCCGGGTCTCGCACCGTTCGCACCTGCGGCGGTTCGTGCAATGCTTCTGTGTGTGACGTTGTTGAGTTTGCTGGCGCTGCGCAAGCGGAGGCGATTTGCGATTGCGGCCATGCCGGTGATTTTGTTGGCGACGCTAGCGCTGGGAGTCTCGGCAGGATTGGGCGGATGCTCGTCAGGCTCGAGCGGAGGCGGTACGTCCTCTCCGTTAGTGGTTACGGCTACCAGCGGCGCGCTACAGCACTCCTTCAACGTGACATTGATCGTGAAGAAATAGTCGCTTCACGATTTATCGAGGCAATGTGGGCGGGTTGCTGGCGCGATTCGCCAAAAGCCGCGAATCGGGGGATTCCTCACGCCCACTTCGCGGGATGGAAAGTCGCCGGCGTTCCCGGGTCAAAACAACTTTACGGCGATTTCGGTGGGGTTGTCGCCTACGGGGATCATGGTGAGCAGGCCGGCGTTGTCGGTGCTGATGCGGATGACGGCTAGGTCGCCCGAGGCTTGGTTTAGGGCTAGGAGGAGGCTGGGGCGGTCTTGGGAGTCGAACGCGAGGACGGCGGGGGCGTGGCCGGCGAGGATGGGGCGGAGGACTTTGCGGTTGACGATGTCGACGGGGGCGATGCGGTCGGCGGCGTTGTCGGACACGAAGAGGGTGCTGGCGTCTGGGAGTAATGCGCCGTTCGTGGGGGCGGAGCCTAGCAAGACGTAGTCGCCGACCTCGTGGGTCCAGGTGTTGATGACTTGCAGGCCGTGGGCTTCGGGGGAGATGACGTAGAGTTCGCCGCCGTCGGGCTTGAGAAGCATTTGGGAGGGGCGACCGGCTAGTTGAAGGTTGGTGAGGAGGAGGCCGCGCTTTAGATCTACAACCGAGACGCGGCCTTGCGAGCGGCTTAGGACGAAGGCTACGGAATTGTCTGGGAGGATGGCTACGTCTTCGGGTTCGGCGACTACGGGGACGCGGGCTTTTTCTTGGAGTGTGGCGGCGTCGTGGATGCCTAGGGTGCCTTCGCGNNGCGATGAGTTGGTCAGAATTGGAGGCGGTGGTGTAGGCGCGCTTGCCGTCCGGGGAGAAATCAACGGAGTAAGGTCCGGGACCCACCGGGATGCGGGCGCTGATTCGGCTGGTGTGGGCATCGAGGACCCAGAGGAAGCCGTCGTCGGGGCTGGCGCCCCAAATTTCCGGGCGTGTGGGATGGGCGCGGAGTCCGCTGGGGTGGGGGCCGACGTCGATGCGCGCGACGGCACTGAGCTTGACCAAATCGACTACGGTGAGCGGGCCGACGGTGTTGGCTACGTAGGCGTAGAGCTTTAGGCCGGGGCGGAGGAAGGATGGGCGGTGTTCGCGCAGCAGGACTACGATGCCTGCGATGAGCAGCACCAGGAGCAGGAAAATTGCGCGAAAATTTCGCAAGACCTTCATCCGCTGGGATTCTAGTTCACGACGCGGTGCAAGACGTTGGCGATTTGGCGGGCTTCGAGCATCAATTCGGCGAATTCTTCGGGGAGGATGGACTGCACGCCGTCGGACCAGGCTTTGTCAGGCTCATGGTGAACCTCGACGAGGAGGCCGTCTGCCCCTACGGCTATCGCGGCGCGCGAGAGGGGCAGGACTTTGCTGCGCTTGCCGGTGCCGTGGCTGGGGTCGACCATGATTGGTAAATGGCTGCGGCGCTGGACCGCGGGGACCACGGCGAGGTCGAGCGTGTTGCGCGAAAAATCGGAGAAGGTGCGCACGCCGCGTTCGCACATGATGACGCGATAGTTGCCTTCGGAGAGCAAGTATTCGGCGGCCATGAGAAATTCATCCAGCGTGGCGGACATGCCGCGTTTGAGTAGGACCGGTTTTTTTGCGCGGCCGGCGCGTTTGAGGAGCGAGAAATTCTGCATGTTGCGCGCGCCGATTTGGATGACGTCGGCATATTCTTCAACTAGATCGAGCGATTCGTTGTCCACGGCTTCGGTGATGATGCCGAAGCCGAATTTTTTGCGCACGTTGGCGAGAATCTTGAGACCGTCCTCGCCGTGGCCCTGGAAGCTGTACGGGGAAGTGCGCGGTTTGTAGGCGCCGCCGCGGAAAAGTTTTACGCCGGTGGGGGCCACGCGTTCGGCGATGGCGAAGCATTGTTCTTCGGTTTCCACGGCGCAGGGGCCGGCGACCATGGCGATGTTGCCGCCGCCGACCAGTACATCGCCCAGAGGCGTGGTGATGGTTACGACGGTGTCTTCGGCCTTGGCATCGCGGCTGACCAGCTTGTAGGGCTTGCTAACCGGGATGCATTCGATGACGCCGGGGAGGGCTTCGAGCACGCCTAGATCGACGGCGCCTTTGTTGCCGGTGATGCCGATGGCGGTGCGCGCGGCGCCTGGGATGGGATGGGCTTTCAGGCCCAGCGCTTCAATGCGCTCGCAGACGTCGCGCACTTGTTGTTCTGTTGCCGCTGAACCCATTACTACCAGCATGCATTTCTCCTGGTGAACCTTTACGCCGGGATCAGAAACGCCCCGGGAATTTTCGTGTCTAGCGTGGCAAATACAAGGCCGTTCGCCTTGGCCAACTGCAGAAGATGTCCGTCGGTAGTCTGGCCAGCAGCGTTCACCCAGTTCGGGAGGTGTGAAATATCTTGATCATCGCGAAGGAATTTGAAATTGGGAGTATTTCCCGATTTCAGTTGGAGCAGCAAGATGCGTGCTTCACTTACCGTAAATGCGTATCCTGGAACTTGGGACACAACTCGTACGAATCCCAACTCCGTAATGGAACACGTTGCCAGCTCCGGAACCCCGGACTCCTCGAGTCCATGCACCGATCCGGCAACACGCTCATGGAAATCGTGTTCGAATACTCCGAAAGCAACGAGCGCATTTACATCGAGAAGGAATCTCACGGAAAGTCAGCAAGAATCTCGGCAACTTCGGCGCTTGTCAATATCGGCGCGTCGGGACCGGCACTTAGCACGGGATACCCGGTAACGGGATCCTTGATGATTCTGGCTTTGAACTTGCGCTTGCTCTTTCTTTTGGGCGTCACGATGATCCGGCCGCCTTCGAGTTTATAGTCGAGAGGGTCTCCGTCTCGGTGTCCAAGTTTCCGAAGCAGTGTGCTTGGGACGATGGCTGGCCGTTTCTTCTTGGAGAGTTTGCTTCGCATGGCAATTTAATCTTACTCGAATCGGCTGTGGCGGTCACCTTGCGAACTTTGGACGTTCGCGCATGGCGTCATCGTGAAAAATGGCGCGATTCATGATTCGTTTCCGCATATGGTACAATCAGAAGTTTAAGAACAGGCAAAATTTTATGACATCTACGCCCATGCAACCTATCGCCGCTTTGGAGCAGTTTGACCCTGAGGATGAATACCGGCCGGAGCCGGAACCTGAGCCGCAAGCGCCTGCCTGGATGGACGGCAGCTTACGCCTGGGCATACACACGTCCATCGCTGGAAGCTACGTAAATGCTTTAGAATCATCGGTTAAGCTGGGGGCTAACGCGCTGCAGATTTTCTCTGCCAGTCCCCGTATGTGGCAGGGTGGAATTACGCGTATCCCAGAAGTGGATGCCGCAGCGTTTCGGGCTCGGCGGGCCGAGCTAGGGCTCGGGCCGCTGGTGATTCACGCCAACTACCTGATTAATTTGGCCAGCGCGCAGCAGATGCTACGGGTACGCAGCATTCAGGCGTTCCATGACGAACTGGTGCGCGGCGTGGCGTTGGGAGCGGACTTTCTGGTGGTACATCCGGGGTCCGTCGGCGAATCCGGAACGATGTCGCAGGCTATTGTCAACGTGATCGAGTCCATCAAGCAGGCTAGCCGGCGCAATCCGCTGGGGAGCCTGCGCATCCTGATCGAGAATACCGCCGGGATGGGCACTGCCGTCGGGTCGCGGCTCGAAGAGCTCGGCGAAATTTTGAAAGGGTTGCAGGACGCGCCGGTGGCGGTATGCCTGGATACCGCGCATCTTTTTGCGGCCGGCTACGACATCAAAACGGCCAACGGCTTGGCGGCGACGATTGGGCAGATCGATGCCACCGTGGGGCTCGACAATGTGCCGGTGATCCACATTAACGACAGCAAGATTCCGCTGGGCGGGCGCGTGGATCGGCACGACCACCTCGGCGAAGGCAAAATCGGCCCGGAAGCGTTTCAGCGCATCCTGAAGCACCCGCGCCTAAGCTCGAATCCGCCAGAAGGCTTGGCGGGCCGCGCGTTTATTTTGGAGACGCCCATTGACGATCCCGGCGACGACCGCCGCAACGTGGCGGCGCTCTGGGACCTGGCAGGCCTGAAAGACACGGCGCCGGAAGCGGAAAAGGGCTACTCCATGCTCACCGCGAAGCTGAAGGTGAAGATGGACGCGCAGCGCAAACAGCAAGCCGCGGCGAAACGCAAAGTCTCGAACGCGCTCGAGGCCCGCAGCGAAGACCGCAAGCCGGAACCCAAGGCCATCGCCGTGGTGGCCAGCAAAGTCTCCGACAAAAAGGTTGCCAAGAGCAAGAGCGGCAAAACAAAGTCTCGCAAAAAAGGATAAACTCAGGCGTGGCCGATCAGACACCTCAGCCCACCTACAACCCGCGAGAAATCGAAGCCAAATGGCAGCAGCGGTGGAGCGACGCCCGCGTATTTGAATCGGAAGCCGACCCCAGCAAACCCAAATATTACGTCCTGGAAATGCTGCCTTATCCCAGCGGCACGCTGCACATGGGGCACATGCGGAATTACACCATCGGCGACGTGGTTAGCCGAGTGAAGCGCATGCGCGGGTTTAATGTACTGCATCCGATGGGGTACGACTCCTTCGGGCTGCCCGCGGAAAACGCGGCCATCAAAAACCATACCCACCCGCGGACCTGGACTAACAACAACATCGCCGAGTTTCAACGCGCGTTTCACCGGTTCGGCTTTGGCTATGACTGGCGGCGCGAAATCTCCACCTGCGAGCCGGAATACTACCGCTGGAACCAGTGGTTTTTCCTGCGCATGCTGGAGCACGGGCTCGCGTATCGCAAAAAGAGCCGCGTCAATTGGTGCCCGAAGTGCTGCACGGTGCTGGCCAACGAGCAGGTGATCAACGGCTTCTGCTGGCGGCACGAAGACACGCAAGTGGAGGTGCGCGAGCTCGAGCAGTGGTTCCTGAAAATCACGCATTACGCCGAACAGCTTCTGGATGATTTGCAATTGCTTGAGAGTACGTGGCCGGAGCGCGTCATTACCATGCAGCGCAACTGGATCGGCAAGTCCACGGGCGCGCGCGTGAATTTTGCGGTGAGCGATGTGGATGGAGCGGGCTCCATTGAGATTTTCACCACGCGCATCGACACGATTTATGGGGCTAGCGCGATCATCCTGGCGCCTACGCATCCGCTGGTGGCGGTGCTACTGAAAGATTCGCCGGTGCGCGCCGAAGCGGAAAGCAAGCTCGGGGAAATTCGCAAAATGTCGGTGAAAGCGGAGGATCTGGCTACCGCCGAGAAGCAGGGGTTTTTCACCGGACGCCATGCTGTGAATCCGTTTAACAACGCGCAAATTCCCATCTGGGTGGGCAATTTTGTGCTCATGGAGTACGGCACGGGCGCGATTATGGCGGTGCCGGCGCACGACGAGCGCGATTTCGAGTTCGCGATGAAGTATCACTTGCCGAAGCCCGTTGTGGTGATTCCGGAAGTGGCGCCCAATTCCGCTAAGGAAATGGCCAAGGCGGAGCACGCGGAGAAAGAAGTGCCGCCGCTGGTCGCTACAGAAGCATTCACGGAGTTCGGAGTCAGCGTGAACTCCGGGCCGTACTCGGGAACGGAGAGCGCGGCCGCCATCGACAAAATGGCTTCTGATGCGCAAGCCCAAGGTTTCGGAAAAAAGGAAACAGTCTTTCGTCTGCGCGATTGGGGAATTTCGCGCCAGCGGTATTGGGGCACCCCGATCCCGGTGATTTATTGCCCGAAGGATGGCATGGTAGCCGTGCCGGACAAGGATTTGCCGGTGCTGCTGCCGGCGCATCCGAAATTGACGGGCGAGGGCGAATCTCCGCTGGCGGCCACGCCGGAATTTGTGAATACGACGTGTCCGAAGTGCGGCGG
>PMOV01000326.1 GCA_003161195.1 Acidobacteriota bacterium | reverse complement strand
GCACAAACCGTGACTATCAACTGGGGTACCACGTATCAGGTGATTGACGGCTTCGGCGCCTCGGACGCCTATGAAGCCCAGCCCTTGACCACCGCACAAGCCGACTTGCTCTTCTCCCCTACTGCAGGCATGGGCCTTTCGCTTTTACGCACCGCCATCCCGGATGACGGTAGCTGCGCGACCGTCAATGCCACGTGCGCCGGCGAAGTGACGGACATGCAACTGGCCATCGCACGCGGCGCGAAAGTGTGGAGCACTCCGTGGTCGCCTCCGGCGAACATGAAATCGAATGGCAACGTCGACAACGGGGGCGTTCTACTCGAAAGCTCGTACTCCGCGTACGCCGACTATCTCGCAAACTATGTCGCCAGCCTGCAAACGCTATACGGCATCCCTCTTTACGCGCTCTCGGTACAGAACGAGCCAGATATCACTGCAACGTACGACTCCGCAACGTGGACCGCGGCCAGCCTCGACAGCTTCATCGCCAACAATCTCGGCCCCGCGCTGGCTGCAAAGAATCTCAGCCCCCGCTTGATTATCGCCGAGCCCAGCGGCTGGCAAATGCTTCCGACTTTTGCGAACGCCAGCTTGAACGACACGGCGGCGGAGCCTTACTTGAGCATCATCGCGGCGCACGACTATGCTGGAACTGCCGCTACTGCGTATGCTTTGGGTCAGTCAAAAGGCAAGCGCCTCTGGCAGACCGAAGTCTGCGACACGCATACGCCGTTCGATCCCAGCATCACCAGCGCGCTGCACTACGCGCAGTACATCAACGACTGGATGACCATCGCCAATGCGAACGCCTGGCATTACTGGCGCCTCGTCGGCCGCTGGACCGCCAGCAACAACGAGGCCCTCATCTCCACCTCCGGCGTTGTGACGAAGCGCCTGTACATGATGGGCAACTTCAGCAAGTTCGTGCGTCCAGGCTCTTACCGCATCGCCGCCACGGCCGCACCGCAAGCCGGGGTGTCCGTCTCGGCGTATAAGAACTCCACCACGGTTGCGCTGGTTATCGTGGTCATCAATCAGAACACCCAGAACGTCCCGCAGACCTTTACGCTGAATGGCGCCACGGTGTCTTCCGTGACGCCATGGATCACTTCCGCCAGTTTGAATCTCGCGGTACAACCCAGTGTCCCGGTCAACGGGGGCTCGTTTACCTACACGTTGCCGGCGCAGAGCATCACCAGTTTCGTGACTACGGCGGGCGCGCTCGCTCCTGCCGGACTCACGGCGAAGAGCCAGTAGGGAAAGCTCCCCGCACTACGCCACCCGGCGCGCCAGTCGGCGCTTTACCATCGCCTGGACCAGCATCGCGAAGAACGGCAGCGCCTCCACCAAATATCGCTTCCACAGCCGCCGCGGCTCTTTTCCCAGCCGCCATAACCACTCCAGGCCGTTCCTCTGCATCCACACCGGCGCCCGCGGAATCAATCCGCCGACAAAACTGAACGACACGCCCACGCCAATCGCGAAGGAAACTCCCGTCTCCGCCCCATACTCGCTCATCCACAATTCCTGCAACGGCGCACCCAATCCCACGAACAAAATATCCGCCCCACTCGCGCGAATCTTCTGCTGCAGCGCGCGGTTCTGCTCCGCGTCTTTGGCAAAGCCATACGGCGGGCAATCCAGCCCGGCAATCTTCAACGCAGGATGGCGTTCCAGCAGTTCCCGGCGGGCGCTCTCCGCCGCGCCCGGGCTACCGCCCATCAGGAACACCGAATATCCGCGTTCCGCCGCAAACGCACAACTGCGCTCGAACAGTTCCACGCCGGCGATGCGTTCCTTGAGCGGCGTGCCCAGCAGCCGCGCGGCCCACAGCAGCGGCATACCGTCCGCCACCACCAGCCCCGCTTTTTTGTACAGTTCGCGGAACTGCACGCTTTTGCGATACTTCATCGTGTGGTCCACGTTTGGCGTAATCGCAAAAACAAACTTGCGCCGCTCCACAATCTCGCCGATGGCCTGCAGCGTCTCGTCCATCGTCAGGTTGTGGATGTCCACACCGAACAGATGCACGCGCTTCGCGAACTCGAGCGTGTCGGCAACTTTCGCCGGGTTATTTATAATGTTCATCGTCGTAATTGTCGTTCACCCTGACCGTCCGCAATCTCGTCTTATTGCCCCAGAAAACGCAAAGCGAAATTCTGTTGCGCGCGTTGCTTCAATATTCCGGCATACAAACCCATATACGCGTGGCGGATGTGTTGTACGTCGCACTTCCCGCGCAGAAAGTCATAAAACACGTCACCCTCCGCCGCCATTTGCCGGGGATTCCGCAGCCAGGTCCCCACCGCCTCCGCAAGCGCCACCGGAGAACCATACGGCACCAGATTTGGTAACGTGCGATTCGGCGGTACGCAATCCCGGCTCCCATCCACGTCCGTTACCAGCGAGGCCTTGCGCAGTGCGGCGGATTCAACCACTACGTTGGGAAAACCTTCCGTAGAGCTCGCTAGCACATTAAAAAACGCGTGCCGAATATCATTCTCCAGCCCCGATTTGTACCCCGTCAGTTGCACCAGGTCCGTCAGCCCGAGCCCCTTGATTTTCGCATTCAGCTCCGCATGCAAATACCCTTCGCCGATAATGTGCAGCGGCACGCGCAAACCGCCATCGCGCAAAATCTTCCACGCCTGTATCAAATGCACATGGCCCTTGATCGGCTCCAGCCGGCCCACCGAAATTACCCGGTCGGGCGTTGCGCGTTTATCCTCTTCCGAGGGCGCAACCGGAAACGCATAAGGATTGCAGATGTTCTCGGGATCTTTCGCACGCGTCGCGCTCTTCAAATACCGCACCACCGAAGGACTCACGCCCGTCGCATTGCGCGGCGCCAGCAGCCAAAACGCGGGCGACCACGCGAACGTGTTATGCCCCGTATACAACACCGGAATATTGGTAAGCGGAGAAATCAGATTCGCCAGCATCGCCAGCCGCCGGTGATGCGCGTGGACAATTTCGATCTGCTGCTCCCGCAACCAGCGCGCAAAACGTCGCAGCTCCCGCACCAGCTTCAGCGAACGGGGCATCAGCGCGAACGCCGCGTATCTCCCGGCTGGCATCCACGATAAATCCTGCTCTTCGTCATGCGTGATGGCAGACTGGTATTGCGTCCCCGCAAAATAAAAATCAATCCCGGATTCCGCGCAAATCTCGTAGATGCGGCGGATAATAATCGCCGAGCCACTGCTGCGGTAAAAATTATTGTGAAGCATGCAGATTCTCATGGTTATTTATCCGGCGAACGCCACGCCTCGCCGCCTACGCTGCCTTATGCAGCAATTCCTTCCTGCCCCGGCGCGCGATCAAGAAATTGCGAAATCCCGGCGACGTAAACATCAGCGCCACGAGCAGCGTCAGCGATTTGCCGGTCGGCCGGCATTTCGCAAAAAACTCGTAAATCGTACGCAGCGCCAACCACGGCTGCGCAAACAGCCGGATACGCGGCGCCACCTGCGTGGCCAAAAAAAATCCGCGCGCCTTCCGCGTCAGCAG
>PMOV01000220.1 GCA_003161195.1 Acidobacteriota bacterium | reverse complement strand
CACAGGGACAGCACGAAACACCAGCTATATGCGGCGTTGAGGAACGTGTCCGAGGTTCCTCCGAGTTGCCTCATCCCCATATACATGGACCCAAACAGCACCAACATCGCGCCTGCGATCGTCAACACCATCGGCCGGTACGCGCGATTGCCCAGAAACCGGTCGGCCAGTGATACGTTGCTCCCACGAAGTGGCGGCCGGCTCTCCATCACTTCACCGGCAGCGGTAGCGTTACTGCTTTTCCGCTTTGCGCCGATTGTCGCGCCGCATCCAGAATCTCCATTACCGTTACATTGGTTTTCAGTGACGACAAGCTGTCATCCTCGGAAATCTCGCCCTTCAACACGGCGGCCATGTAGTGCAGTGGATCGTCATACGGCGCGCGCAACGCCGCGCCTTCCACCGTTTGCGCCGCCGCTTCTTTCGCTTTGCGCACTTCCACCTGCACCGGATCGATGGTCTTGGCGTATCCGGTTCGCCCATACACATCCATCTGTTTCACGCCAAACGGCCAGTTCCACGAAGCCTGAATGATGGACACGGCATTTTTGTAATTCAGAATCATTTCCGCTTCATCGTCCACGTTGGGATACAACTCCGGCTGGATGTGCTTGGTCACCGCCATCACGGAGAGCGGCTTCTCTCCGTGCAGCAGCGCGGTCATCAGGTTTGCGCCGTAACAGCCAAAGTCGAAAAGCGCGCCGGCGCCGTTCTGCACAGGGTCGGTCAGCCAAGCGAGAAACTCCGGCTGCACGCCAATCTGTTTCGGCCCCGCATGCCCGTCGCGCACCACGGTCTTCAGGATCGGACCCAGCGCACCATCCTGCAGCAAGCGAAAAGCCTCCGCCGTGCTTGCGTACCACGTCGTCTCGAGGTCCACCAGCACATGCACGTTGTGCTTCTTCGCCGCCGCCGCGATGGCCAACGCGTCCGCGTAACTCGTGGCCAGCGGCTTCTCCACCATCACGTGTACGCCCAACGCCGCACTCTCTTCCACCACGCGCCGGTGTTCGCTCGTCGCCGTAAACGCCAGAATCACCCGCGGACGCGCGTGTTCCACCATCTCCGCGATACTGCCGAATCGCAAGCTAGCCGCCAGGTGATATCTACTTGCGTACGTATCGAACAGCTTCTCGTCGCTCTCCACCACGCCCACCAACTCCACATCCGGCCTGCTTAAAATCCCGCCCGCCGGCGTCAAGTTGCTCTTGTTCAGAAATCCCTCGATGTGCCCGTGCACCATCCCCACGATGCCCACCTTCATCGGTCCACCCGCACCCTGCGCCGCATCGCCTTGCGCCGCCACACTCTTCGCATTCCCCGCCACCAATCCCAGCACCACCATCATCGCCACCCAGATCTTCACAAAATCCTCCTTCCCTGTACGAATCTCTACGCTCTCCCGATTCTTCCCGTGTCAATGCGGATGCACCCGCCACGGCCCCACCCGCAAATAATCGGGAAACTGCGTAAACATCCATGTGGAAAAATACTCGATCGGCACGCGCGCACGGCAAGCCACGACGCTCTCACTTCCCCCGCTGAAACAGCGTCACATCGCTAGTCGTACTCCCGCGCGACACCGCCACCCGCTTCCCGTCCGGAGCCCACGCCACGGAAAAAATACTCCCGCTCGCAAAATGCGTCAGTTGATACGGCGCCTTCTTCCCATCCACCGGCAACGCCCACAAATTCTGCACCGCCGATTGCGTCTCCACGTACGACACTTCATCCTTCCCCGGAATCCACGAAGGTTCCACCGTCGACGTCAACGCCGGCGGCAACTCCAGAAACGTCGCCGCGCCCGCCTTCTCCAAATCAATCACTCCGCCTTTATACTTCCCCTGTTCATTCTTTATAAAAAATATTCGCTTCCCTTCTGCATCCAGCCGCGCCGACCGCAACTGCTGCGCCACCACTTCGCTCGCCGCGCCCCCATCCAGCGAGACTTTGCACACATCCCCTTGTCCGCAACTTTGCTGCTCGCTCAAAAATATCACCCAGCGCCCTTTGCGCGGGCATTGCGGCGCCACCTCCCCGCCCAGATTCGTCAAACGCGCCGCATTTTTTCCATCCGCGTCCGACTTCCACAAATGATTCACGCCGCCTTCATCCGAAAGGTACACGATCGACCGCCCCGCATCGCACACCACCGGCGTGCTATGATATTGCGCTTCCCCGGAAATCACCTCCGCCGCGCCCCCGCCAAGCTTTATCCGCGAAAGCTCCCACGTACCCGAATCGTTCGACGTGAACACCACTTCATCCGTCGACGCAAACGCCATTCCATTCAGCCCATCTCCGCGCCCGTGCGTCGCCTGCTCGAATTTATCCAACGCCTCCGCCGGCGCCACCCAGATGCTCGCATTCGTCTCGCTCTGCACCGCCACAATCGCGCTGCCATCCGCGGAGACGCTTGCCGTCGTGTAATCGTCCAGATCGTTCGTTATCCGTTGCCGTTCGCCGTTTCCTAGCGGCACATACCATAGTTGGAATGGGCTCCCGCGACGTTCCTGCGCCGCCAATACCAGCCCCTTCCCATCCGGCACCCAGCTGATCGACCGCGCCCCCCGCCACTTCGCTGGCAAGAACGTCGACGTCCGTTTCGCCAAATCCACAATCTCGATTCGCGTACGCAACCCCGCCGGGTCGCTTTCCACCAACTCCGTCATCGCAATACTCTTTCCATCCGGCGACCATGCCGGCAAAAAGCGCGGTTCCACAACCTCGCGGACCACCTCTTCGTGCGACCCGTTCGCGTCCACGGTGATCAGCTGCACCTTTTCCGTCTCCGTCACCGTCCGCAGAAACGCAATCTTGCCGCCGTCCGGCGATACCGTAAATTGAAAGAGGCTCCCCGCGATTTTTCGCGGCGTTCCGCCCAATAGCGACACCGCTTCCAGTTGTGCCGAGCTGTCCCCCACCCCGCGCTGCACAAAATAAATCAAATTGCCATCCGGAGAAAACGCCGGCTTGTTCAGCGCCGCATGGTTCGTCGGCGGTACTAGCTGCTGCGCGCTGTTCGTATCCACTTGCCGCACCCACAAGCTGTCCTGCCCCGCATCGTGCGCCACGTACGCAAAATATCGCCCGTCCGGTGACACCCCCGCCGCTCGCGCCGTTCCCACCGTCGTCAACCTCGTAATCCGCGCATTCGTCACCAGCGGCAATTTCCGCAAACTCCCGGACGCCGCCCAAAACTTCCATCCCGCAAACGCCAACGCAATCGCCACCAGCGCCGCGATCACACCGCCCGCCGCATACCATCGCCATCCGCGCCCCAGCGCCCGCTGGCTCCCCTCCACAGAAAAACTTCCCGTCGCCTTCGCCGTCTGTCCCGTTTGCGTATCGCGCCGCAACCGCTTCAAATCCGCCTGCAGCTCGCTCGCCGTCTGGTACCGCAACTCCCGATCCTTCTCCAGCCCTTTCAGCACAATCCGTTCCAGCTCCGCCGGCACGTCCGGATTCAACCGCACCGGTGCCGTCGGCTCGTTGTGCAACACCGCATCGTAAATCCCCGCCGCCGATTGCCCGCGAAACGGCAACACTCCCGTCGCCATCTCATACAGCACCACGCCAAACGAAAACAGATCCGTCCGCGCGTCCAGTGCTCGTCCCAACACCTGCTCCGGCGACATATACGCCACCGTCCCCAGCGCCGTCCCCGGCGTCGTCAGGTGCTCCTCCGAAACAAATCCCGTCCCGCTCGGCGTCCGCGTCACCGTCTCATCCCCCGCCGGCGACGCACCCGTCAACTTCGCGATTCCAAAATCCAGAATCTTCGCCTGCCCACGATTCGTGACAAACAAATTCGTCGGCTTGATGTCCCGGTGAATGATCCCTTTCTGATGTGCCGCATCCAGCGCATCCGCCAGTTGAATCGCCAGCTCCACCAGCCGCTCCAGCGCAATGGGATTCCCCGCGATCTCATGCTTCAGCGTGTGCCCTTCCAGCAGCTCCATCACAATAAACGGCCGCCCGCCATACTCGCTGATCTCGTGAATCGTACAAATGTTGGGATGGTTCAGCGCCGACGCCGCGCGCGCCTCCCGCTGAAACCGTTCCAGCGCCTGCGCATTGTCGCTCAACTCTTCCGGAAGGAATTTCAACGCCACGTGCCGGCCAAGGTTGCTGTCCTCGGCCTCATACACCACACCCATCCCGCCGCCGCCCAGCACGCGCAGGATGCGGTAATGCGAAACAATCGTCCCAATCATCGCAGGGGTTTCAGCCAAGTCGGGGCCCCAAGCAAACCAAATGCGTTACCAGCTCGCCCGCAACCTACTCGGTAAAAAATTTCTCGCCGGGCCAATCAGTATTGTCGCCCACTCGCCCCAAGTCAACCAACCACCGCGCCGGCTTAACACCTGGGACAAACTGGAATCTTTGGCGCCCACCAAAAGCAAAAGCCGGGCGGCCCGCGCCCAGCTCTTGCAAATTGCACTTCCGATTTGGGCCACGCGTCCTTAGTGCGGACGACCCTCCTCCGGCTTGGATTGCGCTGACCTGGCGGTCGCCGGTTGCTGACGGGTTTGCGCCTTTTGTGTTTGCGCCGTGTGCTTCTGTTCGAGCTGCTGTGTCTGTTGTTGATGCTTCTGCTCCACTTGCTGTTTCTGAGCTTCGCTGGCGTTGCTCTTCGTCAATTGCTGGTGCTCTCTTTCCTGCTGCTGCGCTAGCTTCTGGTGATCCGCGTTCTGTTTGGCCACCATGGTGTTCTGCTGCTTTTGGTATTTTTGATCCGTCTTGGCGTTGCCCGTGTTTGGCGTCGTCGCCTTGTGCTCGGTGATCTCGCTCGCGTGCGTCGCGGGCTTCGCTGCTACCGCGGACTTTTCTTCCGGCTTCACGTTGCTCTCTCCGCGTTCTTTTTCGGTTTCTTTGGCGGCCGGCGCAGCTGCACGCTCGTTCGCCGCTTCAGGTTTGGCTGCGGTTTCGGACTTGGCTACCGCCTCTGCGGAGGGATGGCCATTATTCGCGGAAGCGCGCAGTTCCGGATTTGATCGCGCTGCTGCCACATGCGCAGTTTGCGCCGCCACGGGAGCAATGTGCCGCTCGTTCGCCGCAGCTTCTTGCTGCGAGGTCGCTCGGGCCTCGACTCCGCCGGTGCCTCCGTTGAAGCTAACCCGCGTATTGCTCTCCACCACCCGCGTGTTGTACGTGTTGTGAATGATGCTGGTGTTCACGCGATTCACCGACGTGTTGTACGAAAAGTGTCCACCGTCCCAGCGACCGCCCTCATAGCCGTTGCCGCCGTAACCGAACCCATAATTAATTCCGCCGTAGAAGCCGACATTCTGTCCCCAATATCCTTCGTGAAACGCATACGCGTTCCCGCCCCAGCCCCAATATCCGGGCGTCCACAGGAAGCCAANNGGCAGCGCCGGTGGCGCCAGCGTAACCGAAATACCAAATTGACCAAACGACGCCGCTGGCATGGCCAGCAACAGCAGAGAGAACAACAACACAGAGAACAGCAACGAACGAATACCGATCAAATTTCGCATAGGTACTTCTTTCTGCCCGATTCAGTTTTCGTTGCCGTTGAAGCATTTGCTGCGCGGACAGCTAGATTGAGGAGGGCCCAACGTGCCGAAGAATATCGTCGAGAACGTCTCAGGTTAGAGCGTCACAACCAACTCTGTCGATAAGGTTCATGCTGTAGCTTTCGCACGCCGACGCGGTACCCGGCACGCAACCCAGCGCCGCAGGCGCGGCATAAGCTAGCCCAGGCCGCAAGGCCTGGGTGGGCGGACCCGGGAACGTTGAGCGCCGTAGGCGCGGCACAGTTTCGTGCTTCTCGAGTTTCTTGGGGCAATTCGTAAGTGATTGAAAACGAAGAGGGAGGAATGGGTGAAGGGGTACACGGTAGGGCAATTTG
>PMOV01000257.1 GCA_003161195.1 Acidobacteriota bacterium | reverse complement strand
GCGAGCCCCTCGCGCAGCTGCTCGGGGGTGGTCTCGGGAATTTTGGTGCGCACCAGGTGCATAGCAGAGTCTTCCAGGAGAATGCCGGTGGGAAGGCCGGCGTCGTCGCGTTCGAGCTTTCCGCCTTGGGGATCTGGCGTGGTTTTGGTAATGCCTGCCAGTTCGAGTGCCGCGGAGTTGGCAACGGCCACATGCCCGGAGACGTGATAGAGAAAGACGGGATTCCGCGGCGAGACGGCATCGAGCTGCTGGCGCGTGGGAAATTTTTTGTCCGGCCAGAGGGTGTGGTCCCAGCCGGTGCCGGTGATCCATTCGCCGGGCTGGTGTTGCGCGACGGTGACGGCCAGGCGTTTTTGTAATTCGTCGATGCTGGGAACGGCGTTGAGCTGGACGGAGAGTTTGTCGCTGGCGGCGCCGCCGAGATTGACGTGTGCGTCGTTGAAGCCGGGCATCACGAAATGGCCCTGGAGCTGGATGGTTTCGGGAGCGTCGCCGGTGGAGCATTCAAGCATGACGGTGGCGATGTCGCCGATGCAGGCAATTTTGCCGTCGCGCACGGCCATGCCGCTGGCCCAAGGGTGGGCGGGGTCGTTGGTGTAGATGCGGCCGTGCAGGTAGAGCGTGGTGCGGGGAGCGGGTGGGGCGGCGTCCTGGGCGCGCGCTGCTGTTCCGCCGAAATTGCACATCACGGCAAGCGCGATCGCGGCCAACATCAAAGTGCGAGGAGGTTGCGTTCCCCGAGTTAGCCGAGACAGCAAATTCCGCGCTCCGTTAACGGCAAGGCGCTCGGGCACAAAGAACTCCTTTGGCAATGCTGGAAATATGCAGGCTATTTACAAGATAAGGCAAATGCCGCGCGGTGGGAGGTCAATGCGCGGGGCTGGTGGCGATTCCGGCAATGCCGACGAGGGTCAGGAAGGCGCGCCGCAGGCCCATTTCGCGGCCGGACGGGTCATACCATTCCTGCAGTGAGTGCGCGCCGCCACCGTTGCCACCGGCGCCGATGGAGATGGCGTCGATGCCTTGCGAGAGCGGAATGTTGGCGTCGGTGCTGGAGCGTTCGGGGCGCGATTGATTGCCGACAAACTCATCGGCATTGCGAAGCGCGGCGAGCAGCGGCGAATCGTTGCGCAATTCGCCGCCGGGGCGGCTGCCAAGCAGCTCGACATCGAAGCTGAGCTTGCCTTTGGTGCGGTCGCGGGCGTTGTCCATTTCGTCGCGTACGCCGGCGGCGATGCAATCGCGCAGCGCGGTTTCGACGCGCGTGAGTTCGGTCTCGCTTTCGCTGCGAATGTCGACCTTGAGGCGCGCTTCATGCGGGATGGAATTGATGCTGGTGCCGCCGGAGATTTGGCCGAGATTGAAAGTGGTGCGCGGGGAGGCGGGAACTTTCGTGTTGATAAAGCGGACGCTGGCGCGGACGAGGGCGTTGATGGGATTGGGCATGCCGAAGTCCGACCAACTGTGGCCGCCGGGGCCGGTGATGACGGCTTCCATGCGCCGCGAGGCTAGAGCTTTGGTGGTGACGTGATCGGTGCTGGAGCCGTCGAGGACGATGGCGGCTTGGATGCGTGGGCCGTAGGTATCGACGAGCGCGCGCATGCCGCGAAGATTGCCTTCGCCCTCTTCGCCGACGTTGGCGACGAAAAGAATAGTGAGATGCGGCTTGAGTTGCGCGGCGCGGAAAGCGCGGGCGACGGCGATCAGTGCGGCCAGGCCGGTGCCGTTGTCGGAGATGCCTGGGGCGATTAGGCGGACGCCATCGCGGGTGACTTTTACGTTGGTGTCGGCGGGAAAGACGGTGTCGAGGTGGGCGGAGAGGACCACCGTGTCGCGGACGCTCGCGTTGGCCGCGGCTTTGCCGCTGCCGGCTGCGTTCCCGCTGTTCGCGTCGGAACCGGGCAGTGTGGCGATTACATTTCCTGTGGCATCGATTTGCACATGCAAGCCAGCTTGCTCGAAAAGGAGTTTGACGGCGTTGGCGCGCGCGGATTCCTGGAAGGAAGGCGCCGGGATTTCCGTCAGGCGGATTTGCGTGTCGTTGATGGCGGGGAGATTTTTTCTGAACCAGTCGAGCGCTGAGCGCACGCGCGGATCTTCGGCCAGGCGGGAGTCGGCCTGCGGACGCGGAGACGCGTAGAGCGGAGCGGAGTGCGCCGGCATGCTAACGAGAATAACCCAAAGAACGGCTTGTTTCATGGCGGAGATATGCGGAGGCGTGCGCATGGTGCTTGGCTGGACGCCGTTAGACCGTGGCTGTGACAACGTTGCGCAATTCCTGGTCGGTCAAGACGCGAGGCGAGTTTTTTGCCGCTTCCAGAATACGCGCCACCACGGCGTCGCTGGCGGGAAGCTTTTGCCGCTCGAGCCAGTACAGCACGTTGGATTTGCCGCTCATCGGACCGATCTCGATTACTTGTTCGAGACCAAACAGCGACGCGGGGACGCCGCTGTATACGGCGTCGGCCAGCGCGGGATCGTTTTTGTGCATGGCTTTCACGAGGGCGGCGGCGTGTACGCCGGTGGCCGTGCGGAAGGCGTCGCGACCAACGACGGGATAGTTTGGCGGGATGGTGGTGTGCGTGGCCTGCGCGACCAGTTCGCAGTATTCCTTCAGCCGCGATAAATCGCGATCGATCAGATCCAGCAAGCGCAGGTTTACCAGCATTAATTCCATCGGCGTGTTGCCCACGCGCTCGCCCAGGGCATTGGCAGCGGCGTGTACCTGATGCGCGCCTGCGGCAAACGCAGCCAACGAATTGGCGACGGCTAAGCCACGATCGTTGTGCCCGTGCCAGTCGATGCGGATGTTCTCCCCGGAAGGACGGACCACTTCCTCGACGGCAAATTTGATCAGGTTGAAGGCGCCGGTGGGCGTGGCGTGGCCTACGGTGTCNNCGGCAGAGGTGATCGACGGTCCAATCTTCGACCAGCCGCCGAATCGGGCTTGTGCCGAGAAAGGTCGCCGCTTCGATGGAAATGCCGACGCGCTGCGAAATTTCGGCGATGGGGCGAATGTCGTTCTCGTGCGTGCGAGCCGCGCAATTAGGCTTGATGCGCATGCGATGCGTGGCAATCTCGCGCGCCAACGCTTCCGTGTCCGCGGCCGCGCGCGGCCCTGCCCCGGGCAGTCCGATATTTACGGACTCAATGCCGAGCGCCTCCATCAGGTGCAAGATGCGAATTTTTTCCGCGATGGGGGGATCGGTGACCGACGGATTTTGCAGACCATCGCGCAGTGTCTCATCGTTCAGCAGAACGCGCGTTCCCGCTGGGATCGAGGGCGGCGTAGCCGCGTTCCAGTCGTAAATCCAGTCGTTATGTTTATCGAGGTTTGGCAACGGGGCGTCCATGCTCAGGCAAGTATCGTTGCGACAGACGTATCGCGCAACTGCCCCGGTGCCATAGCCCGGTCTAGTTGAAGCCGACTAGATCCGAAACGATTCTTCCAGATTCACTTCCACCATGGTTAAGCCCTGCGATGGCACCGTGGGCCCGCTCTTGGAGCGATCCTTCAGCGCGAATAGCCGGTCGATATCCGCGACGCTCAATCTGCCGCGGCCCACATCCAGCAACGTGCCGACAATCTTGCGCACCATATAACGCAGAAACGAACGGCCGCGAATCGTAAACACCAGTTCTTCATTGTCCGCGCTGCGCAGCAGCTCCGCGGAATACACTTCCCTTTCCATCGCGCGATCGCGGTCTTCCTCCTCGGAGCCGGTGCTGGCCGCAAAGGACGAAAAATCGTGCACGCCCACGAAATGTGTCGCGGCCTCGCGCATGGCCTGCTCATCCAGCGGCCACGGATAGTGCAACACGTAGCGATGGACATGCGGCGGCACCACTTTGCCGCGATAAATGCGGTAGCGATAGGTTTTCCCATACGCGGACCAGCGCGCATTAAATTGCGGTCCGGTCTCTTCAGCCTGCAAGATGCGAATGGTCGGCGGTAGGATGGCGTTGAGTGCACGCTGAAAATCCTGCGCGGAAAGCGTGGACTGGGTGCGGAAGCTGGCAACCTGGCCGAGCGCGTGCACTCCGGCGTCGGTGCGCCCCGCGGCGTGCAGCGTAATATTTTCCTGCGTCAGCCGCCGCAACACGCGGATGATCTCGCCCTGCACGGTCGGCCGATTCTTCTGCGCCTGCCAGCCATGGAAGTCCGTCCCATCGTAGGAGATGGTCAGTTTGATGTAGCGCATGCGCAGATTGGAAATTATGGCGTCGACCGGGCAAACCGGCTGCCCGGCTTGACGGCCGAGCCGCCTTCACGGCACAGCGGGCATTCTTCGGGGGCGTAGGAAGGAATACTCAAGCCGATCAACGATTGCGATTCCACAGGAAACTCAATCTTGCCGCCGCTGCGGTCAATCAAGGCGCCGACGGCGACCACAAGGCCGCCGGCTTCTTCCACCACGCTGATGGTGTCGAAGGTCGAGCCGCCGGTGGTCCAGACATCTTCCACCACCAAAACTTTTTCGCCCGGCTCGAGCGTAAATCCGCGCCGCAAACACAAGCTGCCCCCCGCGTTGCGTTCCACGAAAATCGCCGGGGCGCCCGTCTCGACGCCATAGCGCGGCGCCGGCAGAGCCCGCGCCACTTCCTGCCCAATGATCACGCCGCCCAGCGCCGGGGACACCACCGTTTGAATCGTGGCATCTGAAAATAATGCCGCCAGCGCCTGTCCGAGCTTTTCCGCAAGCCGCGGATAGCGCAGCACCAACGCGCATTGCACATAGGTCGCACTATGCAGCCCGCTGGACAGCTCGAAATGGCCGTGCCGTATGGCCCCGGCGGACTCGAACATGTTCATCAATTCTTGCCCTTTTATCATGGCTCGAGCTAACCGCAGACCACCGCTAAGCGTCGAATCCTCAGCAGCCTAGCCGCGGCCTCTAGCGTTGTCAAGGCGGACGGCCCCCTGTTAGACTGACGCATCCTTTTAGTTCGGACCGTGGCATTTTGGTTTGGGCCCAACGACACTGGCGAGCGCACTTTTTGTCGCGGTGGGCGCGATTAGGTGAAACAATTTCCCTATTCCGAGCGTTTTAAACTGCATAGACGTGACGGATGTCCCCAAACGGGCATACCACAGAGGGTAAGGAGCACCATGAAGAAGCTGTTCGCGCGATCGGTGTTGGCAAGTCTCCTGGCGACACTGCTGGCCACCGGGCCGGTCTCTAACGCTTTTGCGCAGGATCCGCCTACTTCGACGCCAGGCGCGCAGGATCCCGACAAGACCAAGAATCAAGTGGCCCCGCCACCGCCCGCAGCCCCGCAGCCGCAAGCCCCGGCCATCCCCGTGTCACTCGGCCTCTCGAAGCACGACTATTCCTATGGCCCGAAGGTCTGGCCCACGCTGATCCCCGAATTCAAGCCCATCGGCATCGAGCATCCGGACCTGACCAACTCGCCGCGCATCGACCAACTCACGCGCGACGGAAAACTGCAACTAACGCTGCAAGACGCCGTCGAACTCTCACTCGAAAACAGCCTGGACATTGTCATCCAGCGCTACACGCCTTGGCTCGCCGACACCGATGTGCTCAAGGCCAAGTCTGGCGGTTCACCGCGCGGCATCGTGGGTAGTTCGGGAAATGTCCTGGAAGACGTCCCAGCCTCCACCGCGAACCTGCCGTTTCTGAACCTGGACCCCGTGTTGACTGCCGGCGTCTCGATCTTTGACGGCAACCAGCCCATCAACAACGGTTTTACCACCGGCACCGGCGCCGATCTCAGTTCCACGCTGATCGCGGAAAAAATTCACTCCACGCAATTTAATTTTGGCTACTCGCAGGCCTTCAACTCCGGAACCTCCTTCAGCGCCAGTTGGAACAACACTCGCGGATCCACCAGCCCTACGGCGGACCTCTTTAATCCCTCCGTGCAGGGCACACTGACCGCCACCGTGTCGCAGCAACTGCTGAACGGCTGCTGCTTTGAGGTGAATCGCCGCAACCTGATCATCGCCAAAAACAATCGCAAAATCGCGGACCTGATCTTCGTGCAGCAAGCCATTACCACGGTGACCAACACCGTCACGGCCTATTGGGAACTGGTCTACGCGCGTGAAAACGTGAAGGTCGAGCAGCAAGCCGTCGCGGTCTCGCAAAAGCTCTATAACGACAACAAGAAACAGCTCGAAATCGGCACCATGGCCCCGCTGGACGTGACCCGCGCCGAATCCGAACTGGCCAGCGACCAAGGCAACTTGCTCGTGGCGCAGACCACACAACTGCAAGACGAGCAAGTCCTCAAGAACGCCATCTCCAAGGATCCCTTGGCCAAGAATCTCATCAACGTCGAAATCATTCCTTTGGACTTGCCAGCCCGGCCGGAGGCCATCGAGGCGGCCTCCTTTGAGGATGCGATAAAAGAAGCGTTCACCAAGCGGCCGGACATCCTGCAGCAGGTCTACAACCTGAAGAACGCCGATGTGGACGTCAAAGCCACCGCCAACGCGCTGCTGCCGGTGCTGACGCTTGCCGGGCAATACACCAGCAACGGCTTGGCCGGCAACGCTCCGATCGCCGGCACCACCACGACAACCATCGGCGCCGGCACCATTCCCATCGTGGATGCAAATGGCACCCCCATCCTCATCACTAACCCAGCGGATCCCACTGGTCCGCCGATCCCCATCTATGAGCCCACGGTGACCACCAACACATCAACCACGGGCGTTGCGCACAGCGGCTTCGGAAACGTGCAGAATCAAATCTTCCGCAACCAATTTCCGGGGTACGCCGCGTCGCTGAACTTGACGCTGCCGCTGCGCAATCGCTCCGCCCAAGCGGACAGCATCCGCGCCATCCTGGCGCAGCGCCAGATCGAAGCCCAGACGCTGCAAATCAAGAACGCCGCGCTGCTCGATGTGCGCAACACCTTCATCGCGCTCGAACAGGACCGCGCGCGCGTGGATGCCGCGGTGAAAGCGCGCCAGTTGCAGCAGGAAACGTTCGACGCCGAGCAGAAGAAGTATCAGCTTGGCGCTTCCACCGTTTACCTGGTGATTCAGACGCAGCGCGATCTGGTTACCGCGCAGGGCACCGAATTGCGCGCCCTGGCCGACCTCGTCGAAGCCAAAGCCAACTACGAACGCGCCGTGGGCCGCACCCTCGAAACCAATCGCGTGACCATCGCCGGCGGCAACTTTGAGAAGGACTACAACATTCCCGGCACGCGCGACGGCAAGGTGATCGGCACGGAAAATATTTTCTACGGCAAACCCAGCGGCGATCTGCCCGCTACGTTCGAGAAATAGGCGCACGCGCTTTGTATAGCGGCTGGTTCACAATCAGCCGCCCCATTCCTTGCCCCGCTAGCGGCTTTGGCATAGCATTTAGCTGATTAGCGATGAGCGACAAATTGCGGACTGACGACAGTAAGGCCATCGCACCCTCGACGGCGGTGACAGACACCCCATCGCGCGGGGACTCCGCTGCAACCGCCCGCAATCCCAGCGCAGCCGAAGTGAATTGGGAAAAGACAACGCTGAAACAAACGCTCGCGAAAAATCCCGAGCGCCAGCAAACCTTCACCACCATCTCCGGCCATCCCATCCGCCGTCTCTACACCGAAGCCGACCTCCCCAATTGGGACGCCACCCGCGACCTCGGCCTCCCCGGCGAGCCGCCTTATACCCGCGGCATTCACTCCACTATGCATCGCGGCCGCCTCTGGACCATGCGCCAGTTCGCCGGCTTCGGCACCGCTGAAGACACTAACCAGCGCTTCCGTTATTTACTCGAGCAGGGGCAAACCGGCCTTTCCACGGCTTTCGATCTACCAACCCTCATGGGCTACGACTCTGATCACCCACTTAGCGAGGGCGAAGTCGGCAAATGCGGCGTGGCCATCAGCTCCCTGGCGGACATGGAAGTCCTCTTCGACCAGATCCCGCTGGCCAAGGTCACCACCTCGATGACCATCAACTCCCCCGCCGCGGTCATCTGGGCCATGTACCTGGCGGTGGCGGAAAAGCAGGGCGCCGACTGGAAAACACTCTCCGGCACGCTGCAGAACGACATCCTGAAGGAATACATCGCGCAAAAGGAATACATCTATCCGCCGGAACCTTCGATGCGCCTGGTGATCGACACTTTGGAATTCGGCGCGAAGCACACCCCGAAATTCAATCCCATCTCCGTCAGCGGGTATCACATTCGCGAAGCCGGCTCGACGGCCGTTCAGGAACTGGCCTTCACGCTGCGCGATGGTCTAGAATACGTCGAGTGGGGCATGCGCCGCGGCATGGAGGTGGACGACTTCGTCCCCCAGCTTTCCTTCTTCTTCAATGCACACAGCGATTTTTTCGAGGAGATCGCCAAGTATCGCGCCGCGCGCCGCATCTGGCACAAAGCCATGGTAGAGCGTTACGGCGCGAAAAATCCGCGCACCTGGGCGCTGCGCTTCCACACGCAGACCGCCGGCTGCTCGCTCACCGCGCAGCAGCCGTACAACAACGTGGTGCGCACCGCGATTCAAGCGCTGGCCGCGGTGCTGGGCGGCACGCAATCGCTGCACACCAATTCGCTCGATGAAGCCTGGGCGCTGCCCACGGAATTCGCCGCCACACTGGCGTTGCGCACACAGCAGGTGATCGCCCACGAAACGGGCGTAACCAACACCGTCGACCCTCTCGGCGGTTCCTACTTCGTTGAATCGCTCACCAACGAACTCGAACGCGGCGCGTGGGACTACATTGCCAAGATCGACGCCCTCGGCGGCATGGTCTCCGCCATCGAACGCAGCTATCCGCAGCGCGAAATCGCGGAAGCCAGCTACCGCTACCAGATGGAAGTAGACCGTCGCGAAAAAATCATCGTCGGCGTAAACGACTACGTCAGCGAAGAGCGCCCGCTGGACATCCTGCANNCACCGCCAACCTGATGCCCCACATCTACGAAGCGGTAAAATCCTACGCCACCCTCGGCGAAATCTGCGAAGCCCTGCGCGACGTCTTCGGCACCTACGAAGAAGTAGCGATTACTTAGAAATTCGGTCGGCAGTTCAGAAGATAACGCAGAGACGCTGAGTTCGCAGAGAGACGCTAAGAATGCCTGAAAAAAAAATCCGAGTCTTAATCGCCAAGCCCGGCCTCGACGG